>JAFQOI010000101.1 GCA_017403285.1 bacterium
CAGGAGCCTGCAAAGCTTTTACCCCCAGTTCGAATCTGGGTGCCGCCTTTTTTTAAAAAATTGTAAAGCAAAGGTTTACAAAAATTCCTACTTTTGATTGACGTAAATGTTCTTAAAAGCAATTACACTGTAATATAGTTCATTCTATGTTTTAATATGCGAAAATATATTTGCCCATTTTAATTAATACGTGTAGAATGGAATTAGGAAACATTTTGAAAAAGAGTGAGAGTATGGTAGATAAAGAAAACCAGTGGGATGATGATATAGAGTATACCGACATTCAAGATTCTGACAATTCGGAAATGTATGAAGATGAGGATTTTGACTCTTCTGAGGATGCTTATGACGAGCAGTCATATTCTGAAGAGGATTATGATGATGAAGCATATGATGACGAGTACGAAGATGGCGAAGAATATGATTCTTCTGCTGTAGAAGAGCAAAAGAAAAAGAATATATTTCCGTTGTTGTTGATTGTTCTTTTATTATTAGGTGTTGGTTCTTTTTTTATTATATCAAGCCTGTCCAATAAGGAGGTAGCGCCTAAAGATAATGTGGTTGCGAATGTTTCCCAAACCGCAGGAGAAGATATTTCTTTTCAAGGCACTGAATTCACTGATGACCAATTCTTTAGTGATGGTGCGTCTGATATGAATACAGTGTCATTTGGAGATGATGCTAACGTTGCAATCGGTGATATTCCGCCAACAACTCCTGCTCCATCCGTTAATGATGCACAAGTAGCGCCAGATTCTGTTTCTTCTGAAGTTGTATCTGTACCTTCAACAATGAATGCAGATAACAATGTTGTAGCGCCTGTCGAAAATAAAGCGCCAATTGAGTTTGATTTTCCTTCTGAAAATCCTCCTGCCGTTGCGTCTGTGCCGCAAATGGAATCTGCGCAAGTTAATGATAATAATGATTTATTTGCTCAAGCAGAAACGCCAATTGATCCTGCTGTTGCAAATGAAAATAATGATATTATTGTTTCTTATGATAAAGTTGCTAGGCTTAATCCTTTTAAACCCCCAGTTTTTGAGGCTGAAGCAGAAATAGCAAAGACATATGGTAGTTTGAATAACACTGATTTTGAAATTGTTGAACCGCCATCTTCGTCTGTTCCTGATGAAAATTTAACAAAATTATTACAAACACAAGTTTCTGGTATTTTATATGATGAAGAAAGTCCTTCTGCGATTGTAAACTTGAATGGGGTTGACACATTTGTAAAAGCTGGAGATGTTATGTCTGGTTACAAAATACAGACAATAACAAGAGATAAGGTGCAAATTAATTATAAAAACAACAGTTATGTTGCTTCAGTTGGTGCCTTATTTGTAAAAGGTATGGTTGAATCTCGCCCTGCTGTTGCAAATTTGGAGAAAAAATTTGCAGGAAGATATAAGGAAGATGATACAAATATAACTAGAGGAGTTGAATAATATATTATGAGAAAAAGTTTAAGAAATATTTCAAAACTATTATTGATAACAGGATGTGTATCCTTGCTTGCAACAAGTGTTGTAAGTGCTGCTCCTCAAACTTATGATCTTAATGCAGCAGATATAAGAGCAGATTATTCTCTTCCAAATAAAATTAGATTGGAGGGGGATGTTAATTTTGATGACCACGGTCAAATGATTAATTTAAGTTTAAGAAAGACTGATGTTCAACAGGTATTAAGAATGTTTGCAGATAAGGCTGGTTTGAATATTGTATTCCACGATTCTGCTACAGGAACAATAACTCTAGATTTGGTTGATGTTACACTTGAAGATGCATTTAAAATTGTTATGAAAATGTGTAACCTTACATACGTTATTAAAGATAAAACAATGCTTGTTGTTGGAACAAGTGATGCAGAAAAACTTAATTTAACAAAAGATAATATCACAATATTGCCAGTAAAATATATTGATGCTGCATATATCGCAAACTTCTTAAATACAAATGTATTTTCTTTAAATGCTCCTGGAATTACTTTTGGTCCAATAGTTACAACAAATGCTGATAAGAATGAGCTTTTAATTTTTGGTACAGAAAATGATTATATTTTAGCAAAGAAAATCGTTGATAGATTTGATAGAAAACCTGCAACAACAACATATAGAGTTAACCATACTACTCCATTTGAAATGGCAAAAATGATTTGTGAAACTATTTTTCAATTGCCATTTACTGGATCTACATCTAGAAGTGGTGCTGGTGGTGGTACATATAATTCTCAACTTAGTGCAAATTTCAAAATGCAAGGTGGCTTAAATCAGGCAATGGAAGGTGCATTGGGTGGTGGAACAATTGCTTGTACATTATCTACTGGTGTAAAAACATCAAATATTGATTCTTTCCAAGCAAAACCTAGTGTAACAATTTATGTTCAACCAGAACTTGGAACTATAACAATGATTGGTGGTAGTGAACAACAAATTGAAATGGTTAATGAGTTTATTGTTGAAAATGACAGAAAACAACCACAAGCATATCTGGAAATAACAATAGTTTCATTAACAGAAGAAGGTTCAAAAACATTCAATAATACTTGGAACTATGAAGGCAAACACGTAACTGTTGGATTTGATGGTACTGGTACAAATATTGGACCTTATAATTGGCACGGACCAAGCCAAGGCAATGGTGCAAAAACATTGACGCAAACAATAAAATTGTTAATCGAAAATAAAAAAGCAAGAATGCTGGCAAATCCAAAGATTGTTTTGACAAATGGTAAAAAATCAATAATTGATTTAACTCAAGATTATATTGAATCTACAACTGTTCAAATATTGCAAAACCAATCAGTTGGCACAATGAGTAATACTTCAGTACAAAAAACGTACAATGTTGAAGAAGATAATGGTATAAAAGTTGAAATTTTACCATTTATCAGTCCTGACGGATATGTATCTTTATCTATGAAACCTGAATATGCTTCTGTTTATCAAACAGTAATGGATAAGTATATGGGAGAACCATATATTGCTGCAACTCTTCTTCAAAGACATAATTTAGAATTGTCTAACGTAAGAATAAAAGATGAAGAAACTCTTTTAATTGGTGGTTTATTGCAAGAAGAACAAGTAAATAACTCGGGTAAAATACCAATTCTTGGTGATATTCCTATTTTAGGATTCTTCTTTAGAAGCCAAAGTAAAACAATGAAAAAATCTGAGTTGTTATTTATTCTTACTCCAAGAATTATTAAAGACACAGAAGATGTATATGACGAGGTATAGAAAGTACTTTAAATGACAAGCCCAGTTTTAGAAAAACTAAAAACAGTAATTGATTTTTCTATATTAGAAGATTTTGATATAACTGAACTTACAACAAATTCATATATACCTGTTTGTTTAGTAAAGGGAGTTGTATATGTTGTTGTTACAGCGGCAACTGATCAAAGTATTGCAAAAGCAGCAATACAAAATAAGTTATGTACAAGTAAAATCACATTTAAAGTTTGTGAAGATGAAGAATTTAATGAAATTGTTTCGTATGTTCAAGAAAGTCTTGAAGAGTATCATTCTTTAACAAATATTGATGATGATGAAACTTCTGAAATTCAATTAAAATATGATGACGGCGACATGGCGGAAATTGTACCGATTGAAGATGAAGAAGATGATGAATATAGGAAAGAGAGAGAAGACTTAATAGAGGAGAAAGCATCAGATGCTCCTTCTAGCCAAAAATTTTATGCGATAGAAATTGGACAAATTTTGGTTCAAATGGGTATTGCGACTCAGGAACAAATTTTTGGTGCTCTTGTTGAAGCAAAAAAACAAAAAGTTCCATTGGGTACAATGCTTGTAAAACAAGGTATTATTACCATTGAAGAATTAAAACAGGCGTTGTCTTTACAACAAGGTTATGATGCTGTTACAGCAGAACAATTAAAAGTGTCAGACGAAGTACTTGGTATGTTGCCTGATGACTTTATCAAGTTAAATAAGGTTCTTCCTATAAGTTTTGATGATAAAGTTTTAGTTGTTGCCATGGTAAACCCACATGATAAGAAAGTTATAAATGATATAATTTTCTTGACAGGGTTAAAACCTAGTATTTTGATTATTACACATTATGAATTTTCAATGTGTATGCAAAATCTGTTTAATGAACAGAAAAAAGCAACGAATAAAATTCTTAAAAAAATCGAAAAACAATCACTTTCTTTTGATAGGGAAGAAACATTATTTGAACAGGCTCAAAAAGAATTAAAAGATGATTCAAACATAGTCGTAAAGTTTGTAAATAAAATCATTTCTGATGGTATTGATATGAAAGCGAGTGATATTCATATTGAGCCTAGATTAAATGGTTATTCTGTAAGATACAGAAAAGATGGTATTTTGCGTGAAGTGTTAAAATTGCCAGCAAAAACTGAGTCTGCTATTTTAACTCGTTTAAAAGTAATATCAAAAATGAATATTGCAGAACATAGAAGACCGCAAGATGGTTCGTTCTCAATAACATATAAAGAAAATGATTACGACTTCAGAATAAATACACTTCCTGTTGGTGAGCAAGAAAAGATGGTAATAAGAATTCTTGCCCCTGCAGTTTCAATGGCTTCATCAAAGGATGAGATGGTTCTTGTTGGAGCTTCTAAAGCAGAAACTGAACTGATTAAAAAAATGGAAAGTGTACCAAACGGAATTATATTAACAACAGGTCCTACCGGTTCCGGTAAAACAACAACATTGTATACATTGTTAAAAGCGATTAATGATGAGAAAATTAATATTACTACAATCGAAGATCCTATAGAAATTAAGATTGATGGTATTAACCAATCTCAAATTAATGCAAAAGCAGGTATTACATTTGCATCTTGTATGCGTGCGATATTAAGACAAGACCCTGATGTTATTCTAGTCGGTGAAATTCGTGATATTGAGACTTTGGAAACTGCAATTTCGGCAGCGTTAACAGGTCACCTTGTGTTATCTACACTTCACACAAACTCTGCAGCATCAACAATTACAAGGTTAATTGATATGGGTGCAAAGGATTATTTGGTATCTTCAACACTTGTTGGTATTATTGCTCAACGTCTTGTAAGAGGGCTTTGTCCACACTGTAGAGTTCAATACTTCCCAACAAGAGAAGAAGCAGAACTTGTTATCGCTGGTGGCGAAAAAGAAATCCAAGCATTTATGAAAACTCCAGTATATAAGCCAAATGGTTGTGAAAAGTGTAATTTTGAAGGTTTTACTGGTCGTATGGGTGTATATGAAATTATGCCTATTACAAAAGAAATTCGTAAATTAATTGCACAAGGTGCACATGATATTCAAATTGAAGAAGCAGCGATTGGCGCTGGTATGAAAACACTTCATCAGGCTTGTTTACAACATATCGTTGAAGGAAGAACAACTATAACAGAATTCTTACGTGTATTAGGACCAGTAAAAGAGTGAGGCTAAAAGATTATGACTAAGTACGAATATGAAGCCGAGAAATGGAACGGTGCACGTGTAAAAGGTAGAATCGAAGCGAAAACTCAAATGGAAGTTCGCGTTCGTGTAAAGAACATGGGTTACAAGTGTCTTTCTGTTACTGAATCTACTGATGGATTTGGTAAAACAGCAGGCAATATCAGTCTTTCTTTGAAAGAAAAAATAGACTTTACGCAAACATTTCTTACTTTAAATAAAGCTGGTCTTCCTATTATTGAAAGTTTAATATTTATTGAAAAAGACGCTGCTTCAAGAGCGGTAAGAATGATGGCGCAAGAAATAAAGAAGCAAATTATTGCTGGTTATACATTGTCTGATACGATTTCAAAATATCCTGATGTATTTGGACATGTATATATTGGTCTTGCAAAAGCCGGTGAAGATTCTGGGGAAATTGACAAAACTTTTGAACGTTTAATTTCTTTGTTACAAAAACAAGGTAATATTAAAGGGAAAGTTATTTCAGCGTTAACATATCCTGCTTTCGTTGTTCTTTTGGCGATTGCGGTAGTACTAGTTATGTTAATGTTTGTATTTCCTGCATTTAAAGACATGTTTGATCAACAAGGTAAAAAATTACCTGCTATTACACAATTTTGTATAGATTCAGGTGAGTTTTTAAAAGATAAATGGATGGTAATTCCGCTTGCAATAGCAGCAATGATTATTTCTGGTATTTATTTATTAAGATGGCCACCATCAAGAAGAAAAATTGATGAATTACTATTGCAAATTCCTTTGATTGCAGATTTAGTTAAAGCAGCTGCTTTCTCGAATTTTATGACAGTATTACAAATTGCATATGATGCAGGTATTCCAATCTTAGAATGTTTATATCTTTCAAAAACGACACTTTCTAATAGTGTTATGAATGACGCAATAAACATATCTATTAAGAAGATGCAGTCAGGGGCACATCTCTCGGAGGCATTGAAGGCGTCTAATTTGTTCCCTAAAATGATATTATTCATGGTGTCAACGGGGGAACAATCAGGTAGACTTGGTGAATTGATGACTCAGAGTGTTATGTATATCGACCAACAATTGGATTTGATTATTGATACTCTTGGTAAGTTAGTTGAACCGGTCTTATTGATATTTATTGGTGTAATTGTATGTTTCTTGGCATTGTCCTTGTACTTACCATTATTCCAGTCTTATTCAGTTTCATAAGGGACATTCATCAGCAGAAAGGTACTAGTGTATGTACGAAGAAGAAAATAATTTTGAAGAAAATAATAGTTTTATAACAGGTATCTGGTCAGAAAGAGTTTTGGTTATAACAAAAGATTACCAGATAAAAGGCAGTGTTTTTATGCCAAAAACTGGAAGAAAAAACAGAGTACTTTCTGATATATTGAATGGTGCAAAAAGATTTGTTGCTATTAAAAACTGTGAATTGGTACATAGAGAGTTCCCAAATAGAAAAGCAGAGTCTCACGATTTCTTACAATTGAATTTAAATTCAATAATTTTATTACGTCCATTAAAAGAAGATTAGTGCTTGCTTTTTAAGTTTGTTTGTGTGAGTATATAAATTGTAAGGGCTATTAGCTCAGGTGGCTAGAGCGTTCGCCTGATAAGCGAGAGGTCCCTGGTTCGAGTCCAGGATGGCCCACCATAAAAGAGGCAATAACTGTAGAGGTTATGGCCTCTTTTATTTTGTGTTAAAAAGTTTGATTTATTTGTCATGCTGGTTTTATTTTTTTATACGTCCGTTTTTGGCATAATTGTCTTTTATCATAAAAATGTAGAAAAAATTAAGGATATTCAAAATGGCTATGTATCAATTCTATTGTGAATATCGCACTAAAAGTGGACACAGATGTGGCGAAACTATTTATGCACGAGATAAATTAGAAGCAAAGGAATTTATTAGAAAACAAACAGATTTTGCTTATTTTTATAATTATCCTAAAAAATTGTTCTAAATAAATTTATTATTCGTTTCCTCCCAGTTATAAAGACACCTTAAAAGGTGTCTTTTTTATTAGTTTACGGTTAATTTTTTCTTTGTTTCTTTTTCTGGTTCATGCTTAGGAACTATAATTTCAAGAATGCCGTGTTCTAGTTTTGCTTCAGTTTTTTCTATGTCTATTTCATCTGGGAAATAAATTCTTCTAGAAAATTCGCCATATCTAAACTCTGTCTTTTTATATGAACTTTTTTCATTTTCTTCTTGTTTTTTTTCTTCTTTTTTTGCATTAATGCAAATACAGTTTTTATCTATATCAATATCGAGGTCTTCTTTTTTTACTCCTGGAATTTCTGCTTTTAACACGAATTCTTTGCCTTTATCTACTATTTCTACGGGCATAGAAAATTTTTCCATTTCTTCCCAATATGCCGCCTCTGGGAAATAACTATCAAAGTGTCTATTTAATAAAGAACTAATTTCATCATTTACTGTTCTTATAAAGTTGTCTGGTGTCTTTTTAATTAAAAAACGCATAGTTTAACTCCTTTCGAAATACAACGGAATTGTTTTTTGTTTTTAAAAACAATTTAATGCATTATTATTGAAAAGATAAATTAAAGAAAGCGACATTGGGCTAGGTTTTTTGTTCTAAATTAATTATTTCAATTTTCTTCAAGTTGTTGAATCGCTTCTAACATAAATTTAGCGTGTTTTGAGTTTTTATTGATTTTTAATGCTTCTGTATAATCACCAATAGCGCTTTGATATTTTTTATTTTGGAATTTATAGAATGCTCTCTGCTCATACAGTTTATAATCTTTTGGCTTCCAAGAAATTGCTGTTGTTAAATCGTTAATTGCGCCTTGTAAATCATCTATATAATATTTGATTTGAGCACGCATTTTATAATATTCAATGTTTGAGTAATCTAATTGTATTGCCCTATTATAGTTATCAATTGCTTCCGTATATCCCCTTGTTTTTCGATAAACATCGGCTCTCATTGCGTATAATTCATGATTTCTTGGGAATTGCTCAATTGCTTTAGAGTAGAAATCAATAGAATAAAAAAGTTGAAGATTTTTTCTTGTTGTTCTTGCAATTGCTTTATAGCATTTTAAAGATTCTGGTTTCATTGAAAGTGCAAGAAAAAAGAAATGCAGTGCATTCTTATATTCTGCTAAATTTTCATACATAATACCTTTTTTGTATAAGTGATTAAAAATAAAATAATTTTTTAAGCCCTGATAAAACAAAATATTCTCCTAGTTGTTAAGGCTATGTATAGGTGCTGGGATTCTTCCGCCTCTATTTATAAATGTTTCTGATGATAAAGGATTAACATTCATAATTGGAGCTTCACCTAGTAATCCACCATAAACCGCTTTGTCGCCAACTTTTTTGTCTGGAACAGGAATAATTCTAACAGCAGTAGTCTTTTTGTTAATCATACCAATAGCCATTTCATCAGCAATCATCCCAGAAATTGTACTATCAGGCGTATCCCCAGGAATGGCAATCATATCTAACCCAACAGAGCATACGCATGTCATTGCTTCAAGTTTATCAAAAGTTAAAACACCTTTTTGTGCTGCTTCAATCATCCCAGCATCTTCCGAAACAGGAATAAATGCACCAGAAAGTCCGCCAACATAAGAACTTGCCATAATGCCACCCTTTTTAACGGCATCGTTAAGCATTGCAAGTGCAGCAGTTGTGCCATGTGCGCCTGCGTGTTCAAGACCCATTGCTTGGAAAATACCGGCAACAGAATCGCCTATTGCTGGTGTCGGTGCTAATGATAAATCAATAATCCCAAATGGAATATTCATTTTTTCAGCCATTCTTCTGCCGATTAACTCTCCTGTTGATGTTATTTTGAATGCGATTTGTTTTATTTTATTAGCGAGTTCTCCAAAATCAGCATTTTGGGGAAGATGTTCCACTGCAGCGCGTACAACACCAGGTCCTGATACTCCAATGTTTAATACGCATTCACTTTCGCCATAACCATGGAAAGCACCAGCCATAAATGGATTATCTCCAGGAACATTACAGAAACATACAAGTTTTGCTGCACCTATCCCATCTTGGTCTTTTGTTAAATATGCCGCTTTTTTAATAATAGAGCCCATCTTTTTGACCGCATCCATATTTATGCCGGCTTTTGTTGAAGCTAAATTGATAGAAGAACACACCCTTTTGGTTTGTTTTAGTGCTTCTGGAATGCTTTCTATTAATGCCTCATCACCTCTTGTGCACCCCTTTTCTACTAATGCAGAAAAACCACCGATAAAATTAACGTTAACTTCTTTAGCAGCTTCATCCAATACTTTTGCTAAATAAACATAATCATAATCTTTGCATGACTCACCTATTATAGATATTGGAGTAACCGCAATTCTCTTATTAATAATAGGAATAGAATATTCTTCTTCTAATTCAGAAGCGTAATTATACAAGTTTTTTGCGTATCTAGTAATTTTGTTGTAAATTTTATCTCCAACTTCTCTTACATTTTCACCGCAACAATCTCTAAGGCTTAATGCCAAAGTTACTGTTCTAATGTCCAAATTGTGGACTTTTATCATGTTTATTGTTTCAATTATTGATTTTTCATTAAAAAATGACATATTAAACCCTTAAATTGTGTGCATGTTATCAAAAATTTCTTTTTTCTGAATCCAAATTTCCATTCCAAGTTTATGTCCAGATTCAGTTAATGCTTCTTTTATGTCCTTAAATGAGTATTTTGATTTACTTATATCTCCTAAAAGGAACATCATGAAACAGCCTTGCATAATTGTTTGTTTGATATCTTCAATATTAACTTCGTATTTAGCAAGTACAGTTGCTATTTCTGCAACAATTCCAATGCCATCTTTTCCTGAAATTGTTACTATTATTTTATCTTTACTCATATTTTCTCCAATCGTATTTAATTCTAGCTGTAATTGCAAAAAAGTGCAATTAGAATGTGAAATTGCGTGAGCCTTCGTGTATTTTTTCTAGATTAGACAATACAATTTCCTTTTGAGAATTTTCTGGTAATTTCTTCAATTCTTTTTCAATTGCTTTATTACCTATTTGTTTTGTTTGTTCTGAAGCATAATCTTCAAGATATTCTTTTAATGTCATAATCGCATTTGGTTGACAGAAGTTATGTATTTGTTGCTCTTTGCAAATAGACATAAATCTTTCACCTGTTCTTCCGCTTCTATAACAAGCAGTACAGAAACTTGGCAAGTAGCCTAATTCCATAAGCCAATTCACTATTTCGTCAAGAGTTCTATTGTCGTTGACTTCAAATTGTCTTGAATCTTCGTCTTCTGCCTCTGGTTTGTAATAGCCACCTACACTGGTCTTTGAACCACCAGATATTTGTGAAACACCAAGAGCAAGAACTTCTTTTCTAACGTCTTTGTTCTCACGAGTTGAAACAATCATTCCAGTGTATGGAACCGCAATTCTAATAACAGCAACTATTTTTTTAAAGGTTTCATCATCTATACCATTTTCAAAACTTGATGGGTCAATGTCGTCCGCTTTTCTTATTCGAGGAACGCTAATTGTATGAGGTCCAACGCCAAAAACAGCTTCTAAATGCTCTGCGTGCATTAATATTCCAATAAATTCATATAAATAGTTTTCTAATCCAAAAAGAACACCAAGTCCAACATCGTCAATGCCTGCTTGCATTGCTCTATCCATTGCTTCTGTATGATAATTATAGTTGTGTTTTGGACCTGTCGGATGAAGTCTTTCATATTTTTCCTTATTGTATGTTTCTTGGAATAATATGTATGTTCCGATGCCTGCTTCATGCAATTTTTTATAGTTTTCGACAGTCGTTGCCGCAATATTGACGTTTACACGTCTGATATCACCATTTTTATGTTTTATAGAATAAATTGTTTTAATTGATTCTAATATATATTCAATAGGATTGTTTATAGGATCTTCACCTGATTCTATTGCTAATCGTTTATGTCCCATATCTTGAAGTGCGATAACTTCTTTTTTTATTTCTTCTTGGGTCATTTTCTTCCGTGGAATATGTTTGTTTTGCGCATGGTAAGGGCAATAAACACAACCATTTATGCAGTAGTTAGAAAGGTATAATGGTGCAAAAAGAACAATTCTATTACCGTAAAAATCTTCTTTTATATTTTTCGCAAGTTCAAAAATTTCATTGTTTTTTTCTTCGTTATTACACATTAATAAAACAGCTGCTTCTCGGTGAGATAAGCCTTTTTTTTCTCTTGCTTTTTCAATTATTTTATTAATCAGTTCAATATTGTTTTTATTTGATTCTACATACTTAATGGAATCAAGAATTTCTTGATTGTTTATAAATTCTTCTGCTTTTGCTGATTTTGGATTATACATTTTGCGCCCTCTTTCTCCATCAGTATACTCCAAACAATGAACAAAAGTTAGTTTCTATTTCTATAAATATTTTCAAAACATAATTTTATTAATTTACGGTTAAGTTTACTTTTAGCTTTGTATTTTTCAATACGATTTTCTTTTGTAGGATTTTTTCTGTAAATTTGCTTTGTTCTATATTGTTCAAATAAAAGTTTATTTATTTCCTTTTGAATTTCTAACGCATTTAAAGCATCGTTATCTGTATCTGTTCCATCTCTATTCTCTTTGTTTCTTTCAATTAGTAAATCAATTTCTTTTTGTTTTGCTTCAAATTCTTCTGTGCTGTATTGATAATTATTGTATGATTCACTCAATAACATTTTAGATGGAGAAATAAATTTTTTTGATTTATTTTTTTCATTCTCTTCATTTAGTGCATAGTTACCTTCTACTGCTTCGATATTTGATGCAATAGAGTTTTTGATGGTAAGTTTATCTATTTCATTTAGTTCGTAATTTGTCTTGTTTTGTTCTTGTTTTCTAAAATATTGATAACGATTTTCAAGTGAAATCATATAAGAAAATAATGCTTTTTCTTTTGCTCTTTTGCCTATTTTTTCTTTAACAGAGGTATTGCTTGTCATCTTATTAAAATCACTTAGAAAAGCAGACAATTCTTTTTTTAACTTATTAAGTTCTAAAATTTGTCTTGTTGACATACAAAAGAAACTTGTTTCGTATTTCAGCTGATAATATTTGTTTAGTTTCTTTGCCAGAGTTTCATTTTCAGTAAACAAATGTTTTTGTGCAAAATCTACGATATGTTTTCTTGTTTTATATCCAGTAATTGGTGTTTTAATCATTTTATAATTAGAAGCATCAGTATATGAATAGATGATTTTATCGTTGTCACCTTTTTTAATGTTTTCAAGTAATACTGATTTTACAATATTATTTCTTTCTTCTTGGGGTAGGGCATTTCTAATAATTGCTTCTTTTGCATGATGTAGTTCATGCCTTATTTTTGATTCAACAACTGAAATGTCGCTACAGTTATCGGCATTGATTTTTATTGTATGGAGTTCAGAATCATATTGCCCATAGGTATTTGCTGGAAGACTTTTATAATCTGATGGTTTTTCTATTATTTCTTCTTTATCTTTATCTTTTCTGTATATTGCTCCATACGTTTCTATTTCTAATATTGGTCTTGAGTCTGCGTTTATGTTGTTATTTTGGCATTCTTTATCAAAAAAGCTACCAACTCTATCTTTGATTTCTGTAGTTGTCATTTTTCTAAATTCTGGGGTTTTATATATAGTTGGACTTGACAAAATGCTAAATGAACAAAGAGTGCCCATAAGTTCTTTAATGTTCGTAATTTTACCGATTGATGGGACTAATTTAACTAGCGAATTTGCAGCAGCTTTCCCAAATAAGTACAAGCCTAATACTTTAGTAATTATTACCAATATTTTGTTAGTATTGAAATTTGTTTTTGATTTATTTAATTCGAACATTTTAGATGCTGTCGTGGATGCTGTGGTAGAAAAAATCTTACTAGCAGTAGTTGAAGCTGTCGTAGATGCGGTTGTTGAAAAGCATTTGCTAGCAGTTGTTGAGGCAGTAGTTGATAAAAATTGACTAGCAGTTGTTGAATTGAACAAAGAATCAACGGTAGAACTTTTTATGGAATTAATTCTTCTTCCACATGAAACTTTATATTGTTTGTCGTCAAATTGATTAATTTGCATTATTATACCTTACTTGTATGTTGCTTAAAGTTTTTTGAATGTGGAAAATTGCTTAAAATTTGAGTATGTTAAAAAAAATTTACATATAAATTTATTTTTTAAAATTAAAGATTTGAAATGAAAATATTTCTATGTTATAAGTAAATTACTGTGGAAATTAATTTTTCTGCTAGTTCAACGAATGGAAGACCAAGACACTGAAGAAAAATATAAGATTGGCTCAAAGCGCAGGTTTTTGTTACGGAGTTAAACGCGCAGTCGAAACAACAAAGAGAGTTAAACTTGAGAATGACTCGAAAAAAGTATGGGTTTTAGGTGAACTTATACATAATTCTCATGTTATAAAAGAACTTGAAGAACTTGGTATTATGACAGTTGAAACTCTTCCTGATAATGAAGATGGTATATGTGTTGTAAGAAGTCATGGTATGCCTCCTGAAAAAATTGATGAAATGATGTCAAAAGGTTTTGAAGTTGTTGATTTGACTTGTCTTGATGTTAAAAAAGTACAACAAAAAGCAATTCAATTGGCTGAAGAAGGCTTTTTGGTATTTATATTAGGCAAACCTGAGCACCCAGAAGTTATTGCAATTGATGCAAATGCTAGATTGCATTCAGATAAAGTGTTCGTTGTTCCTGATGTTGAAACTTTAAAAAAAATGGATGAAGAAGTTATTCGTCACAAAAGAGTTGGTGTCGTTATTCAAACAACTCAAAAATTGGATTTTCTCCAAGAAGTTATTAGTTATTTAGTTCCAATTGCTTCTGAATTAAAAGTTTTTAATACAATTTGTAAATCAACATCAAAAAGACAAGAGGAAGCCAGAGAATTGGCTAAAAATTCTGATTTAATGATTGTTGTAGGTAGCAAGAAAAGCGCAAATACAACTCATTTGGCTGAAATCCTTAAAAATATTACAGACACTATCCATATTGAAACATCAGAAGATTTGAAAAATTATAAAGAATTGGTTGAAAAATCCTTAAACATTGGAGTTACAGCAGGTGCTTCAACTCCTGATGACATAATAAAGAATGTAATTACAGAACTTGAAAAATATTAAGAAAGGACAAATAAAATGACAAGAACAACAAATGAACAAGACGAATTCGTCAGATTGCTCGAAGAAAGTTACAACTATAAATTTTCTGTGGCAGACGTAGTTAAAGGTATCGTTATAAAACGTGAAACAGATGGTTTCCTAGTTGATATCGGTGCAAAAACAGAAGCATTTCTACCAAATAGAGAAATTTCTAACAATGCTGATAAAGATATTTCTGAAGAACTTACAATTAACGATGTAAAAGAATTTTACATTTTGAAAGAAGAAGGTGACGATGAAAATGGAAGAATTTTATTGTCATTAAAGAAATTATCTTGTGCAAAAGCTTGGCAAGAACTTCAAAATGCTAAATACAACAACGAAACAGTTAATGCAAAAGTTGCTTTAATTGTTAGAGGTGGTGTAATCGTTGAAGTTTCTGACTTAAGAGGATTTGTTCCTGCAAGTCAATTAAGAACAGGCGCTCCTTTTGATGGTTTAATTGGTCAAGAAATTGAAGTTAAAGTTCTTGAAGCAGATGCTAAGAAAAACAAATTGATTTTATCTCAAAGACAAGCAGTTGCTGAACAAAGAGAACAAGTTGTTGATGAAATTATTTCAAACTTAGAAATCGGTTCAGTAGTTAAAGGTGAAGTTGTTAGAATCGCAGATTTTGGTGCATTTATTGATATCAATGGAGTTGATGGACTTCTTCCTATCTCTGAAATTTCTTGGCAAAGAATTAAACATCCATCAGATGTTATTTCTTTAGGTCAAGAAATTGAAGTTAAAATCTTAAAAATTGATACTGATATGAAACGTATTAGTTTAAGTTTAAAGAGAATGGGGGATAACCCTTGGGAATCTATTGAAAATGAATTCCAAGAAGGACAAGTTATTAAAGGTGTTGTTAATAAAGTAACTTCTTTCGGTGCTTTCATTAACATTTATCCTGGTGTTGAAGCATTGTTACCTTCTGCTGAAATGGAAGGCGAAAATGTAAATCCATTTAATGTTTATAATGTTGGTGATGAAGTTGAAGTTTTAATTAAAAAATTTACTCCTCAAGAACACAGAATTGCATTAAGTGTTAGAGACATCAAAAAAGCATAAGCTTGAAAGCATATAAGGAGAGCCTTATACAAGGCTCTCCTTTTTTATTAAGAATTTTTAATAAATTTCTTTGTAATAACAATTTTATTGTTTTATGTGTTTTAATGTGTGCAAGAAAAGGAATTTTAGTATGAGTATACAATGTGTAGCAGTAAATGATAGTCACAAAAACAATTCAGGGAAATATATGGGTGCAGGATTAGGTGCTGCGGCTGGTTTCGCATATAATGTTCATGATGCAAATAAGATATTAGAATATGTTAGACCACGTCTTGATAAAATTCAAAAAGTTTGTCCTCAAATGACTGGTACATATAAAGATGTTTTCCAATCATATTTAAAACAAGATACAAAAACAGGAAAACAAGGCATTATTTTCTTAAAAGAAAAAGCACAAATCGCCAAAAGAGCAGGTCTGATTGGGGGCATTGTTATTGGTGGTGCAATGATTGGTCTTGCGCTTGGTGCTGTAATTGATAAAATCAGAGATTCAATTGCAAGTAAAAAACAAAACGTTTAAATATTAAAGTATTTTTTTAGGTATTGCCCCGTATAAGATTTTTTGCATTTTGCAACTTCTTCGGGGCTTCCTTGTGCAATAATTTCTCCTCCGTCATCTCCACCTTGAGGTCCAAGGTCTATTATATGGTCTGCTGTTTTAATTAGGTCAAGATTGTGTTCAATAATTAAAATGGTATTTCCATTATCTGCTAATTTATTGATAATTTTTATTAGTTTGTCCAAATCATACCAATGTAAGCCAACAGTTGGTTCATCAAGCAAGTATAAGGTTTTTCCTGTCGCACGTTTATTTAGTTCTGATGCAAGTTTAATTCTCTGAGCTTCGCCCCCAGATAATGTTGTTGAACTTTGCCCAAGTTTCATATAACCCAGACCAACATCTTTTAAAGTTTGAAGCCTTGATTTGATTTTTGGAATATTTTCAAAGAAATCAACTGCTTCAGAAATACTCATTTCTAATACTTCTGAAATGTTTTTCCCTTTGTATTTTACTTCAAGAGTTTCTCTATTGTATCTTTGCCCTTTGCAAACATTGCATTTTATATATACATCAGAGAGAAAATTCATTTCAATTTTTGTTAGACCATCACCTTTACAAGCTTCGCATCTTCCACCTTTTACATTAAAGCTGAATCTTCCTTGAGAATATCCTCTCACTTTTGCTTCTGGTGTTTTTGCAAATAACTCTCTTATGTGAGTAAAAACATCTGTATATGTTGCTGGATTTGATCTTGGAGTTCTACCTATTGGTGATTGGTCTATGCATATAACTTTATCAATGTTTTCAAATCCTAAAATGTTGTCAATTCCTTGAGGTTTTGGTTTATTTGCATTTAATTTGTGAAGTGCAAATTGATAAATCAAATCATTCATTAATGTTGATTTTCCACTCCCAGATATACCTGTTATTGCGACAACTTTTCCCAAAGGAATTGTTACATCAATATTCTTTAAATTGTTTTTTCTTGCATTTTTTACTTCAAGGTAACAACCATTACCCTCTCTTCTTTTTGTTGGGATTGGAATCGATTTTTCACCACTTAAATATTGTCCAGTTATAGATTTTTTTGCTTTTATTATGTCTTCGATAGAACCTTGAGCAATTATTTTTCCACCATTTATACCTGCATAAGGTCCAATATCAACTATATGGTCAGCGTTTCTTATTGTATCTTCATCGTGTTCAACGACAATCAAAGTATTTCCTAAATTTCTTAGTCTTATCAGCGTTTTAATTAACATATCGTTATTATATTGATGTAACCCAATTGATGGTTCATCAAGAACATATAAAACTCCTGAAAGACCGCTTCCAATTTGAGTGGCAAGTCTTATTCTCTGAGCTTCACCCCCAGATAATGTTGCAGACATTCTCGCTAAGTCAAGATAACTTAACCCCACATCTAGCATAAATTTAAGTCTGGCTCTTATTTCTTCTAAAATTTGTTTTGCGATTGTTAGTTTATAATCATCTAGTTCGAGATATAAATCTGAAAAGAATTTATAAGCGTCTTTTATAGATAATTTAGTAACTTCATAGATGTTTTTGCCTCCAACTGTAACGGCTAAAGAAAATGGTTTGAGTCTTGCTCCTAAACAATCACTACAAGGGATTTGCGACATATAATCTTGAATTTGTTCCCTGATTTCGTCAGAATTTGACTCATTATATTTGTTCATAAAATATGGTATAACACCCATAAAAGGCATTTTTCTAGTTACATACCTCGTTCCGCCAAATTCTTTGTATCTTAATGCAACACTTTCTCTGCCACTCCCATATAAAATTATATTTTGATGTTTTTCTGGTAAATCATCAAATGGTACATCCATATCTATTCCAAAATGCAGTGCAACAGATGATAAAACATCTAAATAATACGGATTTCCTGTTTTCGCCCAAGGATATATTGCTCCATTCCTTATTGATTTAGTTCTGTCTGGAACAATTAAATCAGCATCAGGTTCATAATGTGCGCCTAATCCACCACAAGTCGGGCATGCGCCATAAGGATTGTTAAAACTAAATATTCTTGGCGCAAGTTCTTCAAAACTTAAATTGCAATTTGGGCAAGCAAGTTTTTCGGAAAATATCATTTCATTGCCACCAATTACATCTACAATTAAAAGTCCATCTGACTTTTGTAATGCAATTTGAGCGCTGTCAGTTAGCCTTGCTTTTGCGCTTTCTCTTACAATTAGTCTATCTACGACTACTTCAATTGTATGTTTTTGTGTTTTTGTAAGTTCTATTTCTTCTTCATCTAGGTTGTATATTTTCCCATCTACTCGAACTCTTATAAAACCTTCTTGTTTTAATTCTTCAATTAAGTTAATAAACTCCCCTTTTTTCCCTCGTACAATTGGTGATAAAAGTTGAATTTTTGTACCTTCAGGCAAAGTGTATATTTTATCTACAATCTCATCAATAGATTGAGGTGCAATTTCACTGCCACATTCCGGACAATGAGGTGTTCCTATTCTTGCGAATAAAAGTCTTAAGTAGTCATATATCTCTGTAACTGTTCCAACGGTTGAACGAGGATTGTTGCTGGTTGATTTTTGGTCGATAGATATGGCTGGTGATAAGCCTTCTATGCTCTCAACATCCGGTTTATCAAGTTGTCCTAAAAACTGTCTTGCATAGTTTGAAAGGCTTTCGACATATCGTCTTTGTCCTTCAGCAAATATTGTGTCAAAGGCAAGAGAACTTTTTCCTGAACCAGAAATTCCTGTAAAAACAATTAATTCATTTTTAGGGAGTTCAATGTTTATATTTTTTAAATTGTGTTGATTTGCTTTTCTTACTATGATTTTGTCATTCATATCGACATTATACATTAATATAAATTTATTGTATAATCCTCTTATGATTGAATTTGTTGAATATCAAGTAAATACTGGGAAAATAAATATGGATGTGGATTCTGAAATTTTGGAGTCTGCAATTAAAAATAATATAAAAGAACCTATAATAAGATTTTATGCTTGGTCCCCTAAGTGTGTTTCTTTAGGGAGAAACCAAAATTATGATGGAATTAATGTAGATTATTGCAAAAGCAACAATATTGATATTGTAAAAAGAATAACTGGGGGCAGAGGAATTTTGCACGATGATGAAGTTACATATTCTTTTGTTTGCCCAACTATCTTTCTTAAAGGTGGAGAAAGTATAATTGCTTCTTATAAGGAAATTTCTTCCGCAATTATTATGGGATTTAAAAATCTTGAT
Organism: bacterium; assembly: GCA_017403285.1. GTDB lineage: Bacteria > Cyanobacteriota > Vampirovibrionia > Gastranaerophilales > Gastranaerophilaceae > Avigastranaerophilus. The sequence continues at coordinate 19,413 of JAFQOI010000101.1, forward strand.
ATAAACCTTGAAATTGGAGGAAAAAAGAAAGTTAATACTTCTTTTGATTATTGTATGTCTTTAACTACAGGTGCTGATTTATGTGTTGATGATAAAAAATTAATCGGTTCTGCTCAATTTCGTAAGCAAAATTATTTGCTTCAACATGGGTCTATATTATTCAATTTAAATCATGATGCAATTAAAAATATATTTAATGAAGAAACTGACTATAGTAGCATTACAACAATAAAAGAACTCAATGATAAAATTACAAGAGGAGATGTCATTGAGTCTTTGAAAAAGGGTTTTAAAGATTATTTTTATACTAACTAAATTTTGCTACGTAATATTTATTCGTTTTGCTTAAAATTTTAAATAGTGCCAGTTCTTCTTCACGATTAGATGCAGTTAGGAAGTAACGTTTTTGATTTTCTTCTTTTTTGGGGCTAACAGATACTTCAACTTCAGTTAAATTAACTTGTTCTGGATGTTTATCAAGTTCTCTTTTGTATTGTTTATCAAGGCGACGAGCAACATTTTTATATGCATTGTGAACTGTTCCGTCAACAACTCCAGGGTGAGAATAACCAGTTTTTAGTTTGTATTTTTGCTTCAAAGTGTCATTTGCGTCAAAAGTAAGATCCATTAAGGTTGGGATACCTACACTTGGTTTTTCATTTTTTAGTGTAAAAACCATTAATGACCCGAATGAAACAGGATTTATTGCCATTGATACTTCCTTCTACATGTATTGTATGTTTTTTTAAAAAACCGACAAAAAAAAAATTGCGTAAAATTATGAAAATTGTTAAAAATCTGATAAAATGTAAAGAGTTATTTAATAGTTGGTAATAAAGTAGAAGGTAAGAATTATATTACTACACTAGGTAAAAAGAGGTTAGCAATGAAAAATATAAAGAAAAGTCTTGTTAATTATCCGTTTCTCGAAAAACCTATTGAAATCTATGAAAGAGAATGTGGGCACAAGATAATTTATGCATATAAAAAAGGTTCTTTGATAAATATAAGTAGTTGGGTAAAAACTGGTTCTATCAATGAGAATGATGAAAATAATGGTATATCTCATTTTCTTGAACACTTAATGTTTAAGGGTACTTCAAAGCATAAAGCAGGTTATTTTGACAAAACATTAGAATCAAAAGGCGCTATAGTTAATGCTGCAACTTGGAAAGACTACACTTTTTATTATGTAACTATTCCAAAAGGTTCTGATGATAAAAACTTTAAAGAAATGCTTGAGCTTCATGCTGATATGATGCTTGACCCTGTTATTCCACCAGAAGAAATAGGAGAACCTTTTGATTTAAATGAGCCGGTTACAACAAAAAGAGAACGACATGTCGTTATAGAAGAAATAAGAATGCGCAAAGACCAGCCTTGGACAAAGGTTTATAACAGTGTTAATGCGAATCTTTATACAAGTCATCCTTATAAACGTGATGTCATTGGCAATGAACAAATAATATCGACAATAAAAAGAGAGGATATTCTTGATTATTATAAAAAATTCTATACTCCAAATAATATAACAACAGTGCTTGTGGGAGATTTTAATCCAGAAGAAGTTATCCCTCAAATTGCAAAAGAATTTGATTTTAGAGGTAGATTAAATACACCTAAAATTGAATATGAAATTGATTCCCAGCATGTTGGTGGAAAATACATTGAACAATATTCGAATGTTAATACTGGATATACGATGTTTGGATATTTGGGTGTAAAAGCTAGTGATGTTAGGAAAACAATAATACTTGGAATGATTTGTTCTATTTTAGGATATGGTCTAAGTGCTAGATTGTACCAAGAGTTAATTGAAAAAATGCCAGAGTGTATATTTAACGAGGTTAGTGCTTATTATTATTCTTTTAGAGATGGTGGGAATATCTTTATTTCTGCCAATTTTAAGCCTGAATTGAAAGATATTGCTTTGGAAAAACTAAAAGAACAAATCCAAAAATTCTGCACAGAAGGTATCACTGAAAGAGAACTTAAAAAAGTTAAAAAGAGACTAAAGGTAGATATTGCTTCTTCTTCAGAAACTGTCTCAGATATTGCTGATACTATTGGTGAATTTATGACCGTATATGAAAATCTCGATTGTATTGAAGAATATATTAATACAATCGATATGATAACTGCAGAAGAAATAAAATTGGTTGCTCAACAATATTTGAATGTTGATAATTCTGTCATTTCTGTTTTAATGCCAGAAGAATATAAAAACAAAGGATAAAAAATGGATAAAGTTATTTTAAATAATGGAATAGAAACGATAATTAAAACAAATAAAAATACACCGAGAACAGCAATCGCTTTTTATATAAGGTTTAATAAAATGAATATTTCAAAAAGCGGAATGTATTACCTTCTCGCTTCTTTGATGTTTCAAGGAACTAAAAATAGAACTGGTGAAGAACTTGCTATAGAACTAAATGAAAATGCTATTGAAATCTATTTTACCGTTAAATCAGATTATTTAGTTTTTAAAATACTTTGCCTTAATGAAGATGTGGAACGTGCTCTTGAAATTTTTCAAGATATGCTTGAAAATACAACATTTGATAGTGTTGAAAAAGAAGCACAAAAAATAAAAGGTGAATTAGAGGCCGAAATGGATTCCTCAAGAAAACAAGCACAAGATGAGTTTTACAGAACTATCTACAAAAACCATTATTATAGTTATGGGATGAAAGAGGCGATAGAACAGATTGGTAGCATAACAAAACAAGAGCTTTTTGAAATCTTTTATCAGTTAAAATTTGTGACGGCTAAAAATATATTTGTAGTTAGTGATAAATCTAAAGAAGACATTCTTCCTTTAATAGAAAAACATCTTGCATCTCTTAGTGTTAAAGACACAGAATATAGAGAAAATAAGAATGAAGCAATAACTCAAGATAGAATTTCTACAGTAGTAAAAGAAGATGCGAATCAAGCACAGATTTATATGGGGTGGCACGCTCCTTACATGGAAAACTTCAGAGAGTTTATTTCTTTTATGCTTATGAATAATGTTTTGGGTTCATCCGGCTTATCTTCTCGTTTGTTTCTAGAATTAAGAGAGAAAAAGGGCTTAGCATACACAGTTAGAAGTGTTTATGAAACGTTTAGATTGGGAAGTTGTTTCTATGTATATATTGCGACAGAACCCAAAAATATAAAAACAGCAATTGATGGCTTTAAAACAGAAATTGATAAAATTATGACAGAATTGATTTCTGATGAAGAACTAGAGAGTGCTAAAAACAGAGCAATTGGTAGAAAACAATTTGCGTATGAAACAAATATGTCAGAAGCAATAACAAGAGGATTATATCAATATTTGGGTTTTGATCTTAATTATGATGAAAAAATTGAAAATATGATAAAGGATATTACTAAAGAAGATATAATGAATACGGCGAAAAAATATCTTTCTGGGCATAATGCATTGTGCGTATTGGCTCCTAGTGAATATTTAAAAGAAGCTAATTTGATTTAACCCTTGTTAATGCAAGGTAGATTATGGTAAAATCAACATATAGATATGAGCACTACAGATATTCAAAATAAGAAAATAAAAAAAGAAATTGATAAATTTCAAAAATCTGGCAATATCCAAAAAGCAATAGATGCTTGTAAGGGTGCGTTGTCTGCTGATGAAAATAATGCAGAACTTCATATTAAACTTGGTGATTTATATATGGAGTGGCATCTTGATATTCATCAATCAAAACAATATGCTGATGATGCTATAACTGAATATCAAAGAGCATTAGAAACGGATGTTGATTCTGCTGAAATCTATTATAAAATTGGGATGGCTTTTTATTATAAGCGAGAACTGGATAAAGCAGTTAATTACTTTAAACTTGTTCTTGAACATAATGTAAAAATGTCAGAAGCATATTTTATGCTAGCAGAAATATTTATGCGAAAGGGTGATTTTCTAGAGGCAATGGAAAATGCTCAAAGAGCGATAAAAATTGCACCATTGACTTCTTCTAGAGCATATTTCCTTGTATATTGTATTCAATCACTTTCTAATAAAGTTAAATGGTATAAGAAACTGCCAAATTTAATCGCTTCTTTTTGTACTTTGCCATTTGATAAATATGCGATGAAGGCAGTTGGAAAAAATTTATCATATCTAAAATTTGTTCCGTCATTGTTGAAAATATCTTTTTTAATAATGAGAGAAGGTTTCTCAGAAAAAATTATAGATATGTACAGAGAAATGATTGATAAAGCACCAGGTTTTGTCGAATTATATATTCTCTTAGGTAAAGTTTATACAGAATTGCAACGATATGATGATGCAATTTGTGAATATAAAATGGCAATTTGGTTGGATAGTCTTAATGTTGATGCATATTATTATCTTTGCTTGTTATATGAAGAACAGAAAGATTATGACAATGCAATTTTAGTTTGTGAAAAACTAGTTGAACTTCAACCTCAAGTTGCTGATTATCATTGTAAGATAGCACAATATAAGTATTTAAAAGGGGAAGTTGATGAGGCTGTTACTCATTACCAAACAGCAGTTGCGATAAATCCTAACCCAAAATGGACTAGTGTTGTAGCTTTGACTTTAGGCTTTATTTTTCAAGAAAATTCAAAGAATTTTGATGCTGCCATTGCTTCTTATCAAAATGCACATAATTTAAATCCAGATGATATTGAAATTTTCTTAAATTTGGGAAATGTGTTCTTTGAAAAAGGTTCATATGATAATGCATTGGTGGTTTATAAAAAGGCATTAGAAGCCTCTCCTTATAATTCCAGATTGCATTGTAATTTGGGATATTTATATTGGGGTAAGGGCAATATTGAAGAAGCCGTAAAAGAATATGAAAAGGCTATTAAATACGATAATACATACGATATTGCTTACAATAATTTAGGTGTTATCTACCTCGATGATTTAGGTAGAGTACAAAAAGCAATAGAGTTGTTTGAGGCAGCAATAAAAAATAATCCAAATTATGCACTAGCAAATTATAATTTGGCACGTTCAATAGCGATAACTGGGGATAAGATTGAAGCGGCAAAATTATTTCAAACAGCTTTGGATATAAATAATTATACGCAAGAAATTGATCCTAGAGATATTGAAGATAAAATTCAAGACTTGTTTACATAAGGGATTTATTTTGGAATATACACAAGAAATAAGAGTTTTATATAGTGATACTGATGCTTACGGTGTTGTGTGGCACGGTGCATATACAAAATGGTTTGAAGCAGCAAGAGTTGGTTTTGTTGAGCAACTTGGTTTAGAGTTGGAAAATTTAGAAAATAAAGGTATTCTTTTCCCTGTTGTTGAAATGAATATAAGATATAAATCTTCTGCAAAAATGAATGAACGTATTATAATAAAAACGAAATTAAAAGAATTAAGACCAGTTAGTATTACTTTTGAACATAATGTTTATGAAAAAGAAACTGGTACATTAAGAGTAAATGCTCAGACATCTATTGTTGTTGTTGATATAAAAAATGGCAAAATGTTTAGAAGAATTCCTGAAGAGTTATACTCAAAATTTCAAGAAGTACAATAAGTTATTTTGATATTAATCTTTTGGTTAATAAATTTAAATCTTTAGGCTATATCCCACGATAAAAATATTCCCTAGAATTTAATTGTAATGGGAGTATCAGTTTTGGGGATAAGTACTTATAAAAAATCCGAAAAAATTGAGAAAATAGAGCAGAATAGTAGAACAATAAGGGCTGCTGCTCAGAAGTATTTTGCTATGGCTGAAAATCAGCGTAATAGTTTTCAATATAAAGAATCTGTCGAGAACTATTTGACATCTATTTTAATTGATAGAAATAATGTTGTGTCATATAAAGGTGCGGCTCTTTCGTATAAAAATTTAAAAAATTATGATAAAGCTATAGAGTTTTTAAAAAAAGCTGAAAAAATTGCACCAGATGATGCTTCTATAAAAAAAGAACTTGCGATGTGCAATATTATTCTTGGCAATTTCTGTAATGGGATAGGTTATTTAATAAAGGCAATAGGGATAGAACCTGATAATCTTGATATACAAATGCAACTTGCATTAGTTCATGAAATGATAGATGAAGAGGAAATGGCTCTAAAAATTTATCAAAAAATAATTGAAACCGATGAAACATATATTAGAGCATATATTCAAAAGGCAACTTTATATATGCACTTAAATGATTATGTAAAATCTGCATTGACATTTAAGAAGGTAATAGAATTAAAGCCAGACTATTATCGTGCATTTTTGGCGCTTGGAATTTGCTATGAAAAGTTAGCAAATATTAGTGCTGCAAAAAGATACTATAAAAAGTATCTTGAAAAAAATCCCCTTGCAAAAGATTATTTTGATATAAAACATAGATTGAGTGAAATACCATCTGTGAAAAAAGATAATAATGGATTAAGGATTGTACACATCTAATTTGATTATTCAAATCATTTTTGATACACTGCAAATATTATGAACGAGAAATTGGATATAATAGCAATAGGAGAAAGTCTCATAGAGCTTTCTACCGATCAAAATTTAACAAGTGCTTCCACTTTGAACAAATATTATGGTGGCGATAGTTTGACAACTGCGATTTCTGCTTTAAAATTGGGGTCTAAAGTTGGTTATATATCTAGAATTGGTATGGATTCATTTAAAAACTATTTGCTTGAAAGTTGGCAAGAAGAAGGTCTTGACATCTCTCATGTTAAGCCTGTGCAAGGTGTAAATGGTTTGTATTTGGTTTCCAAGGAACAAGGTTGTTCTAATAAAGAATTTGCTTTTTATAGAAAGAAAACCGCTGCAACAAATCTTTCAATCGATGATATTTCTACAGATTATATTCAAAATTCTTCGATTGTATATACAACAGGAATTACGCAATCGCTTTCTATTTCGGCAAGGGAAGCAGTTAAAGAGGCATTTAAAATTGCAAAAGAGAATAACGTATTAACTGCGTATGATCCAAATTATACTCAACTTATTTGGTCGGAAGAAGAAGCAAAAGAAGCCTTTTATGATATAGAAGACTATATAGATATTATTTTTCTAAATATAAAACATGATTCTAAAATTATGACTGAAAATTATTCTTACGATAATATAATAAAAAATCTTTGGGATAAGGGTATTTCAACAGTTATTGTTAAATCTATAGAAGAAAAAGGCTATTATGTTGGATATCAGGGAAAAATAGAATTTGTTAAATTTATAAACGAAGATGTTGTTGATGATACTGGTGCCGGAGATGCTTTTAATGGTGGAGTGTTGCATGGTATAGTTTCTGGTATGTCGCCATTTAAAGCGGTTACACTTGGCTCTATAGTTGCTGGACTTCAAATTAAAAAATTTGGTGCTATTAAATCTATACCTTCAAAAGAAGAAGTTTACAAACTTTTTAAAGGGCAAAATGACTAAAAATATATGTATTTCTGGTTATTATGGTTTCGATAATTTTGGTGATGAAACTATATTAAAAATTCTTGTAGAAAATATAAAAAAGTATAGTTCTGATTGTTCAATAACTGTATTTTCTTCAAATCCAAATAAAACATCTGAAGAACTTGGTGTGAATAGTGTTTATTCTTTTGATTTAAAAGGAATTTTTAAAAGTATTTCTAAATGTAATTGCGTTATATCTGGTGGAGGGAGTTTGCTTCAAGATGTAACTAGTAAAAAGAGTCTTTTATATTATATGTTTATTCTTTTTCTTGCTCAGTTATTTGGAAAGAAGACAATGATTTTTTCGCAAGGTATTGGACCTATTAGAAATTCATTATTATTTAAGTTTGCTATATGTATATTAAAAAAAGCGAAATATGTAACAGTTAGAGATTATAAAAGTTTTGATTTACTAAAAAATAATGGTGTTGCCGCAATCTTGTGTAATGATCCTGTTTGGAATTTAGAATTAAATGATGTTCAAAAAACAGAAAAAGTTGGAATTCAGTTAAGAGAATATTCTTGTTTGACATCTTCAAAAATAGATAAAATTGCACAATTGGTAAATAAGTATTACTCACAAAAAGAGATTAATATATTTTCTTTTCAAAATACTTTTGATATGAAAATTTGTAAGGAATTTGAACAAAAATTGCTGGCAATAAATCCTAGTATAAACGTAAAAGTCATAGAAAATACATCCAACAATAAGATAATAGAAGACATATTGTCATTAGATATACTAATTGCTATGCGTTTTCACGCTTGTCTCGTGGGATTAAAGGCAGGTGTTAAAGTACTTCCATTGAGTTATGATATAAAAGTTGAAACGTTGGCTAAAGAATTTGAAATTGAGTATATAGATTTATTCTCAAGTAATTCAATTGAAGACATATTTGATAAATTTGTAAATCAAGAAATTAAAGATAACTCTGCAAAAATAAATGCAAAAGTTTTTGATTTTAAGTCGATGATTGAACAATTATAAATTATCTTGTTTTTGCCGCAATTTTTTCACTACGATTTGCGTTAAGGATGTTTCTCAATTTCATAATTGCTTGTGCGTGTATTTGGCAAACTCTTGATTCAGAAACTTCAATGCTTTCACCTATTGCTTTAAGTGTCATGTTTTCGTGATAGTAAAGAACCATAACCATACGTTCACGCTCTGGCAACTTTTTAAGCGCGGCTTGAAGTTCGTTTTTGACATCTTTTTCTTCAAGTTTTTCTAATGGATTAATAGAATTAGTGTCTTCAATTGTATCTATAAGTTCAACACCTTCTGCATCCGAATACTTTTTATCATATAAAGAACCGACAGAAGTGTCTTCTGCAAGAGTAGACACAACTTTTTCTTTATCTATGCCTAAATATTCTGCTATTTCTTCATTAGTCGCTGCTCTACCAAGTTTTTGTTTAAGTGTTTCAGCAGCTTGTTTTATATCTTTGATTTTCTTTCTTGTGCTTCTTGGCATCCAATCTTGAGAACGGATTTTATCAATAATAGTTCCTCTTATTCTCATAATTGCATACGTTTCAAAGTGTGCACCTTTATCTGGTGAGAATTTTTCAACGGCATCTATTAAACCTTCAACACCGAAGCTTGTTATATCTTCAATGGCAAAACTTGGAGGAAGATTTGATTTTATTCTCCCTATTACATACTTTGTTAAATAAATATATTGGACAATGATTTCATCTCTCAATTTTTTGTTGGTTTTATCCTTTAGATACTCCATCCACAAATTTTCAAGATCACTGTCTGAAAGTCTTTTTATATGATTATATGAATTGTATTCAATATTATCGCTCATTAAATTATCCGAAAGTATGTTATAACATTATCCTTAACAATTGTAACTTTCTGAGAATAATATCAAATCGTACATATATATGAAGTTTATTAAAACTATTTGTTAATTAATATATGCATTTTCTTAATTTTTTTCTGCCAAAAGCCAGAAGATTGTGTGTCTAACGTGAAAATTTCACCAAACATATCTTTTTCATATGTACTTTGATTTCCTTCGGCAATAAAATCTTCATTTATAATTAATTTTTTAATTTTATTATTTGTAGATGAAGAAAAAGAAAGATTGATGTTCAATTTTTTATCAGATGTATTATATAATGCTTTTTCAGCGGCAGTTTGTAGAAGAACATTCAATGCTTCATTAAAAATTATATTTTCTTTTATGTCTAAATTTATGATATAAACGCAATCTTTATAAACTCGCAAATCAGTGCTTGCGATTATATTGTCATCACTATCCTTTAAACAATATTTTTCAATGTTGTGTTTAGATGAAAATTTTCTATATAAAGACGCTTTAACTAATTTTACTGGCATTAAAAATCTTTTTTGAACCAATGCAACACTCTTTATTTTCTCCCATTTTGGAAGAAGATAAGCATCATTTAACATTGTTTCTATAGATAATAAATTATGTTCTTTTGAATTTGTTTTTAATAGTGTATTTACCATATAATATATCTTTCACAAGAAAGAGAATTTCTCTGATTACGTTCCGGTACTTCTCCAAAGTTCCAAGATGTCAATTTATTTTATATTCTACAAAATGATATGTCAATAATATATCAAGATATTAATACATTACATAATCATAATTTTTTTCTTTTTGTACATGCTTATTAAAAAACCACATAAAGAATAATTTGTTATTAAATTTAGAATATTTTTCAATTGACCTATTTCTAAGCACATATAGCATAAAACTATATGTGGAAAGTTCCATATTGTGTTTTTGTGCCATTGCTTCAAAATAGTCATATAAAAGGTAAATATGTGGAGAAATATTCGTATTGTCATATTTTCTTGCGTATTTTACTTCCATATCAATAACGACTTTTGTTATTTGTAATTTTTTCATTAATTTAAAGAAATTATCAATTTCTTTTATTGAGTCGTTATACCCTGGAACAATGATATATTTTATCATTATGTTTTGTGTATTTGCTTTGGCATATTTTTTAATATTTTGACAAACAATTTTAAAAGCATCTACACGTTTTATTTTTTTGAAAGTGTTTGCATTTGCAGTATCTAATGATATTACTATCGTTCCTTTATTGTCTTTTAGCGCTTGTTCAACAGTATTGCTATATCTAATTCCGTTAGAGTGGATGCGTACTTTTGTTCCATTCTTAATAAAGAGATGAATAAGTTCATCGAAATTTTGCATTAAAGTTGGCTCGCCACCTTGAAAAGTTGCTTCGCCATTTGATTTATAATATCCTTTTTCAATTAAATCTTTTATTAATGGATAGGTATTGTAGTTTAAATCACCCTTGCTGTACTCTTTTGAACAATATATGCATTTTGCATTACACAATCTACAGTGTGAAAAATGAAAAGAAGATAATTTTTTTTCATTTGTATATTCGTACTCACAGAGGTGATAACAACCTTCACAATCATATATTGTTGATTCTTTTTGTTTTTGAATGCGTTCTTGTTTCTTTTCGAATAGTAAATCCCAATTGATAGGTTCACCATGATAGTTTTCAATTAAGATAGGAAGACCTCTTCCATCATTATGCGAGATGCAACAATCGCAAACTGTATCGTAATCGAAATTAATACCTTCTTCTAAAAAACTGCACCCAATCTTATTCATAAAAACTCCATAAAAGAAAAGAACAACTCAACAGTTGTTCTTTTCTTTATTTTTAAAAAAACTATTCAGCGTAAACACTAACTTGTTTTCTGTCACGTCTATGTGGTTCAAATTTAACAACACCATCAACTAAAGCAAAGAGAGTGTAGTCACTTCCCATACCAACGTTGTTACCTGGGTGGAATTTTGTTCCTTTTTGACGAACAATGATATTACCTGTTTTAACGGCTTCGCCGCCAAATTTCTTTACGCCTAATCGCTTACTTTCACTGTCACGACCGTTTTTACTCGATCCGACACCTTTCTTATGTGCCATTATTTATTCTCCTTAAATTATTTTATTCTTCAACTGCTGATTCAGTTTCTGCTTTAGCTTTTGCTGCTGTTGTTCTGATTTTGCTAATCATAACTCTTGTAAAGTTTTGTCTATGGCCATTTTTTCTTCTATAGCCTTTTTTTGCTCTTTGTTTGTAAACTAAAACTTTTTTTGCTTTGTCATGTTTAACAACACTGCCTTCAACACTTGCGTTTTTAACATAAGGTTGACCAACTTTTGATTTTTTTCCGTTAACAAGCATAACAACATTTTCAAAAACAACTTTTGAATCTGTTTCGTTTGCTAGTAATTCAATATCAACATAACGACCTTCTGTAACTTGATATTGTTTTCCGCCTGTTTCAATAATTGCGAACATTTTCTATTCCTTTCACTTGAGATAATCGCAGCCTACGCATTTTAAAGCGATTTATCTATCTAACTACATGCACACTAATGTACACTATATAGAAAGTTTATAGCGCACAAAATCTATTGTCAACAAAGTAGTTGATTTCCCTTAAAAAAACATTAATACATTAAACGGTGTATTCAAAAAATCGACAAAAAAGTACATACTTGAGTATGTAGTATTAGATGCGGATTAAGGTGTAAATAAGGCGGCAAATTTGTATAACTCAATATATCCAGGCTATGGCAAGTATTATCCTGGATTGAATAATAGACAAATAACCAGAAAACAGGACGACGAAAAAAGTTCGCAACAGTCTCAGAATGCTGAAAATTCTGAGGTTAAAAGCAATGTGCCTGCCGTAAATTCGCAAAATGAGCATTTTCCCCAAGTTTCAGGCTCTGTTGTTGTATCTCAAATGCAGCAGAATAATATTGTGTTTCCAAATGGTGAAAAATCGGCAATAGATTATACTCAAAGACGCATTAATATTACGCAAGTTTTAAAAGATTTTCAAAATACTGCTAATGCCATTGGGGCTCCTGATGAAATTAAGACAGAGGTTCAATCTTATTTGGCTTTAGTTGAGAATCAATCAAAAAAAGAAGTACCGAATGAGCAAATTATAAAATCAAATCTTAAAAATGCATCTCAAATATTAGATGAGTACATTACTGATACTTTAAAAAAGCCGTCTACTGTTGTAGAAAATTGGGTAGATGCACTTTTTTTACAGCAAATTGATTATAAATCTCCGATAGAAGAAACTTATTCAGAGAAAAACGCTGATGTTTTTGTGTCAGAAAAATCTCCTTTTGAAAATAGTATTCAGGAAAGTCAGCAAGTTGCAACAAAAAACGATTTTTATGTGCCAGAAGATAAGCAATTAAAAAATATGTTTATTCAGGCAAAGAAATTTGCTGCTATTGATAATAATGAAAAAGCACTGCACGCATTTCAAACTGTTGCTGATTATGCGGAAGAAACAGGTGATGTTCAAACTGCTGCTATTGCTTATTACGAGCAAGGTCTTTTGTATGATAAATTTGATAGATTAGAAGATGCTTTATATAGTTTTGATAGGGCATCAAAAGGCTCTAGTGACAATAATATCAAGGCAAGAGCACATCTATCTATGGGTAAAATCTATGATGATTTTATAAATTTTGAGCCTGCTGTCGAACATTACTGCGCCGCAGTATCATTTTCTGGCGAATCTGATAATCTTAATCTACAAACAAAAGCTTTAACCGACCTAACTAGAATCCATACAGAAAGATATGACAGAGAATCTGCTTTTATGTTTATGGATATGTCTAATACTATTGCTAACGAAACAAAAAATAATAAATTAAAAGGAATGACATTTGCTTCAAATGCGAATTGTTGTTCTCAATTGAATGAAAAAGCAAGAGCACTTGAATATTATGGAAAATCCGCAGAGTTGTTTGTAGGTGAAAATTATTATTCAGGATTGGCAAATGATTATTCTAAGGCAGCTGATATAATGCTACAATATGGCAATAAAGCAAAGGCAAAAAAATTACTTTCAAAAGCTTTTATTGCTCTTCAAAAATGTAATAACCCCGAATTAAAACAAGAAGTAGTTGAAAAAATAACATCAATGTAACGAGAATAGACAAAAATGCCTTTTTGGTTTATAAATAGTCTAGTAAGAAAAAGGCATTTCTATGAAGATTGTTATATATGGTGCAAATGAGCTTGCAGGTATAATTGCGGCGAAATTCTTTGAAGATCACGATATTATTGTTATTGATGATGATGCATCAAAAAGGGAAGTTTTCGAAAAATTAGACCTTGAATATGTTTCAGGCTCAGGCGCTAATATAAATTTATTAGAATCTATTGGCATAAAAGATGCTGATATATTTATTGCGTGTAGTGATAATGATGAAGCAAACATTGTTGCTTGTCTGACTGTTACTAATATGACGAAATTAAAAACAGTTTGTGTTGTTAGTAAAAAAGACAACGTTGAATCTTTATCTTTGGTAAGGGGTTCAAAATATCAAAAAGAACTTATGATTGACTATGTTCTTTGGCCAGAAGAACTAATGACACAAGAGATTTTTAGAATAATAACAGTTCCTAATGCGATAGATGTTGAAAATTTCGCCAATGGAAAAGCAAGATTACTCGAGTATAGAATAGATGAAGATACAAAATTTATAAACAAAAAAGTAAAAGATTGTAATTTTCCTGATGAAACTCTTATTGTTGGAATTACAAGAGATAGTAAATTGTTTATTCCAAATGGAGAAACACAACTTTTATTAAATGACAAAGTTATTTTTATGGGGTCTTCATATTCTTTAGATATTTTGGCTGGTAAATTTTCTGATGATACAGGAAAAGTTAAACAGGTAACAATTATCGGTGGTGGTAATGTTGGGATGATGCTTGCTCAAAATCTAGAGAAAGCCAATATAAAAATAAAACTCATAGAAAATGATTATAAAAGATGTATTGAACTGGCGGAAAACCTTAAAAATACATTGGTTTTAAATGGAGATGGTGCTAATTTTGAACTTCTTGAAGAAGAAAGAGTTGGAGAATCTGATGTTGTTATAAGTGTTACAAATAACGACGAAAAAAACCTTTTATGTTCTTTGCTTGCAAAACAGTTGGGCGTTCCAAAGGTAATAACAAGGGTGTATAAAAATGTGAATGCTAACTTGTTTGAAAAAGTGGGGATTGATGTTGCAATCTCTCAAAATGGTGCGGCAATTGATGATATAGAAAATCATTTGATAAAAACAGATATTGAAATTCTTGCAACTGTTGAAAGAGGACAAGGTGAAGTCCTTGAAATATCTGTTCCGTTTAATTTTAAAACAGAAATGATAATGAATTTGAAATTTCCTGTAAATGCAATTATTGCTATTATTCAAAGACGTAATAGAGTGATAATTCCAAGAGGAACTACGCAAGTAATGCCAAACGATAGTCTTATTGTTTTTACAACGCAGGAAAACTCAGAGGTAATAAAGGAATATTTCAAAAGGTATTAGTCTGGTATGAATATAAGTTCTGTATTAGGTATTACAAGTATTATTTTACGACTATTTTCTGTTTTGATTTTGGTGCCTTGTGTGTGTGCAATTATATATAAGGATTATTCGTCTGTAGTGCCTTTTGTTCTTTCCTCATTGATTGCAATTGTAATTTCTTACATAATTAAAAATAAAAAAACAGATGAAGAAAATTTAAATAAAATTAATAGAACAGAAGTGTTCAGCGTTATGATAATAGCGTGGGTATCATTGTGTTTTTTAGGGGCAGTTCCTTTTTTGTATTTTGGATTAAGTCCAATAGATGCAATATTTGAGAGTGTTTCTGGAATAACCACTACTGGAGCAACAATACTTTCTGATTTTTCTTTGTACCCAAAAACAATGTTTTTTTGGCGTTCTTTTAGCCAATGGCTTGGTGGTTTGGGTATTTTGGTACTGTTTACTGTTGTTTTGCCTCAGTTCTCTGTCGCAGGAAGACAAATGTTTTTTGCAGAAGTTCCTGGTGCTAAAGAGAATAATCTTACCCCTAGAATAAGGCAGACAGCCGCAGTTCTTTGGAGTATATATTTAACACTTACAATCGCAGAGGTTTTGGTTCTTACTTATTTAAAAATGCCTTTGTTTGATGCTATATGTACTTCGTTATCAACAATATCGGGTGGTGGTTTCTCTCCTCAAGCAGAAAGTCTTATTGCCTATGGACAAGTAAAATTTATTTGGACAGTTGCTATTTTTATGTTTTTTGCTGGATTTAACTTTGCTCTTCAATATAAGGCTTTTATTAAAGGAAAAATAACTTCGTTGTTTAGAGATGAGGAATTTAAACTTTATTTCATTATCGTTATCTTGTTTACGTTGATAATTGCGCTGACTTTAAATTCCCATCACATCTATGATTTACAGCAATCAATAAGAGAAGCATTTTTCGAAGTGTTGGCAATTATTACTACATCTGGTTTTGCTTCGGTAGATTATTCGGAATGGAATTTAAGGGCAAAATTATTCTTGTTTATTTTGATGTTTACAGGCGCATCCATTGGCTCTGCTTCAGGTGGTTTGAAATTATTACGTTTGATAATAATGTTTAAATATATAAAAAGACAAATATCCAAAATTCATCATCCAAATGGGATTTATCCTATTAAAATCAATAAAAGAACTATGAGTGATGATGCTATAAAACAGATGATTTCTTTTGTCCTTTTTTATTACGGAATATTTGTTGTGACTGCAATTTTATTGATTTTTATAGAACAGGATGCAATTACAGGTGTAACGTCTGCAATTGCAACAATAGGAAATATTGGTCCTGGTTTTGGAGATGTTATTGGACCAATGGGAAGTTATTCTTCTCTTCAGGTGTCTTCGAAAATAATATGTATATTTAATATGCTGATAGGGCGTCTTGAATTAATCCCATTTTTGGCGTTGTTGCATCCTGATTTTTGGAGTTTTAGAAGAATAAATACTTGCACAAAAATTGGTAAATATGATAAAATTTAAGTGTTAATAGGATAGTTTGAGTGAAATATGTTTAAAAAAGCATTAATTTTGGGTGTGATATTACCTTTAGTTGTATATTTGGGCAAATTGGTTTTGGTTGCAGTAAGTAAAATTCAACCAACAGAGTTTAAACCGGTTTTTGCAATATTTCTTCTTGATATTTCTGCCTCAAGCAGAGGTTTGTTAGAGGAAGAGCAAGAGTGTGTAATTAGGATGGCTAAAAAATTAGATTCTGATGACCACGCTAAAATTTATGTTGTTACCCAAGATACTTATGAAGTGTTTGATGGTGGTCCACATAAAGCGTCTGCTATGAGAACAGCAATGGTAAAAAACTCTGAATTTGATAGTCAGGCATATGGTACTGCTTATGGTTTGGCAATTAAAAAAGCTGTAGGTGATGCGCTAAGATATAAAGCAGAAGGCTATACTCCTGCAATTATCGTATTGGGTGACCTTGAAAATGAAGGTGCAATTGATAAACAAATCAATTGGAATACGTTCCCTAAAAATATTCAGAATACTTTAAAATATATTCCTGAGTTGTCATTGACATTTTTATATGCTGATCCTAAGAAACTTGATGATGTGAAACAAAATCTTGTTCCAGTTCTTAAGGAAGATAAACTTATCATTGCATCAGAAGAAAATGTTGAGTTGGCATTAAGAAAATTTTCAAAAGCAGTAGGAAGATAGAGGTTATAAATGAAATTAGTTATTGCATCAAAAAGCAACGAAAAAGAGTTTAATAATGCGGAGATTATCAATATTGGTACTGCTCCTAGTTGTGATTTTAGACTTGATAAAAATGAGTTGGGTTTTGATTTGATTTTTTCTGTTCAAGCGCAAGCGGATGGAAAATGGTTGGTTGTAAATACTTTTAATAGTGATAAATTATTATTCAAAGGTCAACCTATTGGTAAAAACTTAGAAATCGGTTCTTTATGTAAGTTAATGATTGCTGGTACAGACGAATTTGTGAGCATAAAATCAACAGTTGCTGGTACTATGCAAAAGGTGGTTCCTGGCTCTTTGGAACTTGCAAATAAACGTAGTGCTGCAAAAATAAAAAGAGTTGATAATAAGAAAACAATGTCTGTTATTGAAGCAGAAGATATCAATGAACAAGATATCGAAAACCTTTATGGTAAAGGTATTGGTGCTCAAACAAAACTTAAAATAGATAAAAGAAAAGCAGATCTTGAAAAAAGAAGAAGTGTAATTCAAAAAGAAATTTCTTATAAATCAAACTATTTGAAAGATAAATTGGCTCAAAATGAAATTCTTCTTGCTGTTTTGAATGCGTTAATCGTATTTACACCTTTATTTATCGTATTTATTTTAAAAGATTTATATAAAATTGAGGTAGGAGCAAGCCATAAAGAAGTACAAACACACATAATGTTTTTAGGTGCTTTGGTATTTATGATCATTACGTTCCTATTAAAACAAGGGCAGTTCTTACTTCTACAAATAAAAAATAATCCAAGAGTTCAAGAATCAACAAAACAAATAAAAAACCTCAGTTTGTTTGCATCTTCTGGTGTATTTGTTTGTATTATTGTTTTCAGTATTGCTGAGTTGTTCTTTAAAACGTATAATACGCCTGCAATTACTTGTCAGATGATGTTATTATGTTCTTGTATTTGTATTTTCTTGGGTGCATTCTCTGGATTTATTAAAAATACAAATGCGGAAACAGGTGAAGAATTTGATTCATACCAAAATAGAGAAGATTTCCAAGGTTTGATAAAAGATTATCAACAATGGATTGTATTATTTGTAAATAATATTTCAAAGAAAAGATTAAAAGATATAGATGGACATATGTTTGGTTTGCATCTAAAATCTGCTGTAGAATATTTTGTAGGGGTTATAACTGCTCCATTCTTGGCGTATGGTGTATCTCAGACATTGGCAGAATGTTTCTCTGAAGCTGCTGCTTGGATAAGACTTTCTGCTGGGTTTAAATTCTCTCCAATATTCTTAACTCTTGCAACTTTGATGATTGTATTTGCTTTCCACTGCTTTGCAACATCATTCGCAACAACAAAGAGATTGCACGCATCAAATGTAATTAAAGAAGATGGTTTTAGTGATTACAATGTACATGGCGTAAATATTTATGGTGTTGAAGCAAGTAAAAACTTAAAAACTGAAGCGAAAAAATTCTTAACTATCGCAATATGTGTAGTAGCGATAGAAATGATAATGAACGTTTCTTATTTTATTGGAGAAATGGGACGTAATATTCAAGGTATGATTTTAAGTATGATTGCTGCATTGGTTCCTACTGCAATTCTTATTATGGAAACTACAATGCTTGGTAATACTAAATTTGAAATCATTTCTAAAGAAGAATTATTACAAAAAGTTGACAAAAACTATTAATACTAAAGGAAAAAACTAATGTTTAGATGCACAGAATGTAATATTGAATATACAAATTGTCCTGATTTTTGTGAATGCGGAAATGATACTTTTGAAGAATTTTTCGAAGAAGAAATTGAGGAAGAAGAATACGAAGAACCTGTAGTTAGACCTAAAAAGAAGAAAAAAGCTCCTAAACTAACTGAAGAAGAACTTGAAGAATTAGAAGAAGAAATGCTTGATAGAAAAAAAGCACTTATTACTATAGGAATTTCTTTATTTATTTCTTTAATTCTTATTTTCTGTCCTCCTCATATGCAGAAAAAATCTGAAAAGGTCAGAGAACAAGCAAAAGCAGCTAATGTTAAAATTCCTGATGTAAATTCATATTGGGATAATACAGTTGCTTATCATTCTAGAAAAAACGACGCATATTATGCACTTCCTATCTTGAATAAAGAATTTGGAAGTATTTCAACTGAATTAAGAGAATACTTAAAGAAAGTTGGAAATGAGTTTTATCTTCGCTGGGAACCTTCTTTAGTTAAAGGTTCTGGTGAGTGTAAAGTTACATTTACCATTGATAAAGAAGGTAACATTGATAAGAAATACGCAAAAATTACTGAAAGATCTAATAATGAGTCATTGGATGATTCTGTATTGATGTTGTTATCTAAATTGAATACTTTTGATATTCCTCCAAGTGATTATAAAGGTGAGCGTATTATAATTGCATTCAAAAAAGATGAAACTGGTGTAAGTAAAGTATATTTCCCTTACTAAGACTGTATTTTTGAATGTAAATTTAAAAATTCTGGAAAAGAAATATCAACCCATTGAAATTCATTAATTTTAATGGGTTTTTTACATATTAAACCAGCGGTGTATGCGCTCATAGCAATTCGATGATCGTGATAGCATTCGATTTCGCAATCACCAAGTAGTTCAGTTTTTCCGTTAACAATGAAACCATCATTTTTTTCTATGATATCAGCTCCTAATTTTTTGAATTCATTTGTAACTGCAGAAATTCTATCTGCTTCTTTGTTTCTTAAATCTTGGGCATCTTTGATTATAGTTGTACCTTCTGCTTGAGTTGCCGCTATAACTAGAACGGGTATTTCATCAATTAATCTTGGAATTATGGCACCTTCAATAGTTGTTGCTTTTAATGAAGAGTATCTGGCTCTTATGTCTGCAACTTTTTCGTTTGATATTGTTCTTTCATTGAGAATTTCAATGTCGCCATTCATTGCTTTTAAAACATCAATAATTCCTGACCGAGTTTCATTAATCCCTACATTTTGTATTGTAATATCAGAATCAGGGGTTATTAGTGCTGCAACAATAAAAAATGCTGCAGAAGAAATATCACCGCAAACATTTATGTCGGTAGGATTTAATTGTGAGTTTTTTATTGAAGCAGAATTGTTGTTTATTTTAATATCTGCGCCCATATATTCAAACATAAGTTCGGTATGATTTCTTGATTTATAAGGTTCTGTAAATATGGTTTCTCCTTTTGCATTTAATCCAGCAAGAAGTAAGCAAGACTTAACTTGTGCTGATGCCAATGGAGAAACATAGTTTATTCCATTTAAGTCTGATGCAATTATTTCTAATGGTAATTTATAGTCATTGTGAATAAACCTTGTACCCATTAATTCTAATGGCTCAATTACTCTTTTCATTGGTCTTTTTGAAAGACTTATGTCTCCAAATAGTTTTGTGTTGAATTTTTGACCGGCAAGAAGTCCCATCATAAGTCTTGTTGTTGTGCCTGAATTTCCACAATCAAGAGGGGTTAAAGGTGCTTTTAGCGCATTTTTTGCGTTTACTAAAACTTCTTTGTCATTGATAAATTTAATTTCGCAACCAAGTTTTTCAATAATTTTCAATGTAGACATACAGTCAGCACCTTTTGAATAATTTGAAACTTTCATTTCACCTTTCGTTAAAGACGAAAACATAAATGCCCTATGGGTAATAGATTTATCCGCAGGTATTTCAATTATTCCTCTTAGTTTTTTTGATTTATTAACTGTTATATCCATATTTTAATTAGACAATAAAACGATATTTTGTGCAATATTTTATGGTTTTCCAAAGTTTTCAGGATGATTAGAATTAGATAAAACAATCTCTCTATATTCGTTTTTATCTATATCTATTCCCATATTTTTAATATTAATATTAATTCTTTTCTTTTTTTTTGTTGTTTTTTTATTTTCTGCCATATTACCTCAAAATAGGGATTGTTCTATATTCGTCAATGCTATCATATGTCATATTTGGATTATTCATGTAGCATTTTAGTGCGCTCAGATATGCTTTTGCTGTATCAAGTGCTGTAAAGCAAGGTGTTGAATACATTTCTGCAATTGTTCTAATTAAGAACCCTCTATCTTCAGACCCATAACGAACAGAATTATTATTAGTTGTTGGTGTATTAATAATAAAACATAAGTCCTTATTTTTCATATCTCGTTGCATTTTTTTGATATCGAATTTCTCAATTTCTTTTGATTCTATATTGTGTAATTTTAAGAATTTATGTGTTCCTGTTGTTGCAATAAGGTTGTATCCTAATTCAACAAGAGTTCGCGCAACTTCAACAGAATCTTTTTTGTAGTGATCATTGATTGAAATTAATACATTTCCACGTTCAGTTGATAATTTATATCCAGCGGCTAAGAAGCCCTTTGCAAGTGCCTTATCAAATGAAGTATCAATTCCAAGAACTTCTCCAGTTGATTTCATTTCTGGAGCAAGTGCTGGATCTATTCTATTCAATTTTTGGAATGAGAAAATAGGAATTTTCGCACATACAAGATTTGTTTTTGGTGCTAATCCTGTTTGATATCCTTGCTCAATTATTGATTTCCCCAAGACAGCTCCTATTGCTATTTTTACCATAGGAATATTTGTTACTTTGCTCAAAATAGGAACTGTTCTGGAAGCACGAGGATTTACTTCAATAATGTATGCTTGATTGTCTTTCATTACAAATTGAATGTTCATCAAACCTTTTATTTTTAGTGCTCTTGCTATTTTTTCTGTATATGTAATAAGATTTTTTATTACTTCGTCTGGAATTGTCTTTGTTGGGTAAAGTGCGATAGAGTCTCCAGAGTGGATACCGGCTCTTTCAACGTGTTCTGTAATGGCAGGAATTAATACATTTTCTCCATCAGAAATCGCATCTAATTCTAATTCTGTTCCTTCTATGTATTGGTCAATAAGAATTGGATGTTCGTCAGAAAATTTCATTGCACTTTCAATGTAAGAAAGAAGTTCATCTTTGTTATAAACAACTTGCATTCCGCGTCCACCAATAACGTAAGAAGGACGAACAAGCAATGGATAGCCAATTGAATTTGCGGCTTCAAGAGCTTCTGATTGTTTTTTAATTGCACAACCTTTTGGTTGAGGAATGTTTAGTTCTCTTAAAAGTTGTTCAAATAGTTTTCTATCTTCTGCTATATTTATTGACTCAAGAGAAGTTCCAAGTATTCTAATTCCTCTTTCATGAAGTTTTGGTGCAAGATTTATTGCTGTTTGACCACCAAATTGAACCATAACTCCTTCGGGATTTTCTTTTTCAATGATATTCATTATGTTTTCTATATGCATTGGTTCAAAGAAAAGTTTATCTGCAACGTCAAAGTCTGTTGAAAGCGTTTCTGGATTTGAATTCACAATTAATGATTGATAATTGTTGTTTCTAACTTCCCAAGCAGCATGAACAGAACAGTAATCAAACTCAATACCTTGTCCTATCCTGATTGGACCTGAACCAAGTATAAGTATTTTCTTTTCATTAGAATCTGAATTTGTTTCATCAACTTCATTATATGTTGAATAGTAATATGGTGTTAGTGCTTTAAATTCTGAAGCACAAGTATCTACTATCTTGAAGGAAGCGCTGATTGAATTATCTTGACGTATTTTTTCTACTTCTTTTAGTGAAAGTTGGCAATATTTTGCGATTTCTTCATCCAAGAAACCTTTTTCTTTCGCTTCAAGATATAGTTCGGCAGTTAGATTTTCGCTTTTTAGTTTATTTTCAAAATCTACTAGATTTTTGATTTTGTAAATAAACCATTTATCAATTTTTGTAATTTTATTTATTTCATCTATACTGATACCACGATTTAGCGCTTCTGCTACTCTAAAAATTCTTCTATCGTCTTGAACGTGCAACAGGGCTTTGATTTCTTCTTCGCTACTATCAAGGTGGATACCCCTTAAAAGACCAGTATATTTTGATTCAATTGATGTTACTGCTTTTTTGAAAGAACTTTCAAAAGTTCTTCCTATAGCCATAACTTCGCCAGTCGCTTTCATTTTTGTGCCTAAAATTCTATCGCCGTGTTTAAATTTATCAAAAGGCCATTTTGGTATTTTTGTAACAACATAATCAATTGTAGGTTCAAAAGCGGCAACGGTTTTTTGGGTAATTGAATTTGGAATTTCATACAAATTATAGCCCACAGCAATTTTGGTTGTGATTTTTGCAATAGGATAGCCAGTTGCTTTTGATGCTAAAGCAGAAGAACGGCTTACACGTGGATTTACTTCTATAACATAATAGTTACTACTAACTGTATCAAGAGCAAATTGAACATTACATCCACCTTCTATTTCTAATGCTTTTATTATTTTCAATGCGGCATTTCTAAGCATTTGACATTCTTTGCTTGTAAGCGTTTGTGTTGGGGCAACTACAAAACTATCACCAGTGTGAATTCCTATTGGGTCAATGTTTTCCATATTGCAAATCGCAATTGATGTATTATTTGCGTCACGGATTACTTCATATTCAATTTCTTTGTAGCCCGCAATACTTTTCTCAACAAGTACCTGAGAAATTGGGCTTAAAGACAAACCAGTGTGAACAATTTCTTCATATTCATTAAAGTTATTTGCAATTCCTCCACCTGTTCCCCCTAATGTATAAGCAGGACGTACTATGATTGGAAATCCAATTGTTTGCGCAAATTTCTTTGCTTCTTCATAATTTGAAACTATATCGCTTTCTGGGATTGGTTCATTAATTTCAAGCATTAAATTTTTAAACATTTCTCTATCTTCTGCTTTTTTTATAGAGTCTATTTTTGTCCCAAGAAGTTCAACATTATATTTTTCTAAAATGCCATTTTCATATAATAGAACAGCAAGATTTAATCCTGTTTGACCGCCTAGTGTTGCTATGATTCCATTTGGACGTTCTTTATCTATTATGTATGTTAAAGATTCAATTGTTAAAGGTTCAATATATACTTTATCTGCAATATTTTCGTCAGTCATAATTGTTGCAGGATTTGAGTTTACAAGAATAACTTCAATATTTTCTTCTTTTAGTGCTCTGCACGCTTGTACTCCGGCATAGTCAAATTCTGCTGCTTGCCCTATTACAATTGGACCAGATCCAATAACTAATACCTTTTTAATATCTTTATTAAGTGGCATAATTCAATCTCTTTCTATATGTTTAGCATTTTCTTTTCTTTTATACTATTAATCCATTTTGTTATTATTTTGTTTGAATCATCTGTTTCTGCGGTTAATTCTGGATAGAATTGTATTGTTTTTATTTGAAATTCATTACAGTTTATTCCCTCAACAGTGTCATCATTTAAGTTTTTGTAAGTTATTTCAACATTTTTTGGAATAGAGTTTTCATCAACTGCATAACTATGATTTTGAGTTGCAACAAAAATTTCTTTTGTCTTCATATCCATAATTGGGTGATTTGTTCCCCTATGTCCATATTTTAGTTTGTATGTTTTTGCTCCGAGTGCAAGTGATATTATTTGATGTCCTAAACAAATACCAAATAATTTGGTTTTTCCTAAAAGTTTTTTAGTTGTATCAATAGTTTTAACTGCATCTTCAGGATTTCCTGGTCCGTTTGATATAAGAACTGCATCGACATTTTCTTTCAATATATCTTCTGCTGTTGTGTCAGCGGGGAATATTGTAATATTGCAATTAAGGTTTTTTAGGTTTTCAAGAATGCTCTTTTTCATTCCCATATCTATTATTCCAAGATTGACTCCTGTTCCTGCTATTTTCATAATTTTATAAGTTGTAACATCAAGAGTTATGTCTTTACTTATACTGTATTGTTTCATTTTTTCTTTTATTTCTGATGTTATTTCTCCTGTTGTAATAACGCAATTCATTGTTCCGTTATTTCTGATTATTTGAGTCAAGTATCTTGTATCAATACCTTTTAATGCAATGATATTATTTTGTTTTAAATAATCTGTAAGTGGAAGATAACTTTTATAATGTGATTCATGTTCACACATATTTTTAACAATAAGTCCTTTTGCGTGGATTTTTCCACTTTCGAAATCGTCTTTGTTAATACCATAATTGCCAATTTCTGGATATGTTAAAACAATGGTTTGTCCAGCATATGTTGGGTCTGTCAAGATTTCTTGGTATCCAACAAGAGATGTGTTAAAAACGATTTCTCCATATGATGTTCCAGATGCTCCTATTGATTCACCTTCAAAAATCATTCCATTTTCAAGAACGAGTTTCCCTTTTGAAGCGGCATAAGATTTATTCTTAGTTAGAAGAGTATTTTCAATTTCTTCGTGTATCATTTGAATTGCTTTAACTCTGTCTTCTGCTGCAGTTACTGCTCTTCCGATAACTAGATAATCGGCACCTTCTTTTATTGCTAAACTAGGTGTTGCTAATCTTTTTTGGTCATTTTTATTTGACCAATCAGGACGAATTCCAGGACAAAGAATTTTAAAATCTTTACCGCAAACTTGTTTGATTTTCTTTGCCTCCCAAACGCTTGCAACAACACCATCAAGACCGGCTTTTTTAGCCATTAATGCTAGGCTTATTGCATATTCGTCAGGATTATAAGGAACTTTTAATTCGTTTCTTAAAATTTCTGTACTAATACTTGTAAGAACCGTAACACCAAGAATTATAGGATTTTCCTTGCCAAGTTCTTTTGCAGTTTTTCTTGCTGCCTCTTGTGAAGCACGCATCATTTCTTCTCCACCAGTTGTGTGTATGTTAAAGAAAGATGCTCCATTCCTTATTACATTTTCTGATGCTTTTGCAACAGTGTTTGGAATATCGTGAAGTTTAATATCAAAGAAAAACTTAATATTTCTTTCGTTCATGAATTTAAGAATTTCAAGTCCTTTACCTGTAAAAAGTTGCAATCCAACTTTAAATACTCCAACGTAATCGCTTAGTTCTGTAATTAAAGTTTTTGCTTGTTCAATATCATCAACATCAAGCGCTAGAACAATTTTTTCTTTGATTTCAGGTCTGATTTGCATTTTTATTTATCCTATGTTGTATATTTTACCGTTTATAATTGTCATTTTAACTCTACCTTTCAATTCCATTTTATCGAAAGGAGAAATTCTACATTTTGATTTAAATTTAGAAGCATTTACTGTGTAAATTTCTTCTAAGTCAATAACTGCAAGATTTGCTTTTGCTCCAAGTCTTATGTCTCCTTGGTTTTCAAGGTTTAAAATTCTTGCTGGATTTGCCGTTAACTTTCTAACGGCATCAATTAATGAAAGTTTACCGTTGTTTACAAGATAATTTAGTGTAATAGACATTGCTGTTTCAAAACCAGCAATGCCCATAGGAGCTTGTTGTATTGGATTTTGTTTTTCTTGTACTGTGTGTGGAGCATGGTCTGTTGCAATAACATCTATTGTTCCATCTTTTAATCCTTCTACTATTGCATCCAAGTCTTCTCTTGTTCTCAATGGAGGATTTACCTTGTATTTTGCATCGTAATCTTTTATATCGTCTTCTGTTAAACTGAAGTAGTGAGGTGCTGTTTCGCAAGTTATGTTTAATCCGTCTTTTTTTGCTTGTCTTATTAATTCAACTGAACGTTTTGTTGAAATATGAGCAAAGTGATATTTACCATTTGTAGCTCTTACTACTTCAAGTTCTCTTGCTACTGCTAAAGATTCTGTTACTGAAGGAATTCCTTTTAATCCAGATAATGTACTAACTTTTCCTTCATTTATAACTCCTGAATTTGCTAGTGAAGAGTCTTCCGAGTGAGAAATGATTAATGAATTATGAGAGTTAATATATTTAAGTGCTTCTCTCAAAAGATGCATATTCTCAAGCGGTTTTCCGTCATCAGAAAAAGCAACAGCGCCTAATGAAATAAGTTCTGATATATTAACTATTTTTTCTCCCTTTAACTCTTTTGTTACTGCGCAAATCGGATGAAAGCCTATTTTCGCAGTTTCTTTTGCTTTGCTTATGCAATAGGTCAAAGTTGTTGCATTGTCAACTGTTGGGTTTGTATTTGCCATAGGGCAAATTGCTGTATAACCGCCATTTATAGCAGATAAAATCCCAGTTTTAATTGTTTCTTTTGCACTAAAGCCAGGTTCTCTTAAATGGCAATGCATATCAATAAGTCCAGGAATTATTATTTTCCCAGAAAGATCAATAACATCTTCATTTGTCTGTGGCTGCAAGTTCTTTTCTATTGCAACTATAGTGTCGTTTTCTATTCTTAAATCAGCATAATCCTCAAAATTATTTTTAGGGTTTACTATTTTTGCATTTTTTAAAAGCATTTACCCCTCACTTCCTTTTAATATGGTATTTAATATTGCCATTCTTACATATACTCCATTTTGTGCTTGTTCAAGAATGGTTTTTCCAACTTGATTATCTAAGAGTTCTGATGATACTTCAATGTTTCTATTGGCAGGACCTGGGTGCATTAAAATAACATCATCTGCCGCATATTTTTTTAAAAGTTTTGTATCAATTTCATATAGTCTTTTATATTCTGATGAATCAGGATATCCTTCTTTTTCGTGTCGTTCATTTTGAACTCTTAATACCATTACTACATTTGCTCCATCAATTGCTTCTTGTACCTCGTTATGGTATCTCACATTAAATGCGGTTTTGTTTTCAAATTGCAAATATGTAGGTGCACAAAGATGAATATCTGCACCAAATTTGGAAAGTAAACTTATATTTGATTTCGCTACTCTGCTATGAGAAACATCGCCGATTATTGTTATTTTTTTATTTTCAATGTTCCCTATTTTTTCTAGCATTGTATAAAAATCTAAAAGTGCTTGAGATGGATGTGCGTGTGTTCCATCACCACCATTAACAAAGTGCATATTGTATTTAACTTGCTTCATTACATTGTTTATAATCCCAGAGAAGGAATGTCTTATTACAACAGCGTTAACACCTAAGAAGTATAAATTTTCTATTGTATCTTTTAAACTTTCACCTTTTGCAAGTGAAGAATGTGCCGCATCAAAGTTAATGATGTTCATATTTAGTTTTTGTGCGGCAATTTCAAAACTACATCTTGTTCTTGTTGAATTTTCATAGAACATTAAAGCAAGAGTCTTCTTTTCTACGTCGGATTTTTTTGTTCCATTTTTAAATTCTTTTGCAAGATTTATGATATTTAAAATTTCTTGATTTGAAAGACTTTGAATATCAATTAAGTGCTTCATTATGCTTTTACCTTTTCTTCGCCTCTGCTACCAGGTTTAACAAGTTCAATGCCTTCTCTGCATAAAGGACAATCTGTTGGTTCATATACAACTGGGTCTATTTGAAGTAATGATTTTATGTTGTATTCTGTTTTTCCTTTCGTTCTGTCAACGATACACCCAACCGCAACGACTTCAGGTTCAAATTCTTTGATTGCTTCCATTGTTTCTTTGATTGTTCTAGCAGTTGTAATAACGTCTTCAATAATAACAACTTTTTCACCTTTTTTTAGTGTGTAACCACGTCTTAACTGCATTTCTCCATCTTTTCTTTCAACGAAAAGATTTCGTTTTTTTGCTTGTTTTGCAGTTTCGTATCCCATAATTACTGCCCCAATTGCAGGTGCAACAATTGTATCAAATTCAATATCGGATAATTTTTCTGCAAGTCTTTTTCCTAATTCTTCAGTTATATCAGGATATTGATATAATTTAGCGCATTGAAAATATATATCAGAATGAAGTCCTGATGTTAAACAAAAATGACCATGCAGTACCCCTTCAGCTTTTTCTAATAAATTTAATACTTCGTTTCCCATTTTATTCCCTCAATTTCTTTTTTAATTCATCTAAATCTTTAAATCCATTTTTATTAATGTATTCTTCAAGTTCAAAAACCAATTTTTCAGCAGTTTCTGGATGTGTAAAATTTGCTGTTCCAATTTGAACTGCTTCTGCCCCTGCTGCTAAAAATTCTAATACATCTTCAAGAGTTTCAATTCCTCCAATTCCTATAATGGGGATGTCTAAAACTTTATAAAGTCGACATATTGCCCCAATTGCAACTGGTTTTATTCCTATCCCAGAATATCCACCTTGAACAATTGTTTTCTTGAATTTCCCATTAACTAAGTCTATTTTTATCGATGTTCCTTTTAATGTGTTGATGGCACTAACGGCATCTGCTCCTGCTTTTTGTGCGGCAAGTCCAAGTGCTTCAATTGATGTAACATTTGGAGTGAGTTTTATAATTAAAAATCCTTTATACTCATTTCTTACAGCGCAAACAAGTTCATATAATGATTTTTCATCCGTTCCAAATTCTAAACATCCAGATTTTACGTTTGGACAAGATACATTGAGTTCAATTGCTTTGATATTGTTTTTATTACAAAATTTTGCAACTTGAACATATTCATCTAGTGTCGAACCAGCTAAGTTCATCACAAAATTTATATTATTACTATTTAATTCTTTTACTTTTGTTTCCAAAAATTTTTCAATGCCGACATTTTCAAGTCCTATTGAATTTATCATTCCTGCTTTTGTTTCGGTAATTCTTAAATGTTTATTTCCTGCTCTAGGGAATAGAGAGATTGCTTTCGTAACGATTGCTCCAAGTTTTGAAACATCTATAAATTCGTTAAATTCACTGGCATATCCATAAGTTCCAGAAGCAGTCATTATAGGGTTTTTTAATTCAAAACCATTAAATTTTACGTCTAATTTCCCCATACTACCTCATTTCCATTAAAAACGGGACCATCCTTACAAACTGTTTGATTTATTATTTTGCCGTCTTTTTTTACGTCGATTACGCATCCTCTACATACACCAATTCCGCATGCCATAACTTTTTCCATTGCAACTTGTACTTCAATCCCATAATTTTGGGCGAATTCTGAAACCATTTTTAAAACTATATGTGGTCCACAGGCATATATTACTTCTGGACTTAATTCATTGATTAACACTCCTAAATAATTAAGTACGCTACCTTTTTCTCCGTATGAACCATCGTCAGTACAAGTTTTGTCAATAATCATTCCTTGTGGGATTTCATCTTTATTTAAAAATCCTGCTACATAATAATTTTCTATATTTTGTTCATCCAATTTTGATTTCAGATAAGCAATAGGGGCTGTTCCGATACCTGCCCCAATTAATAATGCTTTTTTATTTTTTATGTCAAATCCGTTTCCGAAAGGTCCCGCTATATCAATAAAATCTCCAACATTTAAAGATTTAATGTATTTTGTTCCTTTCCCTCTTTCTTTAAATAGAATGCCAATTTTTCCATTTTCATTTGCATAAACACTAAATGGTCTTCTTAATGTTAATCCATCACAATAAATGGAAATAAATTGTCCTGCTTTAACTTCTACTTTGTTTTTACATTCAATTTCAATGAAATAAGAACTTGCGCTTACTTTTTCTATTTTATTAACTTTTGCTTTATGTATTTTTTTCATTTATTTATTTCTCTATTTTTCTTTTCATAAAAAAAGAGAAAAGCTCAATTGCTTTTCTCTTTTAACAAGTATATTTCTCTTTTATCAAATAATGTTTCATGACTTTACCTTATTTCTTTCTATTATCTGATTATTAGAAAGTAAAGTCAAATAAAAAAGAAACTATTTTACAAATAAAAATAATTACACTTTTTTTTCTACTATTTGGGGATTCTAAAAAGTTAAATTTTTGGTAACCTTTCTGAAAAAAGAAAGGAAATTACATGTTTAAACTAGAAAAAGTAATAAAAGATTTTTCACGCGCAAAAAAATACTTTGAAGATATTGTTTCATATACAATAGGTCCTTACACGTTAGATGAAATTATAAAAAATAAAATTGATACAATTAATATTTTAGATGTAAGAGATTATGATAATTACATAGATGGACATATTCCGTATGCAAGTCATATTCCACATAAACAAATTGAAGAAAATTTGGAAATTTTAGATAAGTCTAAAATTACAATTATTTATTCTTACACAGATAGTTGTCCAAGAGCGTATAATACGGCTTTAAAACTTGTTGAAAATCATTATCCTGCTGTTATTTTAAGAGGCGGCTTTAAAATTTGGAAAAAATTTGATTTTGATATAATCAAGACAGATTCTAATAATTAATTAAAAAGCAGTTCAAAAGAACTGCTTTTTCTTTTATCTGTTTAATAAATAATCAACTACATCTGGGAAATTATCTATTACACTTAAACTTCTAAAGTCATTAATATAAATTTGACCGGCAGTTGAAATATGATCTGCCCAAGGTCCATCGTGGTATCCCCAAGCCATAGCTTCTTTTAAATTTTCACCAGAAAGTGGAATTATTCCATTTTGCAATTGGTCATTTTTTAATGCGCTTATTATTCTAAGATACAATATACATGCATCTAAATTGTCGTATGGATCTTTGATATCTAGTTCTTTATCTGTTCCTGTATAGTGGAAATAGTCATTTACATATTGTACGGCACTAGGTAACAATTGAAATGAGCCAGTTGCTCCAGTTGTTTTGTTTGTTAGAATTTCCCCTTCTTCATCAGGATCATAAATTCTGCCTCTAGATTCAATGTGTAATATTTTTAAAACATCAAGAACGTCAACTCTGTTGTTTCCAAGTTGTTCAACTCTTTCTGTTATTAAAGCAATGCCATCATCGTCCAATTGGTCTGAAAATCTATTGACTGAGGTAAAAAGTTTATCGTATGCCATTTTTACTTCTGGATTTTCTTTAAGAATTTTTTGTGCTTTAACTTCTGTAGATTCTGGAATTACATAAATATCTTGTGTTTCTGTTGGTTCATAAGTGTCAACATAAGCAGATGGTTCGGGTGGCATTAATGTTGGTGTTTGAGAAGGTGTTATTGCCATTGGTCTTCCGCCACATAAAAAGCCTGTTGCTGCAGCAAAAACACTTGATATTGTTGCAAAACCAGCAACTGCAGTTTTTATTCTTTTTTGTTTAGCCTTCCTTTTACGTGCTTCCGCTCTTCTTCTTAATTGACTATCATATTCTCTTCTGTCAACATAAGAAACATTTTTTCTATTTGTTGAATGGTTAGTACTCCTTGAAAAAGTATCTTCTTTTTCAATGTGAGAAATTCGGCACTGAGGCGCAGCCCCTTTTTTAGTTGTGTGTTGAGGGCTTTGCTTCATATATATGGTATATGTTGTTGTTGGTGTTGTTTTCATTACATATTCTCTTACCTTAATGCCAATTTGTTAAAGCTGATGATTTATTTAAATTGACTTTATTTATTTATTGTTAAAGATTTTGTAATAAAAATTAATAATTTTTTAATCTAACATCTGCTGCAAGTTTATGAGCAAAAAGACCTTCTCTTTCTGCAAGTAATGATGCATTTTTTGCTGTTTCTTGTAGCGCATTACTATTTATAATCTGGTATGTTTGAATTTTTATATAGTCGAAAACGCTAAGTCCACCAGAATATTTTGCTACTTGATTTGTTGGAAGAGTATGATTTGTTCCTGAAACATAATCTCCAAAAACTTCTGCACTGTAGTTTCCTATAAATAATGACCCGTAGTTCGTAAATTTATCAATGTATTGTTCTTTGTTATTAAAACAAAGTTCAAGGTGTTCTGGTGCTTTTTTGTTAGAAAGGTTAATTGCGTCTTCTATAGATTCTGCAACAAGAGCGAAAGACTTACTGTAAGATATTTCCGCAATATCTTTTGTTGGAAGTTCTTTTAAATATTCTTGTGCTTTTTTATCAACCTTTTTTGCAAATTCTTCGGATAAACAAATAAGAAATGCACGAGCATCTTTATCGTGTTCGCATTGTGCTAACATATCAGCAGCAATGAACTCAGGATTTGCATTGTCATCTGCTACGATTAAAACTTCTGATGGACCTGCTAAAAAGTCTATTCCGCATTCTCCGAAAACCTGTTTTTTTGCAGATGTAACAAACTTGTTGCCAGGTCCGACAATTTTGTTAACCTTTTTTATAGTTTCTGTTCCATAAGCCATTGCTGCAATTGCTTGAACTCCTCCAATTTGATATATTTCATCTGCGCCAGATAGGTATGCAGCGGCAACTGTTACTGGTTGAATTTTTGGAGACATTGCAATTATTCTTTTTACGTCTGCAACTTTGGCTGGAACTATTGTCATAATTGCGCTACTTGGAAGTGGATAATTACCGCCAGGGATATAGCATCCAACTGAGTCAAGTGGTACAATTTTATGCCCAAGAGTATTTCCATTAATAGAAACTTCAATTTCTTTTATGCTGTTGATTTGTGCTTTCGCAAATTCTCTTATATTGTTTATTGCAAATTTTATTGTTTTGATTGTTTCTTCATCAACTTTAGCAATCGCTTCAGCAATTTCATCTTCCGATAGTCTAAATGATGTTAAATCCCCATCTCCAAATTTTTTCGCATATTCCCTTATAGCACTGTCACCGTTTTTTCTTACCGCATTTATGATTTCAGAAACAGATACAATACTTTCAAATTCTATTTTTGAAAAAAAACTTTCATCTAAATCTTTATATTTGATAATTTTCATTATTTTGTCCTTGATGCTAAGTTACTGATTATATCTTGAGGTGTGATATTGTGAAGTGCCATAAATGTAAGCATATGGTATGCTAAGTCACTCGCTTCCCACTCAAGTCCGTCACCTTGTTCAAAGTTTACAGATTCAAAGGCTTCTTCCATTACTTTTCTTTTTAAATAGAATTCATTTTTAAATAATTTTGTTGTATATGAACCTTCTGGTAATTTTTCTTTTCTATCAAGAAGAAGATTATATAGTTCATTAATGCAAAATTCTCTGTCTTCAAAGCAAGAATAACGTCCAGTGTGGCAAGCGTTACCTTTTTGACGTACTTTGAATAAAAGAGTATCCATATCGCAATCAAATTTTGCGCTAATTAGTGCTTGTGTATTACCTGAAGTTAAACCTTTTGTCCAAAGTTCATTTCTAGATCGGCTCCAATAAGTTGCAAGTCCTTCAGATAAGGTTTTTCTTAAAGAATCTTTGTTTGAATATGCAAGCATCAACACCTGTTTTGTATCTATGTCTTGAACAATTGTAGGAATTAAGCCATCTTGCTTATCAAAGTCCATAACAGCAATGTATGCATCTTCAAGTTTTACTGCACCAGTGTATATGCACATACCTAACTGTGTTGATACGTTTATTTTATTGAGGGCAACGATTTCATCAATAGTTGAAATTCCGCCTGCGGCGATAAGTGTTTTTTTAGTGATTCTACGAATTTTTTTAATTGCTTCAATGTCAGTTCCACCCATCATTCCTTCTTTATCAACAATGGTGTATAAATAACCTGCACACAAATTATCAAAGCGTTTAACATAATCTTCAGGAGTTGCTTCAACTTCTTTTGTCCAACCTTCAGTTGTAACTTTTCCTTTTTTTGCATCAATTGCTACAAGCACTTTGTCTTTTGGTAATTTTGATAAAAATTCTTCGTTTGCCGCTGTTCCAATTATGATTTGTTTTGCTCCATTTGCAAGAATTCTTTTTGCTTTTTCTTTGTCTCTTATTCCGCCACCAACTCTACAATGGGCAACTTTGCAAATTTCTTTTATTAATGCTTCATTGTCACCTTTATTCATCGCTGCATCTAAATCAATTACGCTGATTTCACCAAAGCGAGAATAATATTTTGCAAGTTCTAAAACATCTTCTCTTTCAAGTACTTTTTCTTTTCCTTGTTTTAACTGTACTGCTTTCCCATCCATTAAGTCTATACTTGGAATAATCATTGCTTTCCCTTTCTTATACGCAAATTATTATAAATGAAACATATTTGGATTTAAACTTTTATTATTTCATGGTATAGATAAAAGATTGAAGAGGCTAAAAATGGATAAACAAGAACTTCTAAGGTTATATAATCTTCCGTTGGATGAACTTTTGAAAAGGTCATCTGAATTTCTTTCAAACAATGTTGAATTATGTTCATTGGCTAATGCAAAAAATGGTCATTGTTCTCAAAATTGTAAGTATTGTGCACAAAGTTCTCATTATTTGACTGACATTGAGGAATATCCATTGATTTCAATAGATAAAGTCGTAAATTCAGCGAGAGAAGCAGAAAAAAATGGTGCAATTCGTTTTGGAATTATAACTTCTGGTAAATCACCTGATGAAAATGCATTTGAGAAAATATTAGAGTATATTTCTGAAGTAAATAAACGTACTTCAATAAGAACTTGTGCGTCATTGGGTATTTTATCAGATGAACAAGCAAAAAAATTGGCTGAAGCAGGGCTTAAAAGATACCATCACAATATTAATACGGCAGAGTCTTATTATCCTGAAATATGTACAACACATTCTTGGCAAGATAGGCTTAATACTTGCAAATTTGTTAAAAAATATGGAATGGAATTATGCTGTGGTGTTATTCTTGGAATGGGGGAAACCGTTGAACAACGTATTGAAATGGCACTTGAACTAAGTGTTATTGGTCCAGAATCTATACCTATAAATATTCTTGTGCCTATTCCGAAAACGCCGTTTGAAACGTATAATGATAAAATAGATGATGAAAATGTATTGAGGACGCTTGCTGTATTCAAGATTGTAAATCCAAAAGCAATATTGAGATTTTGCGGCGGTAGAATGAGAATATCAGAGAAAACTCAGGAAATTGCATTAAAAACTTGTGTTGAAGGTATACTTACCGGAAATCTTCTTACTACAACAGGAAAAACTTCAGAGGAAGATATAAAGACAATTGAAAAACTTGCGAAAAATCTTGTTAAAATATAATTATAGTAGTTTCATAAAATAGGAATAAAAATGAAAATTTACGAGAATTTAATTGATTTAATTGGAAATACTCCTTTGGTAAAAATTAATAAAATGAATAAAGGTGTAGCAAATGTAGTAGCTAAAATTGAATATTTTAATCCTGCTGGTTCCATAAAGGATAGAGCCGCTTTATCAATGATTCAAGAGGCAGAAAATAAAAATTTAATCAAATCAGGAGAAACGGTAATTATTGAACCTACAAGTGGTAATACAGGAATTGGCTTGGCTCTTGTATGCTTAATAAAAGGTTATCGTCTAATTTTAACAATGCCAGATTCTATGAGCGAAGAAAGAAGAAATATTCTCAAAGCATATGGCGCCGAACTGGTTCTTACAGAAGGAACAAAAGGAATGCAAGGGGCAGTAGATGAGGCAAATAGGCTTCATCATGAAATTAAAAATTCTTTTATCCCTCAACAATTTTCAAATCCTGCTAATTCTAAAATTCATTACGACGTTACTGCAGAAGAAATATGGAATGATACAGATGGAAAAGTTGATATAATTGTTGCTGGTGTTGGTACTGGCGGAACAATATCAGGTATTGCAAGAAAATTAAAGGAAAAAAAATCATTAGTTAAAGTGTATGCTGTTGAACCTTTATCATCTCCACTTATTTCTCAAGGTTATGCATGTTCTCATAAAATTCAAGGTATAGGTGCTAATTTTGTACCTGAAAATTATGACGCTTCTGTTGTGGATGAAGTTATTTCTGTTGCTGATGACGCAGCTATTCAATGTGCTTGTGATATGGCAAAAACAGAAGGGATTTTTGCTGGAATTTCTTCGGGTGCAGCACTATGGGCTGCTCTTGAATTGTCTAAGCGGCAAGAAAATAAAGATAAATTAATTGTCGTTATCTTGCCAGATACGGGCATGAGATATTTGTCAAGTTCAATGTTTAAAAAATAAAACTATTTTCTTAACCCTTAGGCAGAATAATTATTTTTTGGTTTATATCTGCTTCTTCTGTGTATAATTTTGGCTTTTTTCTCCAAAGTTTTATATACATAACAACTTTCATATCTGGGAATTTATATGTAAAATTTAACATTGGCTGATGTGGTGAACCATTATTGCATCCACCTTCGACTCCACAAGAATTTCCTCTGTGTATAAAATTTCTAAATTCTACTACTTCGCTTGCTATGCTGTTAAAGTTGACAAACATTAGTGAGTTTTCTGATTTGTCTGGGTCTAGCATTGCATATTGATACCCAAAATCGCGTGCATTTAATCCATTTAATTCGTATGGAGAATCATCATTATGTTTAAAAGGAAGACCATTATAGGTTACTTCTATTAATTTTTCATCTTTTATATACCTTGCACTAGAAGGCATAATTATATCGCGTTCGGCATTGCAATTTTCGTCATGTGGTGAATATGGCCAATCAATTCCAACTAAAATTGAAGGGTTATTTAAAAATCTTGACTCCTCTGATAGCCCATCTACATTAGAATGGTGTTGATCTTTTCCTCTACAATAATTTGTTGAAATCCAAGGTAAACTATTTTCAATTTGTCCAAAAGGTTCTTTTGCTGGTTCATAATTTGGGTATGAAAACAGTGATTGACTTACATAATGTTTTCTTATGTCAAATATTTCTTGTTTTGATTTATAACTGAGTGCTGTAGGCTGATTAATTGGGATAGTTCTATCTCCTTGCTTGAGATTTTGCTCAATATAAAAATCTCTAGTTGCCATCGTTCCTTGTTGCATTTGTTGTCCTGATGGAGGAACATCAAGTGCAATGTTATTCAATAGATAATCATCAAGACTAGAATTTTGATTGTTATTGTATTGCTGATTTGTATTTGCATTCATTCTTGCATTGTATGAGATACTACGTTGTCTTTGAAGTTCGTTATATTGTTGCGTTTTTAAATTGTCAAAAACTGCTTGTTCTCTTCTTCTTATTTCACTTTGGCTTAATCCATCGTCTCTTTTATAATGATTTTGCTCTTGAGTTCTTGCAACTCTAGTTGTATTTCTATTTGCGCTAGACTGTCTTGGTTGTATTTTTCTTTCTTGTCTTACTTTACTTGGATCTTTTACAAGTTGTGATTTGTCCCCAGAACTAGGCGTTGCAATACTATAAAAGATGCCAACAATTAAAAGAAATATAACTATTAATAACATTTTATCGTTCATACTAATCCTTTTTTAAAATGATTGTATATAATTTTCTGTAATCTTAAAAAAAAAGAGGGTTTTATCCCTCTTTTTTTATATTTTTCTTTTCTACGAAATTCTTTGGAACATATATCCGATACCACGAGCAGTTAAGATTAATTCTGGGTTTGCTGGATCGGTTTCAAGTTTAGAACGTAATCTTGAAATGTGTACGTCTACAACACGAGTGTCAATTCTGTGATCTGGCGGATAAGACCATACATGTTGAAGAATTTCATTTCTAGAATATGCTTGACCTGAATTATTTACTAATAATTCTAGTAAACTAAATTCCATACCAGTAAGTCTGATACGTTCATTTTTTCTGAATACTTGTCTTCTAGCAGTATCAATTCTGATATTTCCAGTTGTAATAACATTCTTTGTTATTTTGCTTGTTGGAGCAGCAACCTCTTTTGTATTTGTTCTTCTTAATACGGCTTTAACCCTTGCTTCTAATTCTTTAGGGCTGAAAGGTTTGATAACATAGTCATCTGCACCAAGTTCAAGACCTGTAATTCTTTCAGAAACATCGCCAAGAGCGGTAAGAATAATAATTGGAACATCTGATGTTCGTCTTATTTCTCTAGTAACTCCATAACCATCAATTTTTGGCATCATTACGTCCAAAACGATTAAGTCTGGGTTGTGTTTATTAAAAGCCGCAATTGCTTCTTCTCCGTCAGTTGCAGTAATAATCTCGTATCCAATCATACTTAAACGAGCTTCTAAGATTCTTCTGATACTTGCTTCGTCATCAGCAACTAATATTTTTTGATGAGAATCTTGTTCTGCTTGTAATTCATTATTTTCAGTCATTTTGTAGACCCCTTAACATTTAAAAATATTACTATTAGTTACATTATATTACAAAATATAAAAAAATCAAAATATTTCTTAAGATTTCATAAAAAATTTTAATAAATTTTTGTTAATATTCTGCTCCTACATTTGATTTTAGAATTATTTTATTTAATTATTTTATTATTGTTTTTTTTAGGGAATTGAGGATATTTTATGAGATGAAAGATTTTTTGTCGAAGTATAAGAACCACAATGAAATATTTGCTTATTTATCAATAACTATTGCGGTTATATTGTATGGTACAACACTAACAGCGACAAAAATATGTTTGTCTTATTATTCTCCATCTCAGTTGATGATGTTTAGATTGCTTATTTCAGCAGTTTTGTTTATTCCTTTTCTTTTTACTATTTATAAAAGTATTCGAATTGAAAAAAGAGATATATGGCTTATTTTATTGATGATTTTGTGTGAGCCTTGTTTATATTTTGTATTTGAAACAAATGCTCTTAAGTATACAACATCAGGTCAGGCCGGAATCGTTAGTGCACTAGAACCTGTAATTTTACTGATAGGTGCAAGAATTGTACTTAAAGAAAAATTTTTAAAAATAGTGTATGTTGGTTTGGCAATAGCGGTAACAGGTTCAATATTGTTAAGTTTGTCGTCTGATGTATCGGCATTAGCGCCAAGACCACTGTTGGGTAATTTCTTGGAATTAATTGCAATTATACTAACGGATACTTGTGTTATAACAACCAAATACTTAATGGATAGATATCCGCCATTTTTTCTTGCTGGTATTGCAGTTATCGGTGGAGCTATATTCTTTACATTATTGAATTTTGCTACAGGTAGTTCTTTTGCAGTTGTTTTAAATCCAAGTTTATTCTTAGTTATTTATCTTGGTATATTAACTGTGATTGCATATGCTCTTTATAACTTTGCAATATGTACTTTGCCTGCAAGTAAATTTTCGCCATTTCTGTTTGTTTTACCAGTTGCGGCGGTTTTATTTGGTTGGTTTTTCCTTGGCGAAACAATAAATATTAAACAATTTGCTGCTTGTATTCTTGTTTTCTTGGGTATTTATGTTTGTCAATTAAATGATAAGAAAAATTTTGTTGGTTTTATTAAAAAAATGCCAGAAAGGTGGCAAAGGATTTTAACAGGCAAAAAATAATTTGTTCATGTTATAATCCAATGGAAGACGAGAGGGATGTAAATGCAAATAGGAATACCAAGAGCTTTATCATATTATGACTTTTTCCCATTTTGGTATGGTTTTTTTACTGATTTAGGAATTGAAATAGTTTTATCTGACCCAACAACAAAAGAAACAATGTCGAAAGGTTCATCAATGGTTGTGCCTGAAACTTGTTTGCCTGTCAAAGTCTATGTTGGTCATATCCTAAATTTATTAGATAAAAAAGTTGATAAAATCTTTGTTCCATCTCTTCAATCTATCCTTCCTAAAATATACAACTGTTCTAAATTAAGAGGACTTCCTGATTTAATTAGAAATGTTATAAAAAAAGATTTTACAATTATAGAGGCAACTCTTGATAAATCAGAAAAGAAACAAGGTTTGTATGAGTTTTTAATGGAAATTGCTGCTTATTTTAATATTACTGATTTTGATAGAGTAAAAAAGGCATCAAAAAATGCTTGGAAAGTTTATAATAACTTTCAAGTTATGACAAGAGCAGGGGTCCCATACAAAAAAGCATTGAAGTCAGCATTGGAAAATAAGGTTATTATTCCTGAAAATGATAAAGTTTATCCGATAAATGTTGCTCTTGTTGCGCATGGTTATAATTTATATGACGAACGTGTAAGTATGAAAATATTTGAAAAACTAGAAAAATTAGATGTAAAAGTTCATACGGCAGGTCAATTGACACATGAGCAAATGAATGAGGGACTTAATTCTATGCGCTCTAGATTGTATTGGGCAAATGAATATGAAATAACAGGTGCGGCTTCACACTATATTCAAGATAAAAATATTGATGGTGTTATAACGATTAATGCATTTGGTTGTGGTCCGGATTCTTTGATGTTAGAGAGAATATCTCGTTTCTCAAGAAAATTTGGTAAACCAATTTTAAATCTTTCTATAGATGAGCATACTGGCGAAGCAGGTTTTGTAACTCGTATTGAAGCATTTGTTGATATGCTATATAGGAAAAAACGATACGGCATATTAAATAAAATCAAAATCCAAGACAGAAAAGAAAAATATAACAATATTGAATGCAAAGATATGCTTCAGTAATGAAAAAATAACTAAAAAAAAGAGGAACTTTTGTTCCTCTTTAATTGTTCTTATAAAAATTCCCCAAAACTATGCTTGAGGTTGATTCCACAAAGCATCTCTAATAAACTTGCTTTTTTGTGATTCTGATGACAGTGCAACGTTAACTGGAGTGAAGATAAATACAGAATCACCGATTTTTTGTTGGCTTCCAGATAATGCGTGAGTTGCTCCGCATAAGAAGTCAACCACTCTTAAAGCTTGTTCTTTGTCTAATAAATGTAAATTTAAAACAACTGTTTTTCTATCTTTTAAATGTTTTACGATGGATATTGAATCTTCATATGAGCGAGGTTCTGAAACCATTACTTCATATCCTTTGAAATTTGGGTGAGAAACAACTTTTGCACTTGGTGCTTTTTGTTCAGTAGTGTAATTTGGGCTTAAAGCTAAATTGTCCTGAACGGCATAATCGTCTGCTTCGTCCATCATCCCTTCATAAATACTGTCTTCTCTGTTTTCGAATCCTGATGTTAAAAAATCAATGATTTTTTGAAATTTGTCTGCAACTGCCAATTTTTCTTCCTCCTAGTATGTTATTTAAATAATATTCTCCCAAGTCGAATAATCGATGCGCCTTCTTGAAGCGCGATTTTAAAGTCCCTGCTCATACCCATCGATATCTCACTTAATTCTACTTTATATGTAGATTGCAAAACATCATATATTTGTTTGATATTACCAAATAATTGGTGAAGTTTATCCTCTGAACAATTTAGTGGAGCCATGTTCATAAGTCCCATAATTTTTATTCCCTCTAATTCAAGAAGTCTAGGAAACTCTGACATAATCTCTTCTGGAGAAAATCCAGACTTTTGTTCTTCTCTTGCGTTATTCACTTGCAATAATACATTTTGTACAATGCCTTGTTTTATTGCTTCATCAGATATTATTTTTGCAAGTTTCAATGAATCTACGGAATGAATTAAATAAAACTTTCCTACCGCAAGTTTTGCTTTATTTGTTTGAAGATGTCCGATTAAATGAAATCTGCTATTTTTTAATATTTCTGCTGGCAGTTTTTCCATTTTTTCTAGTGCATCTTTTACTCTATTCTCTCCGAAATCACGAAAACCTATCTCGTAATATTTGATGATTTGTGATTCGTCAAAATATTTGGTAACTGCAACTATTGTTGGGCTGTAAGGTACAATCTGTGTTTTTATTTTTTCGTAGTTCTCAATGACATTATTCATTTTTTCTGTATGTCATCTCCTTCTACTGTATTAAAAACACTGTACTAATTATATTAAATGTTTAAAAAGAATACAACAAATTGTTCACTAAACAAGAAAATGAGTATTTTTTTTAAATCAAAATCATGGAAACATGCATGGTTACATGATTTCAAACAAGTTAATTTTTCTTAATAAACCACGATTGTAGTAGTCTTTTCTTGATTTTTTCTTAAAATTTTTTTACAATTCAAAAGGTGGGGTTATGAACGAGAATTCAAAACGATATCTTCAAGAGTTTAAATTATATATTGAAATTGAAAAGAATTTTTCAAAACATACCGTAACGGCTTATTCTTCCGATATTTTAAGTTTTCTTGTTTGGTTGAATGAAAAAAACATTGAAGAAGTTAATTATGCAAATATAAAAGAGTATTTGTTGTATATTAAGCAGTTTAATTATTCTAAAACGACGACTGCGCGAAAAATAGCTTCTTTGAGAACGTTCTATAGATTTTTATATAGAGAAAAAATAATTGAAACAAATCCTGCGTTGGGAGTTCATTCTCCTAAAAAGGGGAAAAGTTTGCCTGAATTTTTGACAGAGAATGAAATAGAGCAGGTTTTAAATAATATAAAAATGGAAAGTCCTGCTGGGTATAGAAATAGAACAATATTGGAGCTTTTATATGCAACGGGGATGCGTATTTCCGAATTAAGCAATTTGAATTTTGAAAATTTAAATTTAGAAGAAAATGAAATAAAGGTTTTTGGGAAAGGTTCAAAAGAAAGAATCGTACTTGTTTCAGAGAGAGCAAAAAAATACTTAGAATCTTATATTAAAACTGCTAGATATTTAATTTTTAAATCTGAAGAAAATAGTCCCAAATCCCCTGTTTTTATAAATAAGACAGGATATAGATTACAGCCGCAAAGTGTAAGATTGGCAATAAAGGACGTTATGGAAAGGATAGAGTTACCAAAACATGTAACTCCACACGTTTTCAGGCATAGTTTTGCAACTAAATTATTAGAAAATGGCGCTGACTTAAGAGTTGTTCAAGAATTATTGGGACATAGCAGCATCAGTAATACTCAAATATACACACACGTTTCAGCAGAAAGATTGCGCCAATCCTATAATATTGCACATCCTCGTGCTAATTAATATAATATTTTTAGTAATAAAAAGGAATTAAAAATGGGTGATTTTATAACAATTGGTAGTGCTACGTTAGATGCTTTTATTGAGACAGATTCTGCAAACATTGTTTCAGTGTGTACAAATAATGCAAAAAAAGAGTTTATGGCGTATCCTTATGGAGCAAAATTAGAAATAGAGAAATTTGATTTTAAAACAGGCGGTGGGGCATTGAATACTGCGGCTAATTTTGCAAGTTTAGGTTTTGATACTTCTACTATTGTTAAAATTGGTGATAATGTGCAAGGTGACAATATTATAAAGGTCTTAAAATCATTGAACGTTGATTTATCTAATGTTGTTAGATCAAAAGAATATCAAACGGGTTTTTCAATAATATTGATAAGTTTTCAAGGGGATAGAACCGTTCTTGCTCACAGGGGTGCGAATGCTCACATAGAACTTGAAGATATTAATTTTGATGCAATTAAAAATTCTAAATGGCTTTATTTGGCACCTTTAAATGGCTCATCAACAAAAATTTTAGATAAAATTGCAGAATATGCTGAAAATAATGATGTTAATATGGCTATTAATGTTGGAACAAGTAGTATTAAACAAGGAAAAGAGCACCTTTATAACGTATTAAAAACAGCAGAAGTTGTAATAATGAATAGAGATGAAGCAACTTTACTTACTGATATTAATGTCAGACCTGATACAAAGGAAGAAAAATTCTCAGAAGAAATAATTCATCCTGATATAAAAAAAATGTTAAAGGAAATATTTCCAAAAGAAAATAAAATTTCCATTATAACAGATGGCAAACATGGTGCTTATGCATACGATGGTGAAAAATTCTATCAATGTGATGAATTTCCTGCAAATGTTATTTCTACTTTAGGGGCAGGTGATGCATTTGCATCAACATTTGTTGCGACGCTTGAAAAAACAAAATGGGACATTGAGAAATCTTTGATGTATGCTTCTGTTAATGCAGCATCAATTGTTGAACATTTTGGTGCTCAAGATGGATTTTTAACGTTTGATGAAATTGAAGAACGTTTGAAAAAACATCCAGAGTTCAAGGTCAAAATAGTAAAGTAAAAGGAACGGACTATGACTAATACTAAATTTGGACAATTCGGTGGACAGTACATCCCCGAGGTTCTTATGAATGAAATAGTTAATCTTGAAAAAGCTTACGAATATTA
Organism: bacterium; assembly: GCA_017403285.1. Classification (GTDB taxonomy): domain Bacteria; phylum Cyanobacteriota; class Vampirovibrionia; order Gastranaerophilales; family Gastranaerophilaceae; genus Avigastranaerophilus. The sequence continues at coordinate 64,049 of JAFQOI010000101.1, forward strand.
TAAAAAAGATGAAAAATTCAATAAAGAATTAGATGAATTATCAAAGAAATATGCTGGTCGCCCATCTTTATTATATTTTGCAAAAAATATGACAGAAGATTTAGGTGGAGCAAAGATATATTTAAAACGTGAGGATTTAAATCATACTGGTTCTCATAAAATAAATAATGTTTTAGGGCAGGCTCTTTTAGCAAAATATATGGGAAAGAAAAGGATAATTGCAGAAACAGGTGCAGGACAACATGGTGTTGCGACAGCGACGGCGGCTGCTTTGCTTGGGCTTGAATGTGAAATATTTATGGGTTTAGAAGATACTGTAAGACAAGCATTAAATGTATACAGAATGGAATTGTTAGGCGCAAAAGTTCACGCTGTAACCTTTGGTACCCAAACACTTAAGGATGCTGTAAATGAAGCAATGGCAGAGTGGGTAAGAAGAACAGATGACACATTATATGTTCTTGGTTCAGTTATGGGACCACATCCATTTCCAACAATAGTTAGAGATTTTCAAAGTATTATAAGCAAAGAGGCAAGAGAGCAAATTCTTGAAGAAACAGGAAAGTTGCCAAGTGTTGTCATGGCTTGTGTTGGTGGTGGTAGTAATGCAATGGGAATGTTTTATCATTTTATAAATGATAAAGATGTAAAATTAATTGGTTGTGAAGCGGCAGGTCATGGTATCAACACAGAAAAACACGCGGCAACTATAACAAAGGGTAGTGTTGGTATTTTTCATGGGATGAAATCAATATTCTGCCAAGATAAGCACGGACAAATTGCTCCTGTTTATTCTATATCCGCAGGGTTAGATTATCCTGGTATTGGACCAGAACACGCATATTTACACTCTATTGGTAGAGCGCAATATGTCTCTGTGACAGATGTGGAAGCAGTTGAAGCGTTTGAATATTTGTCAAAAACAGAAGGTATTATTCCTGCTATAGAGAGTGCTCATGCTGTTGCTTATGCAAAAAAAATAGCACCAACAATGAGAAAAGATGAAATAATGATTATATGTTTATCTGGCAGAGGGGATAAAGATGTTGCGGCTATTGCTAAATACAGAGGAAGGATTGTAAATGAATAATTTAATTGATAAGAACTCACTAATTGCCTTTATAATGGCCGGTGATCCTGATTTGGAAACAACAAAAAATTGCATTCTTTCTATGGAAAAAGCTGGTGCTGATTTGATAGAGTTAGGAATTCCTTTTTCTGATCCTATTGCTGAAAGTAGTGTAATACAGAGTGCAAATCTTCGTGCATTAAAATCTGAAACTTATTTAAGTAAAATTTTTGAAGTTATTAAAGAGATAAGGGCAGTAAGTAATATCCCAATAATTTTTCATTCTTATGTAAATCCGATATTTAATTACGGATATGAGCAATTTTTTGAAAAATGCAAAGAGACAAAAGTTTCAGGAATAGTTAGCCCTGATTTGCCATTAGAAGAAAAAAATGAAATAAAAGAATATGCTGATAAAAATGGTATAAACATTATATCTATTGTTGTTCCAGCACCAAAAGAAAGAATTGAAAGAATAGCAAAAGAAGCGACTGGCTTTATATATTTTATTCCGTCAATTAGTTCAACTGGCGTGCTTGGGGATGATGCGAATGAACTTAATTTAATTGTTGAAACAATAAAAAATGTAACCGACACTCCAGTGGCTGTTGGTTTTGGCATTAATACTCCTGCTCAAGCAGAATATTTTTCAAAGAAAGCAGATGGAATAATTCTAGGAAATGGTGTTGTGAAGATAATTGAAAAGAACGGCAAGTTATCAGCGGAACCTGTTTACAATTATGTAAAAGAAATGAAAACTGCGATAATAAAATAATGTTTAAATCTTATCGATGTGAAAAATTGAATAAAACTTTGCACTTTTTGCCAGACAAAATAAAGTTTTGTTGTAGTTGCGCAGAAGGGCCTGGGGTTGTTATAACGGATTTTTCTAATATTGATAAAGAGGAAATAATTAAAGAAAAAAAACGCATACAAAAATTGTTAAAAAGAGGGATTATTCCTAGTGTTTGCAAAGGGTGTGTAGATTATAAAGAAATTCCTTTAAAAGAAAGAGTTTTAAATTTATTTTCACCTCAAAAAGATGATTTTTTAGTCAAACATATTATTGTAGACCACTTTAAACAGTGTGATTGCAAATGTATTTATTGCTCGCAAGAACACATCTACCAGACAAAAAAACAGCAATATGAGGTACTGCCTCTCGTAAAACAATTATATGCCTCTAAAATGATTGATTCTTACGGATTAAAGGCTGAATTTCAAGGTGGAAGTATTTCTTTGTTAAAAGAATTTGATGCTTTAATGGAAGAGTTTTATAATCATGGTTGTATTGATTTTGTTGTTTTGATGAATGCAATAAAATATATGCCAATATTAGAGAAAATAGGTTGTAACGAAAAAAGTCATATAGGTATTTCTCTTGATTGCGGATGTAGAGAGACTTTTCAAAAAATAAAAGGTCTTGATTTGTTTGATGAAACAATTGAAAATATTAAAAAATTAAGAGCAAATTCTAACGTTCATATTGAGTTGAAATATATAATAATACAAGGAATAAACGACAATATAGAAGAATTGGAAAAGTTTCTTTTCGTTGCTAGAAATATTGGTGGCATTGAACCAATATCTCTAGAGATAGATTATAGAAATACTATTTTGTCTCAGTTTGAATTTAAAATTCCTGCGCATTATTATGAAATGTTTGATTTCGCAGAACAATTTTGCAAAAAACACAATATTTTGTTTTGCAAAACACCTCATACGTCAAATTTGTTGAAAAATGGTATATATAAGCCGATTGATTGCAGTGATAAATCTCAATAAAAGGATTAAAAGAAATCTTGATTAAAGACCTTGTTTTAAATAATATTAATTATGTTAGTTACAAAAAGAAAGAAGGTAAATCATGTCAAGAAGACCAGTAATTGCAGGAAACTGGAAAATGCATAACTTACAACAAGAAGCTATGGATTTGACAAATGGCATTATGCAAGAATTAAGAAGTGAAGATAAAGCAGCACTCCCTGAAGTTGTCATTGCTCCTACATTTACAGCATTGTATGCTGCAAATAAAGCTTTAACAGATTGTGGTTGTGGCAAAGTAAAATTGGCAGCACAAAATTGCTATTTTGAAACTAAAGGTGCATTCACTGGTGAATGTTCTGTTGAAATGTTAAAAGACGCTGGTTGTGAATATATCATTATTGGTCACTCCGAAAGAAGAGAATATTTCGGTGAAACTGATGAAATGGTTAATAAAAAAGCAAAAGCAATTCTTGCTAATGGTTTAATCCCAATTATTTGTTGTGGTGAATCTTTAGAACAAAGAGAAGCCGGTGTTACTGATTATCATATCGCTTCACAAATTACAAAAGCATTAAGAGAATTATCAGCAGAAGATGTTACTAAATCAATTATCGCTTATGAACCGATTTGGGCTATAGGAACAGGTAAAACTTGTGATTCTATTGAAGCAAATAGAGTAATCGCTATGATTAGAAATGTTGTAAAAGGTTTATATGATGCTAATACATCAGATGCCATCAGAATACTATATGGTGGTAGTGTAAAACCTAGCACAATTAAAGAACAAATGGCTCAATCTGATATAGATGGTGCTTTGGTTGGTGGCGCAAGTTTAACTGCTGACAGTTTTGCTCAAATAGTTAAAGGTGCTATGTAATACTTATAAAGAGAAGCTCTTTTGGGCTTCTCTTTTATTGTATTTATAGGATAATTTATGCGACAGAAAATAGGATTTACTCTTTCTGAAGTTTTAATTACATTGGTTGTAATTGGGGTAATTGCGGCAATCGCTGTTCCTCTTATTTATGCAAATTATCAAAAAAAAGTTTACGTTGTTCAGTTGAAAAAAAGTTATAAAACAGTTGTAAGTGGTTTTAGAAGTTTAATGGCAAAAGAAGGTGTTTTGCGTATATCAGAAACTTCATTGTGGCAAAATAAAGATGATGAAGGAGCACTTCAATCGGAAATGGCGCAAGCATTTATTATTTTGAAACAATATGGAGTGGGAAAAGCAGGAGGCGATGATGCTGTTAATTATAAATGTTTGAACATGAATTCAATAAATGGTTCTATTCATAATTGGAGTCCAACTTTTTTGAATGATGGAAGCATATTGTATTATTCTTTTAAAAATGATCCATATTATCCTCAATATCGACCAGATGAAAATAAACCTGCAGATTTAGGTAATATTTGGATTGATGTTAATGGTATAAAGCCTCCGAATAAAATAGGTAGAGATTTGTTTCAATTTGTTTTATATGATGATGGTTCTTTACATGGGATGGCTAGTAGATATTACTGGAAATGGGACCAAGGTCGACATTTTTGGAAAACTAGTACTAATAGTCAATTTAATTGTTCAACAAAAGCCTCAAGTTGTGGTGTTGGATGTGCTGGTCGTATCATGGAAGAAAACTGGGAAATGAGATATTAATTTTTTAATATGAAATTTTTCCCATAACTACAGGCATATTTGCCCCAGTGCATAATGGTTCATTGTTTGGATTTTTATTTACAGTGTAATATCCAAGATATGCAAATGCTATGCATTCTTTAAGTTTGTTTGGGATATTAAAATCTTCGTGCGTTTTTATTGTTACTTGAGGTAAATACTCTTTCAAATATTTTATAATTGCAAGATTATATGCTCCACCACCACCAAGAACAACTTCTTCTATTTTTGTTTTTGGGAAAATAAAGTTTTTATATGAATCGGAAATCGTGCGTGCTGTAAGGTTTGTAATCGTTGCGATAATATCATATTTATTGTTAGGTGCTGATTTTAATTTTTCTTCTGCATAATTATTGTTGAATAATTCTCTACCTGTTGATTTTGGTGGTGTAAGTTTATAATATGGCTCATTTAATAATTCATTTAACCATATTTTATTAACTTTTCCTTTTAATGCAGTACTGCCATTTTTGTCAAAAGGTTGATTGAATAACTTTTGCATATAATAATCAATGAGCATATTCCCCGATGCATTATCAAAGGCGAAAGTATCGCAGTCTTTTGATAAAACAGTTACATTTGAAATTCCACCAATATTTTGAATAAGCCTATTTTTATCTAGCCCAAATAAAATTTTGTCAGCAAATGGTACCAAAGGAGCACCTTGTCCATTTGCTGCAATATCTTTTGGACGATAATCCCCAATCGTCATTATTCCTGTTTTGTGTGAAATGACTGATATATCACCTATTTGCAGTGTTGCTCTTGTTCTTATATCCCCAAATTTCTTTTCTTCTGGGATATGCCAGATTGTTTGTCCGTGTGTGGATATAAAATCAATATCGCTTTTCCTATAATTTGATTTTTTAATTAACATATTTGCTGTTTTTGCAAATAATTCACCTACAACGAAATTCATTAAACAAACATCGGCAACATTGCCATTGTTATTGGCTAAATTTAGTAATTTTTGTTTGATTTCAGCGGGATATTCATAAGAATAATTATCAATTACTTCAAAAGAATTATTCTCATATATTTTTATAAGACAAGCATCTATTGCATCAAGTGATGTTCCAGACATCATTGATATTATTGTTTTATAGTTTTTCATATAAAAATTATACGTCACGAAATCAAATTAAGAAAAGAATTTAACAATTTCAATATTTAAATAATTTATTGTATAATTTAACACAGGAGACGTTATGACGGAATTATACAGTGTAATATTGGCTGGTGGTTTGGGTAGTAGATTATGGCCTTTGTCAAGGCATATGCAACCGAAACAAATGTTTAAAACAGAAGATAATATCACTCTTTTTCAGCAAACATTTTTGCGTATAGCAAGTGTTGTTGATGATAAGAGAATTATTACTGCGACAAATGTCAAACATTCTTCCGACATAAAAGAACAACTTAAAGTAATTCAAGAAAAATTCTGTAGAGGGCTTGAGTATAAAACTATATCAGAACCTGATATTAAAAATACTGCACCAGCACTTGCTTTGGCTGTAAAATACATAAAAGATATCAAAAGTTTTTCTTCGAAATCACCTATAATTCTTGCTGTCCCCTCTGATCAAATTATTCCTGATAGAGAAGAACTTGCTTCTCTTTTAGAAAAAGGGATTGAGCTTGCAAAAGCAGGTTATATTGTTACTTTTTCATCAAAAGCTGATAGTGTTGATGATAAATTTGGATACATAAAAACAAGAAAAAATGCTAAGGTTTCAGAAATACAACCTGACGCACTTAAAGTTAGTGAATTTATTGAAAAACCTGATAAGAAAACGGCAAAAGAAAACTTAAAGGGACAGTGTTTTGTTAATTCTGGTATGTATATGTTTAGCGCAGATACATTCTTTGCAGAATTACAAAAACATGCGAAAAATATTTATGACTTAATAAAAAAAGAAAAGGTTTCGACTGAAATGCCCTCGGTTCCTTTGTCTGTATATGAAAAAATGCCTATGATTTCAATTGATAAAGCAGTTATGGAACATAGTAAGAAACTCGTAACTATTCCAATGAATATTGTTTGGACTGATATTGGTTCTTGGGATGCAATATATAACACTAGTAAAAAAGATGATAGAGGTAATTATATAGAGGGTAATGTTTTAGATATAGACTCTCAAGACTCTTTAATTTATTCAACATCCAAACTTGTTGCTACATTGGGACTGAAGGATACAATTGTAGTTGAAACAGAAGATGCACTCCTTGTTTGTGATAGAAAAAAACCAGAAGGGGTCAAGAAAATATACGAAAAATTAAATGCGAAAAATGCAGAAACAAAAGAAACTCACAAAACAGTTTATCGTCCTTGGGGTTATTATACTGTCTTAGAGTCTGGAGATGGCTTCCTTACAAAATGTATTGCCGTTAATCCAAATGCAAAATTAAGTTTGCAAAAACATTTTCATAGAAGTGAACATTGGATTGTTCTTGATGGTGTTGCAACTGTTGTAAAGGATAATGAGGTTTATACTTTGGCTGCTGGAGAAAGTATAGATATTGCTGTTGAAGAAGTGCATTCATTGCAAAATTTTGGCAATGAACAATTAAAGGTGCTTGAAGTGCAACAAGGCGATATTTTAGATGAAAATGACATTGTTAGATTGCAAGACATTTATGGAAGAGTTTAATCTTTATGAGAAAGAAAGTTGCAATTTTAGGTTCTACAGGTTCAATTGGTACACAAGCACTTGAAGTAATTGATAAAATATCTGATGAAATGGATGTTATTGCATTATCCGCAGGTAATAATGTTTCTTTAATAAGTGAACAAATTGAAAAATATTCACCTAAAGTTGTTAGTGTTAAAGATGAAACAGCGGTTCGTTCACTAGAAAAAAAATATCCAAATGTTAACTTCTTTTGTGGGGAAAATGGACTTCTTCATATTGCGGGACTTGATGAAATAGATATCTTACTTGTTGCAGTTTCAGGAAAAATTGGATTGAAACCAACAATAAAAGCAATTGAAAATAAAAAAGACATTGCTCTCGCAAATAAGGAAACGCTTGTAATGGCAGGTGATATTGTTATGAAACTTGCTAAAGAAAATGGTGTTAAAATTTTACCTGTTGATAGTGAGCATTCTGCTATTTTTCAATGTTTGAGCGAACGAAGTGAAGTAAAACATCTTGTTATTACGTCATCTGGCGGTCCTTTTAGAAATTCTACTAAAGAGGAAATGGAAGATGCAGATTTATCTGAAGCGCTCAATCATCCTAGATGGAAGATGGGTAAAAAAATAACAGTTGATTCTGCAACGCTCATGAACAAAGGCTTAGAGGTTATTGAAGCACATCACCTTTTTGATATTGATTATGATGATATAAAAGTTGTTGTACATCCTCAAAGTTATATTCATAGTGCTGTTGAATATAATGATGGAAGTATTATTGCACAGATTGGCAATCCAAGTATGCACATCCCTATTCAATATGCACTTACATATCCAAAAAGAGTTGAAGGAGTGGAAACAGAAAGTTTTGATTTCGTGAAAGCATCCAAATTTGAGTTTTTTGAACCAGACTTAGATAAATTCCCTTCTTTGGCATTGGCATTTGAAGCAGGAAAAAAAGGTGGAACATATCCAGTTTGTATGAATGCTGCTAATGAAGAAGCTGTTTTTGCGTTTTTAGAAGGAAAAATCAAATTTCTTGATATATATAAAATAACGAAAAATATTTTTGATGAATATACTCCAGTACAAAATCCTGATATAGATGTTATTATTAATGAAGATGCAAAAGTTAGAGAAGTTACAAAAAAATTAATCGCTGAGAAATTATAAAAGGAAAAAATATGAAAATTTTAGTATTAAATGGACCAAATTTAAATATGTTAGGCAAGAGAGAACCTGACAAATATGGTACTGATACATTAGAAGATATTGAATTATTTCTCAGAGATGTGGCGAAAAAGTTAAAAGTTGAAATAGATTTTTATCAAAATAATGTTGAAGGTGTTTTAGTAAATAAAATTCAACAAGCTAAAAATATTTATGATGGGATTGTTATGAATCCAGCAGCATATACCCATACAAGTGTTGCGATTAGAGATGCTATTTTGGCAGTTGAAATTCCAACAGTAGAAATTCATTTGTCAAATATTCACAAAAGAGAAGAATTTCGTCATACGTCGCTTACTGCACCTGCTTGTGTAGGACAAATAACAGGCTTTGGAAAAACCAGTTATAAACTTGGGTTAATAGCAATTGTTGATTATTTGAATAAATAGAAGGGTTTCAATAGAAGGAAAGATTTAACTTTTCTTGCTTGGTTGTCTTTTTCGGAAACTATTTCATATTTATTGTCTTTGTATGATGTTGAACCACCACCGTCAAAAGCCATTGCTTTTTCCATTCCCCATTTTCGTGCGAGATTTGAAACTTCTTCTAATGTCATTGGTGCTTCGGTTGTTATTATGAATAAATAAACATTATTTTCTTTTATCCCAATAGCGGTTCTTGCATATTTGTGCAATGAAGAAGCAGATTCGCTGACAATTTTTTCGTCTTTTACAAGAATGAAAAATTCCTCTTCTAATTTTAATTCAGGGAAAAGCATAGGACCTGATTGAATAGAGTGTTTTATTTCATAGCCTTCAATAACAGCATCTTTGTGTGCCGCAATATCATATAAAATTTCACCATTTTCATTTTCTAAAACCCTAAATTCACTGCGGTTAAGAATTTTGTCTAAATATGGTCTTAAAACTTGGTTTTCCATAAGGTTTTCATTTTCTTCTGGATTTGCAACCAGTTCTTTGTCAATTGTTATATATGATATTGTTTTTTGATTTTTTGGGTCAAAAAAGCCAGCATTTACAGAAAATTTTGCCCCTGTATTTTCATATACAGTTTCATTTGTTTCTAAGTCTTTTACAACGTAAGGAACAAGACAATCATTTGTTTTTGAGGTCTTTACTTCAACAACATATACACCATCTGAATCCTTTATAACTTTGTAGGAACAGCAACTTACTTTTGCTTCAACAGTGTTTATTGAAAATAATATATATGTAAAAATAAGAACGAGTTTAAATAAAAATTTCATTATAAATCTTTCATTTTTTTAAGCACACAAATGAGAGAAATTGCTGCTACAGGTGCTATCATAGATGTTATCCAAGGTGATAAAACCGCCTTTTCTGCAAGCATATCAAAGAATGGAATTGTTATGTAATATGCAAATATTATACAAACGGCAATAAGCATACCGATGAATTTTTGTTCTCTGGGTTGTGAAAATCCAAGTAAACAGCCTAATATTGCAAATAATATACACATAAAAGAGTGAACAAATCGTTGAATGTACTTGTTTAGCATAAATCTATATTCGTCATCCATTTTCTCTTTTTTTAATAGTTTTATATATTCTGATATTTGAGCATTTGTAAGTTCTCTATCTCTATATACAGAATATTTCATAAGTTTATATGCATTTACTGCGCTTTCTCCATTAAGAACCGCAATATCTTTTATGCCTTCTATGTTATGAAAAATACCTTCTTTTGAGATATTGTATTTTTTCGCAGTATTAATAGTCCAATTTTCGTTTTTGTATTTAATATAATCAGAAACAATGATACTAGATAGTAAACTTGAACCATCTTGAACTTCTTCATGAAAATTTAGCACAATAACATCTCTAATATTATTGTCATCAAAATTAGAAACAATCAGAATTTTTTCCATTGCATCATCGTTTTGTCTTTTTACTGGGAATACGAATTGAGAAGATCTTACATCTCCCTTTATTACTTTTAATTTGCAAGCAGAAATTGGTAATAGTTTTGAACTTACAATGAAAGTTGCTCCCATTGCAAACACGCTCAAAATAATAACGGATGCAATTATTCTAAAAAATGATACTCCAGACCCTCTAAGCACCGTTATTTCAAAATCCTTACTGAGTTTATCAAAAGTAAGAATACATCCTAGAAGCATACCAACAGGAAGCGCTATATTAAGAACTTTTGGTAATTCGTAAACTAAAATTTGAACAGCAGTTTCTATAGGGATTTGTCCGCTTATTGCTCTTTGTACTGTTTTTAAAAAGATTTCTGGCATTATCCAGACAATCATAAATACGAAAATGCAAGCAAAACACGCAAGAAAAACTTGTTGGCAAATATATTTATCAATAAGCCTGATTTTCATTACAGCGTGAAATCCTTTCCTAGATAGTGCTCTCTAGCAACAACGTTATTTGCAATTTCGTCGCGTGAACCTTGGATTTTTATTTTTCCGTCAAAAATCACATACGCTCTATCTGTAATTGATAAAGTTGCTTTAGGATTGTGGTCTGTAATAAGTACACCTAAACCTCTTTTTGATAGGATTTTAATATTATCTTTTATTTCTCCGATTGCAATTGGGTCAATCCCTGCAAATGGTTCATCCAGAAGAATAAATTCAGGACTTGCTGCAAGTGCTCTTGCAATTTCAACTCTTCTTCTTTCTCCACCAGATAGAGATACAGCCATTGTTCCACGAAGTTTTGTAATGCTGAATTCTTCTAGTAATTCTTCTAATTTTTCTTTTTTTTCTTTTTTATTTAAAGTTTCATTCAATTCAAGAATTAATTTGATATTGTCTTCTACAGAAAGTTTTCTAAAAATAGATGCTTCTTGAGGTAAGTAACCGATACCATGTTTTGCACGGACATTCATTGTCATATTTGTCAAATCGACGTCATCAACATAAATTTTTCCAGAATTTGGTTTTACCAATCCAACTACCATATAAAAAGTAGTTGTTTTACCGGCACCATTTGGACCTAAAAGACCAACGACTTCACCTTTGTTGACTTCTATAGATATATCGTTTACAACAGTTCTGTCATTGTATATTTTAACGAGATTTTCTGCTCTTATTTTCATATCTTGTACTCCCCGCAAAAATATATTACCAAAAAAGAAATGCCCTTACAACAAGGGCATTTCAAAAATATTTAAACCAAATTCTGATTAAGCAGAAACTTTCTTTGCTTGACCATCATTAACTGGTTTCCAGTTCGCAGCCATAATCTTTTTGAAAGATTTTAAAGCTGTGTCTTCAAGTTCGCCTAATTCTTCTGCTTTAACGATAAGTTCTCTTAAAGGAAGTAATGCTCTTTGATCACGAAGTACGCCCAATGCAGCAGCGGCACCAGCTCTTACTAAATCATTTTCTTTTTCGTTTTTCATAACTTCAATTAAAGAAGGAACTGCTTTTGTATCGTTAAGCTTGCCTAAAGAAGTTACAGCGTAAATTCTAACATTAACCCACTCATCTTTTAACATTGTGATGATGTAGTCGACTGCTTTTGGGTTTCCAATTTCACCTAAAGCTCTTGTAGCATCGCATCTGACGTTAACTTTTTCGCTATCTAAAGATTCAATTAATGCGTCTGTAGCAACATCGCCGATTTCGATTAATGCATCTGTAGCTGTAATACAAACTTGAGGATTTTCGTCATTTAATGCTTCAACTAAAGGTTCAACAACTTCGCGACCACCTAGTCTTCCAAGAGCACGGGCAGCACGAACGCGAACATCAACATTGCGGTCTTCTCTTAGTGATTCAATCAACGGAATTGTTGCTGAAACTTCACCGAGTTCACCTAAAGCTCTTGCTGCGTATAAACGAACTGAACCATTGCGATCATTTTTCAATACATCAATTAATGGTTCAACTGCATTAGCGTCACCCATTTCTCCGAGAACACGCGCAGCATTATATCTTACTTTTTCTGAGTTACTTGTTCTTAAATCACTTAAAAGCTCGCTAAAAGATTTCTTTGCTTGCTTTTTTCTAGAGTTCACACTTATTGTCATTCTGCCTCCGACAAAAAATTACTTACTTACCATCACTTTTATATAAAAAACTTTGTTCTCAAATAATTGCCGTTTTTGTACTTATTTGTTTACAAAATATTTACATTTGGTTCCTTACTTCTGGATAAAATGTATTTTTGACACTTTATTTTCCGTCAGTTCTATTATATTAGCATATTTTTTTAAAAAGTTAAATACTTTTTCGAATATATTTTTTAATTATTCAAGAGTGTTTATTTAAAAATACCGCAAATTCACTATTTAAAAGAAAAAAAATTTAACAAAAATTAACAAAAAAGGTTTATTTTTGTGTTATGGTTATAGTATATTGGTGGAGTTTTTGCATTTATGAATGCATTTTTTAATAAATTTTCATGCTGGTTGATTGCATTAAGAGTATATTCTTTGCCGATATCGATTATGTCTTGGTTTGTACCTTTTTTATATGGACAGTTCGATGGTGGCAATTTCGTATATGGAATAATTGCCTTAATTGGCGTGGTTCTCGTTCATTTGGGTGCAAATTTGTTTGATGATATTATTGATTACACTCTTACAAAAAGAAGAATTGATAATGGCTTGCAAGATGAGTTTAATTTTCAGCATGGGAAATGTATATGTTTATTTGATGGTTCTTTATCCCTAAAACAATACTTTATAGCCTGTTTTATTTTATTTTTAACTGCGCTTATAATTGCATTATTTTTTGTGTCGCTTTGGGGAGTTAAATTGATTCCAATTATAGTAACGGCCGCTATTTTGTGCCTTTTATATCCCATTTTAGGAAGTTTGGGATTCGGTGAAATAATTATTGCAATAATTTTTTCTCCTCTTTTATATTCAGGAACTTATTTTGTTATGACGGGGAAATTTTCATCGGCAATATTGTTTTTATCTGTTCCAACTGGATTGTTATCTGTTGCGGTTTTGCATACACACATGTTGTTAGATTATAAATTTGATTCTAAAAATAGAAAAATTACATTATGCCGATTATCTGGTTCTCAAAACAATGCATATATATTGCTTTGTTTAATTATATTTAGTACTTATTTAAGTGTAATTTTATTTTCATTATTCGGATATATTAACTATATATATATGTTTGTTTTGTTAACCTTACCTACTGCTTATACTCTTTTAAAAGTGATGTATTATCATATAAAAAATCCTGAAATTGAAATAAAACCAAATATTTTTATGGGAAGTTTAAAAGGGCTTGAAAAAGTTGATGGAAATCAAAGGGGGTTTCTAATGAAGTTTTTTATTGTTAGAAATTTGCTTTCTTTATTTACATTATTATTAAGTATATTGATAGTGATTGAAAAATGTATTTTATAGAACAGATAATAAAAATTTATATGAAATTAAAAAAGAAACCAGATTCTTCTGTTGTGCTTCCAGACGATAATGACGAGCAACTAGAAGACATTGTTACTTGTAATCATAATTTTATGCCAATAGACTCGACAGGAAATATATTAGCGTGTTCTAAATGTGGTTATGTTATAAAAAAAGAAAGATTAAAAAAGAAGCCTTAGTAGGGGCTTCTTTTAAATAATAAAACGTATTTGTTTTCTCCGTAATAAAAATTTATTATTATATATTTTACTTCTACTGTTACATTTACCATTGAGTTAGGTGGTGTAGAACGACCAGAGTCTTTTGCAGTATCGTAAAATTTCTTTTTTATTTTTGCAGTAAATTTTTGCCATTTTGTTTTTTTGATTTCCGGAGTATTTGCATTATAAAAATTTAATGGAGTTGCTTCTTTTTTTGCCACTGGTATTACAAAGGCGACTTTTCCATTTTGTTTAAATAAAACATAATCTTTCCCACCGAGTTCTCTTGGTGTTAGAAGATAGTAACCAGGATCTATTTTGTAGTCTTTAAAATATAATTCTGCTGATGTTCTGAACAATGGATATGGGGACCAAGCGTATATTATATTATCTTGGTCTTCAAATGGGTCTATATCATTATACAATTTTGATTGAAAAGGTTCTGCTGCATCATAAAGTGCATCATAATTTTCTGCATAAGCATTTGATATAAATACAAATAAAGCAATAAATGCAATAAGAGTTTTCTTCATAATTAATATATTAATACATTTTAGACTTTAATCAAGGTTTAAAAATAAGAAAAATTAACTTTTATTTTTGATTTATGGGGGACAATAGTAAAATTTTGTTCTGATAATCTTTATGCTAAAATGAAAGTGATTATAAAAGGAGAGATTATGAAGACTGCTAACCAAAACATAAAACCAATAACAACATGCATTAATGCGGAAGGAAATATAGAAATAGGCGGATGTGACTTAACTGAATTAGCTAATGAATATGGAACACCGCTCTATGTTTTCGACGAAGCAACAATTCGTTCTATGACCAAAAGTTATAAGGATGCATTTAAATCTTATCCAAAGATGAAGATGATGTTTGCTTCGAAAGCTTTTATGACAAAGGCAATATGCAAAATAATGCAACAAGAAGATTTTGGTCTTGATTTATGTTCTGGTGGTGAAATATACACTGCTAAATCAGCAGGCTTTGATATGTCTAGAACATTATTTAATGGTAATAATAAAACTTATGAAGAACTAAACATGGCATTGGAATATGGTGTTGGTACAATTTCAGTTGACAATTTCTTTGAATTGGCATTATTGAATAATCTTGCTGAAGCGCAGAATAAAAATATAAGAGTTTTACTTAGAATTACTCCCGGAATTGAATGTCATACACACGAATATATTCAAACAGGTCATTTGGATAGTAAATTTGGTTTTGACCTTGCCCAAGTTGATGAAGCAATAGAATTAATTAAGGATGAATATAAAAACTTGAATTTAATCGGACTTCACGCTCATATTGGGTCTCAAATATTTGAGAAAAAAGTTTATTATGATGAAGTTGGGGTAATATTTGGCGAAATAAAGAGAATAAAAGAAAAACACAATATATTCTTAAGTGAAATAAATTTGGGTGGTGGACTTGGAATAAAATACACTGAAAAAGATGCCCCAATTTCAGTTTATGAAATTGCAGAAACAATTATTAATTCTATTGAGGAACATTCTGCAAAATATGAAATTGAAGCACCTTTTGTATTTATTGAGCCTGGAAGAAGCATTGTCGGCACTAGTGGTGTAACGCTTTATACAGCAGGGAGTTCAAAACAAGTTCCAAATGGAAGAAAATACCAATCTGTAGATGGTGGTATGTCTGATAATGTCAGACCATCAATGTATCAAGCAGAATATACTGTAGAAATTGCAAACAAACCAAATGAAAAAGCGGATGCGAAAGTAACTATTTCTGGTAAACATTGTGAATCTGGTGATATCTTGGCAAAAGATATTATGCTTCCAGAAATAGAAGAAGGTGATATTGTTTGTTTTTATAATACAGGGGCTTATGGATACTCAATGTCAAGTAACTATAACCGCGCTTTAAAAGCCGCTGCGGTACTTGTAAATAATGGAAAATCTGATATCATAGTAAGTAGACAAACTTATGATGAATTATGTGGGTCGGATGTTATTCCTGATAGGCTGAATTAGGTAGTGAATGTTTAACAAAATTATTGAAATGTATAAAAATCTTTTTGCAGGCAGTGAATTGGTTCATACTCCTGCAACCTTTACGTTTAAAGATTTTGCACAAATTTTTGTTATCATTTTAATTGTCGTATATTTTTATATGCGTTTTATCAAAAATACTCAGGCTGAAAAAATAGTAAGAGGGATTCTTTTATTCGTAATAACATTGTGGATTTTCAGTGTTATTCTTATTGCTTTAGAATTTCAAATTTTAGGTCAAATCGCTCAGTATTTGTTAACTGGTCTTATTTTGTCTATGGTTATTGTGTTCCAGCCAGAATTAAGAAGAATGCTTGTTTTATTGGGACAAACAAAGTTTGTTGCAACAAATTTCTTCAATTTTAAAAATACTGTTTCTGAAAAGAAAACGAACGTAGTGAATGAAATAACTGAGGCAGTCAAATATTGTAGCCGTGTTAAAAGGGGTGCTTTAATTGTAGTCCAAAAGACTCAGGATACTACATTTTATAATGAAGTTGGAATACCTATTAATGCTGACCTTTCTGCGGAATTAATTTTGACCATATTTTTCCCTAATACACCTTTGCATGATGGTGCAATGGTTGTTTGTAATGATAAAGTACTTGCTGCTGGGGTATTGTTACCTCTTACAGAAGATCCAAAATTGAGTTGGAGATATGGAACAAGACACAGAGCTGCTATTGGAGCAAGTGAAATTTCTGATTCTGCTTGCATAGTTGTTTCTGAAGAAACAGGTGATATATCTATTGCGATAGATGGAATTCTTAGAAAATATGATGACATCACCATTTTTAAAGATGATTTAGAAAAAATAATGTATAATGAAGCACAAGATAAAATAGATAAGGCATTTATGCAAAATCTATTTAAGTTAAGAAAGAAATAATAAAATGAATGCTATAGAAGGACTTTTAGCCGAAAAGCTGTTTGCAGTATTGAGAGTTCAGGAAGAAGATAAGGCAAAAAATATAATAAATGCACTTTCTGATGGTGGAATAAAAATTGTAGAAATTGTAATAGAAAAACCAGAAATGGTTAATGTAATCAAAGAAATTACAAAAAAAGAAGATAGACCATTAATAATGGCTGGTGGGATTATTACTCAACGTCAGGCACAACTTGCGATTGATGCAGGAGCAGATGTTATTGTTTCTCCAGTTTTTCAAATGAATTTGGTAAGACTTTGTAAAAGTGAGAGAACACCATTAATTATGACTGCAACAACTCCAAATGAAGCATATTCTGCTTGGAAAGCGAGAACACAGTTGATAAAAATTGCGCCAGCAAATCCTATGGGTGGTGCTGAATATATAGAAGATATTTTGAGACCAATGAAGTTTTTAAATGTAATTGCAGCAGGAAGTATAAAGATTAATGATGTATCAGCATACTTAAAAGCAGGTGCTAAAGCGGTTGGACTTGGTCGTGCTTTATATAAAGATGCATCATTCGCAGAAATAACAAAAAGAGCTGAAGATGCTCGTAGTAAAGTTTTAGAAGTATAAAAATATTAGGTGATATGATGACTAAATTGATTTTTGAGAAAAGTCGCCAAGAAGTCGGCGGAATAAATTTAACTGATGAAAAAGTAGATTTTAGTTTTATAGATAAAAAATATTTATCAGAAAATCACTCGTCCATATTGCCTGAAATTTCAGAACTTGAAGTGATGCGTCATTATAAAGAATTGTCTGACAAAAATTTCTGTATAGAAAAAGGTTTTTATCCGTTGGGCTCTTGTACAATGAAATACAATCCCAAAGTAAATGAATTGTTGGCTACTTTAGATGGTTTTACTGCGCTTCATCCTATGCAAGATGATGAAGATGCTCAAGGAGCTTTAAAGTTGATGTATAACCTTCAAGAAGCACTTAAGATTGTAACAGGAATGGATGCAGTTACGCTTCAACCTGCTGCTGGTGCACATGGTGAATTATGTGGGATGATGGTTGTTAAAAAGTATTTTCAAAAAATAGGTCAAGATAGAAAAAATGTTATTATTCCAGATTCTGCACATGGAACTAATCCTGCAAGTGCTGCTATGTGTGGATTTAACATTGTTGAAATTAAATCGAATGAAAAAGGATTGGTTGATTTAGAAGCTTTAAAGGCGGTTTTAGATGAAAATACTGCTGCTATAATGCTAACAAATCCTAATACATTGGGTTTATTTGAAGAAGATATTCTTGAGATATCCAAATTGGTTCACGAAAAAGGTGCACTTTTATACTATGATGGTGCAAATATGAATGCGATTATGGGATATACAAATCCTAGATTAATGGGATTTGATATAGTTCACCTTAACTTGCATAAAACATTTTCAACCCCTCATGGTGGTGGTGGACCTGGTGCTGGACCTGTTGGTGTTGTTGATAAATTGAAAGACTTTTTACCTGTTCCAACAATAAAATATAATGGAAAGAATTATTATAGAGATTATTCTTCAAAGGATTCTATTGGGAAAATGAAAGCATTTTATGGCAATTTTTCAGTTCTTGTAAAAGCGTATGCTTATGTACTTTTAATGGGTAAAGAACTTAAAAATGCAAGCGCAAATGCTGTTTTAAACGCTAATTATATGATGAATAAATTAAAAGAATATTATGATTTGCCTTATGATAGAAAATGTATGCACGAGTTTGTTCTTTCTGGGGAAAAACAGAAAGAACAAGGAGCAAATACTTTGGCAATTGCAAAAAGGCTAATGGATTCAAACTTTCATCCACCAACAATATATTTCCCTCTTATCGTGCATGAGGCAATTATGATTGAACCAACGGAGTCTGAAACAAAAGAAAGACTTGATGATTTTGTTGATACTATGATTCAAATAGCAAAAGAAATAGAAGCAAATCCTCAAGAAGTTTTAAAACATCCTTTGAACACTCCTGTTAAAAAAGTTGATGAGACTCTTGCTGCTAGAAAACCTGATTTAGCCTATCGAATATAATTTGTTGGTACTATAATAGACCTGTATAAATGTGACAGGAACTTTGGTATGAATAAAAAACAATTATTAGATGATGATTTCAAATATATATGGCGGCCATTTACCCAAATGAAATCATTGGAAAATCCTAATAATAAGCCAATCATTATAAAAAGAGGTCGGGGTATTTATATTGAAGATGTTGACGGAAACAAATATATTGATGCGGTTTCTTCTTGGTGGGTAAATACATTAGGACATTCTAATAAAAGGCTAAACAAGGCAATATATAAACAAGCAAAAAAAATAGAACACGTTATTTTTGCTGGTTTTACGCATGAGCCAGTTATAAAATTTTCAAAAAAATTAGTTGAGTTATTAAATAATAAACTAACAAAAGTTTTTTATTCTGATAATGGTTCAACTGCTGTTGAAGTTGCTTTAAAAATGGCATATCAGTACCAAGTTTTAAAAGGTAGACCACAAAAACACAAATTTATTGCACTTAAAAATTCATATCATGGTGATACAATTGGTGCTGTTTCTGTTGGTGGTATTGATATGTATCATAAATTATATAAACCGCTAATTTTTGATATTAGACAGGCACAAAGTCCCTATTGTTATAGATGTCCTATGAATTGTGAGAAGGAAACTTGTAATTGTGAATGTCTTTCTTCTGTTGAAGAAATTCTCAAAGAGGAAGCCGATAATATTGCAGGCATTATTATTGAACCACTTGTTCAAGCGGCAGGTGGAATGATTATGTACCCACCGAAATATATCGAAAAATTGAGAGTGTTATGTGATAAATATAATATTTTGATGATTGATGATGAAGTCGCAATGGGATTTTATAGAACGGGAAAACTTTTTGCTTATGAGCACTCTGGAGTTGTTCCTGACATTATTTGTGCGGCAAAAGGCATAACGGCAGGTTATATGCCTTTATCAATTACAGTTACAACAGATGAAATATATAATGCTTTTTATGATGATGATGTAGATGGATATAAGACGTTTTATCATGGGCATAGTTATACCGCATATCCTTTGGCGTTGGCAGTTGCATATGAAAATCTAAAAATATTTAAGGAAATGAATATTGAGGAATATTTGAAACCGAAAATTGCAAAGTTCTCAAAAGAGTTAGAAAAATTTCGTAATCATAAAAATGTTGGCGATATAAGACAAACAGGTATGATTTGTGCCATTGAATTGGTTAAGGATAAAAAGACAAAAGAACCATTTAAATACGAAGATGGTATTGGTAAAAAAATATATGCGGAAGGATTAAAACTTGGGGCGATTTTGCGTCCTATGTGGAATTGCATGTATTTTATAACTCCTTATATAATTACGGAAGAAGAAATTGAAAAACTTATGAATATTGCTTATGAGGCTTTAAATAAAGTCCTTCCTAATGAGGAGACTTAATGGAATATTTTATTACTGGTGTAGACACTGATATTGGAAAAACCTTTGTGACTAGAGGATTGGCGCTTGCTCTTGAGTCAAAAGGAAAAAAAGTTGGAGTTTTTAAACCACTACAGTCAGGTGCAATCGTGACAAAAGAAGGGGAATATGCTCCTGATTTACAAGCAATAAAAGATTATTCTAAAACCATTAATACTAAATGTTCATACCTTTTAAAAGGAGAAGTGTCTCCTGCACTTGCTGCTAGAATGGCAAATGTTAAAATTGAACCACAAAAAATAAAAACGGATTTTCTTAATTTTTTAAAACAAAATGAAGTTACTTTGGTAGAAGGTGCCGGTGGTATTTTGGCACCTTCAACAGATGATTTATTATGTGCAGATATTATAAGAATATTAGATATTCCTGTTATTATCGTAACAGTTCCATTTTTAGGGCGACTTAATCATACTCTTTTAACTATTCATTATGCTAAAGCATATAATATAAAAATAAAGGGTATTATTGTAAATAAAGAACCTTTAGAGACAGATAATTTGGCTTCTAATAAATTCATAGAAGAACTCAAAATGTATACGGATGTTCCTATCTTAGGGAGAATTAGGGATATTATTTCCCTATCAAAAGAGAGTATTATCAAAGAATTTTCAACTATAAATTTATAATGGATTTTTCTTAACTAACCCATTTTGTCTTGGGTATTGTTTTGGAGTTTGTGCATTTTTTTTGATAATAATTAAAATTCTTTTGTTTTCCTCATCAATAGGCAGAGAATATTCAATTTTCTCTATTATTTTTGCATTTAATATTTTAAGAGCGTTTTTTGCTTCTTGTATTTCTTCTTCTGTTTTAATTGATTTGTATGCAATAAAAAAACCATTTGTTTTTAAATATGGTATCGCATATTCTAATACGATATTGAGTCTTGCCATAGCTCTTGTAGTTATGATGTCGAAACTTTCTCGTAAATTTGAATTTAGTTCCTCAACTCTTTTACAAGTTCCTGTTATGTTTTTTAAATCAAAATCTTTTGCTGTTGTATTTATGAAATTGATTTTTTTATTTATTGAATCAACTGCTAATACATTTATATTTTTATAATAAAAAGCAATTGGTAATGCAGGGAAACCACCGCCTGTACCAATGTCCATAAGTTTTATTTCTTTATTTGAGTTTAAATACTTTGTATAAAACAAATTAAAGGCGAGGCTATCAAATATATGTTTTTCAAATAAGAAATTACTGTCATTTTTGCTAATTAAATTTACTTTTGAATTGTAGTCAAGAAAATATTTACTAAATTTTTCTATTAATTGAATATTTTCATTACTGAGTTTTATGCAAAGTTGTTCCAATTTTTGATACATTATTTTTTCTTCTTAATTTCTTCTAATATTTTTAAAAATTCACTTTCGCCTAAGAATGTCTTAATTCCGTTAATTCCTGTATCTATTTTGCTTATAAGGTTTCCTTGTGAATTAGAAGATGATAGGTTTTTTGCTAAAATAAATGATTTTAACGCTCTTTTATAATCTCTAGTTTTTAGGTAGTGATTACCTATTTGAGCATAAATAGAAACTGCATAACTCGTATCATCAAAACGTTTTGCGGCTCCAAGCGCTTTTACTAAATATTCGTAGTGCTTTTCTGATGAGGTATCTTTGTATAATTCTGCCAATTTGGAGTATGAATAATATAACGATTCATAATTATTTGTTTGTTTGTCAACAGAAATGGCAAGTTCATAATATTTTTTAGCAGCAGGAATGTTATCATTATCAAGAGAAATGCCTGCTAAATTAGAGTATGCTGAGGACAAAAATAGATTTTCTTCAACATCTTTAGAACATTGAATGCATTTTAAGTAATTTTTTTGAGCCATACCTAAATCATTATTGTCATCAAAAAGAAGTCCATATTTAAAATAGCACTCAGTAATTAATTTTATATTAGAACTTTTTTCTGCACTCACTACCGCTTTTTTTGCATATTCAAATGCTGCATCAAAATCAAGATTGTTATCTTCTATTTCAGATAAACCTAAATAGCATCTTACTGTCATTTCACTAGATATGTTAGATGAGTGTAAAATGCGATTGTATACTTCTTTTACTTTATCAAATTTATAAATTTCACTATATATTTGTGCAATGCTTAATAATACTTTGTTTGCTTTTTCTGTAGACTCTGTTAAATAAAGTTCATAAGCTTTTTCGTAGTTATTTACAGATTCTTCATAGTCTTGAACTTTTTTGTAACAAATAGCAAGTTTTGTATATAAAATTGGCTCTTTAACTTTAAACATTTTATCATCAGTGCAAGACAGTGCTTTCTTATAGTGCAAAATTGCGCTTGGGAAATTATAGTTATTTTCGTGGGTTTGTGCTATTTCTACAAAATCATCTAGACTTTCAGCTTCATTCGTTTCTGTTTCTATCTGTGTTGATTTCAATGAAGCATTATATATTTCTTCCATTCCTTGCACTGCGACTATATCTTTAAAATTTTTTTCTATTTGGTCGTTATTGGAAGATGTAAGTAATAATTTTGAGTCTTCTTTCGATAATTCAAATTTGTTTCTATTATCGGTTGGTTTTGTTTTTACATTTTGAAGATATCTCTTTTGCTTTGTTTTATCTTCTTTTTCATCTTTGTCGTAACCACTATTTTTTGAATAAGTAAAATAGTTGAAATTCTTCATTTCAGCCATTCTTGATTTATTTGATTTTCCTGTCTTTGAAATTTCTTCGTTTAATTTTTCAATTTTTTCTTTATGAAAAGCGATTTCCTGTCTCATTGTTTGACGAGATAGGAATAATTCTCTATCAAATGGTTTTAGTGGTAGTTCGTCATCATACAATTTTACAAGATATTCATGCACTTGTAATTTTGTATCTGCAGAAAACGATTTTACGTATTCGTTTTTAATATAATCTTTTATGTAGTATTTACCGAATTTTTCTTCAACAATGTGTTTTTGTAATAAATAGTTGAGGTCTTCTTCTTTTGTATATCCGTGTGAAATAAGAAATTCTTTGCTTAGTCCATGTCTGATTGTGGATAATAAAATCAATAATTTTATAAATTTATCAGAAGTAAAACTAAATAATTTAGATACCAAAAATTCTAAAAATGTTCTTGTTGATCTTGCAAATTCTGAGCCGAAAACACCTAAAGATATATGCATTGAATGCATTATTAAAACGGATAATTCCACTAGCAGATAGTGTCCATGTGTTATTTTGTATAATTCTTCACACTCATATTTGCTTCCTGTAATCTTATATATGTTTAAATAATCGTACACTTCATCTTTCGTTAATGGTTTTAGTGAATGAGAAACAACACTAGTATCTGTTTTTAAATTTTCAGGCATGAAAGAACGAGTACAGATTACAATTTTTATTTTTTCAAAGTGACTTAAAAATTGAATAAAATCCAATATGTCTTTTTGTGTTTCTTTTAAGAAAGTATTTGTTTCAAATGAGTCAAAAATAAATAGCATTGGAGCATTACAGTTTTTTATATATGCATTTATTTTCTCTGAAAATATATTTGATTCTATTTTGGGAAGGGTTATTTTATTTTCATTGTGATATACCGAAAAATCCTTAAAAAGTGAAAGTAGTATATCATCGAGATTTATCGAATTTAGATATGAACATTTAAACACTAAAACATCGTCAGAAACAAAGTCTGTAAAAACATTTGCAGTATTTGTTTTTCCTGCCCCCATAAATCCATTGAGTATAAATATGTTGTCTGGTGTTTTTAAGAAATTTATAAAATCATTAATTGCGTTAATATTGTGTTTGAGTATAAAATTATTATCTCTAAAGGCAAGATAATTTTCGAGATAAGCCTGCTGACTCATCTCTCCTTGTAGTGATGAATTTATGTCTTCCTTTATGAAACTGTAATTCATATTTTTATAATACATTAATATTCCTATATTTCATATCTGTTAAACAGTGTATTTTCACTTTTTTTGACACTAGATTAAAATGAAAAATCTGTTATAATGCAAATATGAAAAAGATTTTGATATATTCCTTATTTTTAGCAATTATGATTTTTGCAATGCCTGCTATGGCTGATATAGTGCCATTAAGTACCAAAAGTATTAAGCATTATGGTATTGGTGTTTTGAATATGCCAAAAAGTTACAAGGTGTATGTTTTCCCTAGACTTGATTCGCCTATAAAAAGAGAAGTTAATTATGATGGAATAAAAAAATCCGCAATAGTAAATACTATTGATATGAGAAAAATTTCTTATGTTGCTTATGTTCCATCTAATGATGTTGCTCTTTTGGCAGTGGACATGAATCCACTTGATAATTGGTATCAGGTGTACTTAAATCAATCTACTGGAGAAATGGGATGGGTATATTGTGAAAATCAAGATTCTTTCTACACATATAGACAAATGTTCTATAAGTGGGGAAAGGAATATGGAATCAAAGTTTTTAATGATTTAACGGAAGATGAAAAAGTTTTGTACTCAAAAGAAGACAAAACATCAAAAATATTAGATAAATTTACATATCCCAAATTTATAACATTTACTGTTATTAGGGGGAATTGGCTACTTGCAACAGTACAAGATGTAACTGGTGCTCCAAAAATCGGTTGGTTTAATTGGAGAAATGAAGATGGAACACTAAATATGTTCCCAAACTTTAAAGACTAAGTTTAATCAGTTACTCTATCTTGGTTGTGTGTAGGCAAAGATGCAGAATACTCTGCAAGAATTCTTGAAATGTCTGAACCATTAATTACAACTTCTAAAATCAATTGAGAGTTTATTAGAAGTTTATCTGTATATTCAAGTTCATCAGTGTCAAAAATTTCAAATTCAATGAAATCGGCGCCAACATAATTGATTTTTCCATAACTCTCACTTGAGCCCCATTTCATGAATACAAGTTGTCTTTCAAATAATTTTAATTTATCTACCAATCTCATTAAATACTTTCTCCACATATCTTATGTATCATGATAATGTCTTAAAAACCAATAGTCAAATTGGCTATTTTTGTAAATATTTTGAAACAAAAAATAAATTTGTATCAATTGTGGTTTTTCATAATCTTTTAATCTGTAGAAAAAAGGAATAAAGGTATGAATATTGGTTCAATAACTCCATTAATGCAAATTAGAAATAATTTTGCTTCATTTAACAAAACTTCATTCAAAGGAACTGAATATGTTGATACATTTGAAAGAACAACATCTTCAATTGTGCAAGGTGAAAATAGAGCAATTAAATGGTTAAAAGAAACAGATTTCGTAAATAAATCTTTGGCTGAAACACTGGCAAATTCTGAAAATATTTTAGGTGAAGGATTTTCACATGTTGTATATCAAATACCTGGGAATGATGAATATATATTAAGAATGAATAAATCATCAGTTAAGTGTGATGAAATAAAAAATCCAGAAATAAAAGATGTCGAAGATAAAAATTTACCAATTAATATTGGTCAGCCAGTTGCACAAATATTATTTGATACTTCTGATTCATATATGAAAGGTTATGTGGAAGTTCTAAAAAAACAAAATGGAGAATCAGTTGGAGTTAAACCGCCAAGTGCAATTTATATTGAAGATACTGGTGTATTAAGAGAAAATGAAGTTCCTTATGAAGATGCTTCAAGAAAAGATAAATACGAAAGAACAATTCATAAAGTGGCGCAGCTTCCTGTTTCTGCATATGAAAAATTCTTAGAAGAACTTACTATTGCAGGTGAAGCAGGGTATAAATTTGATTATTATAATTCAAATAATGTTTTAGTTGATGAAGATGGTCAGGCAATAAATATTATTGATATGGATCAACAAAAATCACCAGTTGATTATGGTAGTGTTTTATTTGCACTTACAAATATTGAATATTTTAATACTTTTAACAGTCAGTATGATGCCGCTCCAGTTAGTGATGAAAGAAAAGAGCAAGCATTCTTAGATACTGTTGAGATTATAGATAAATATGTACAAGCAATGAAAAATCAAGGACTTAAATTTGATAGAGAAAATACATCAATGTACTTTTATAAATTATTGGATAGTTTTCCTTGTAAATTCTATTGCAAAAGCTTTGATTACAGTGGGCAATGGGCTAAATTTGAACAAATGGGCGTGGCATAATTTGTAAATTTTACACTTATTATCGTTACAAAATAAATAAAAATATTTTGTTTTGCATTTAGTTCTGCTATAGTCTTAAAAAAGGAAAAAGTTGTGACTGATACTTTGAGCAGAAACATTGAATTTGATTTTGCTTTTGGCAATAAATATGCATCTTTCCCGATGACTCCGTTAAGGAATATAGAATCGCAATTGATTAGCATATTTGAGAATGAATTAACTTCAAAAAATAGAGTTTTATTACATTACAACCCTGCAGTTATAAAAAAATTGGTGCAGTTTTTATCAGGAAGTGTTAGTCGTTCAGCATCAGTGGGTATTGCTGGGGAAACTGCTAGTGGTAAATCAACAATTGCTCTTGATATTATTGATACTATTGAAAAATTTGCTAAGTTTTATCATCTGAAACACGTTATTACTAGGGTAAATACAGATGATTACTATTATGACCGTTCTGAAGAAGTGAAAAAGGCAGGCGGTATGGCTGAATTTGCGAAAAATTACGACTTTGATGTTCCTGAAGCGTTGGAGTTGGATTTGATGTGTAAGCATATCAATGAGCTTCAAAAAGGTAAGTTTGTTATGCTTCCTAAATATGATATGTCAGGAACAACAAAAAGATGGGATAATTATACACCTGCGGAACCTTCAAAAGTTATTATTTCTGAAGGTTTATTTACGCTTACAGATAAAATTAGAAATGCTTTTGATTTTAAAATTTATGTTGATATAGATAGAGAAATTCAAAAAGAGAGATTTTTTGTAAGAGCAAAAGAAAGAGGACTTGGCGCATCATCAAAAGCAATATATGAAAATGCTTCAAACAAAGCAGAAATATATATTCGTCCTTGTCGTGAATGTGCAGATATTGTTTTATCTGGTGAAGCAGATAGAGAAGGTTATAAAAAGTTTTTGAATAAAATTATAGCAATAGTAGACCAAGTTCATTTCAAAAACAGGTAGTTTATGAGTGTATGTTTATATCAGGGGAGTTTTAACCCTATTCATAATGCGCATCTTGAAGTTGCAGAATATGTTCATAAAAAATTTGGTTTTGAAAAAATTGTTTTTATTCCTGCGTTTAAACCTCCACATAAAGATTTAAAAAATTTTGATGCGGATAATGCAATTCATCGTCTTAATATGGTCCAAATAGCAACGGATAATATTCCTTATTTCGATGTTAGTGCTATTGAATATACTAGAAATAGACCTTCTTATACTTATGATACTATTGTACAAATCAAATATATTGTAAAGCCTAAAGACAAAATAAATTTTATAATAGGAACAGATGCTTTTATAAAAATAGAATCTTGGCATAGAGCAGATGAACTTAAAGAGTTGGTTAAGTTTATTTTATTTGTGAGAGAGAATAATTTTGATGAAACACCTTTTCTTAAATTAAAAGAAAAAGGGTATGAATATGAGTTGATGCAAATGCCGTTTCTTGATATTTCTGCGACGGAAGTTCGGGAGAGGGTTAGGCAAAATATAGACATTTATGATATAGTACCAAGAAGAGTGGCAGATTACATAAAGCAAAATAATGTATACAAAATATAGTATTGAAGAAATTAAAGAAAAACTTAAAAATCGCTTGAATGAGGAGCGCTTTTTGCATTCTATAGGAACTATGGAAATGGCTATGGAACTTGCACAAAAATACGGATGTGATGTTGAAAAGGCCCAAGTTGCAGGATTGTTGCACGATTGTGCAAAATGTATTCCAAAAAATGATTTAGAGAAGATGCAAAACTCATTTGAAGAATGCGAAAAATTAAGTGAAAAAACTTGGCACGCTCCAGTTGGCGTAATTGTCGCAAAAGAAGAATATGGTATTGTTGATGAGGAAATTTTATCTTCTATTAGATGGCATACTATTGGGAAAAAAGATATGTCTGATTTTGAAAAGATAATTTTTCTTGCTGATAAAATTGAGCATAGAACAAGAGAAGAAGAATTTAGAGAAAAAATAGAAAAAACGCTAAGAAAGACTGATAATCTTGATTGTGCAATGCTTAAGAGTTTTAAAATAACAATAAAAAGTTTGTTAAAGAGAAAATTACCAATATGTTATCAAACTATTGATGTTTATAATGATTTGCTGAAAAAAGTTCAAGGTTAGTTGAATATGGAATATTTATATTGTGAAAAAATGAATAGACAATTATGTTTTAATGGTGATTACATATATGCTTGTACTGTTGGAAACAATACTAAATCCAATTCAAATTTAATAATAAAAGAGAATTATAACGGCGAACCATTTGATATAGAACAATTTTTTGTTGAAAGAGAACAAATAAAGAAAGATGCAAAAAATGGGAAAATAGTTGAAAATTGCGAAGGTTGTCATTATTTGCAATTAAGAGATTGGGATAATATAGGAACAGGTAGAAAAATTGATTATATATTGATTTCAAATTACAAAAGATGCAATTCTAGATGTACATATTGTATTAGTCGCAGTGATTATAATCCTAAAAAAGATAAAGACCCCGAAACATATAATATTATTCCTATAATAAAAGATATGATAGAAAAAGGATATGTTACCGCGGATACAAAGTTCGATTTTGCAGGAGGAGAGTGTACTCTTTATTCTAATTTTGAAGAATTACTTTTTCTTTTAATAAATTCTGGGATTAAGAATATTATTATTCACTCAAATGCAATTATATATTCAAAAGCAATAGAAGAGGGTATTAAAACTGGAAAAGTTAGCATTTGTGTTTCAACGGATAGTGGCGAAAAGAAAACTCATGAAAAAGTTAAAGGTGTAAAAACGTACTCTAAAGTATGGCATAATATTAAAAAATACAATCAAGTAAAACCAGAAAATGGAGATAATACAGTTAGTGTCAAATATATTTTAGTTGAAAAAATTAACGATAATCCAAAGGAAATAGAATCTTGGCTTAAAAAGGTAAAAAGTATTGGGGTAAAAAGAGTCAGATTTAATGCTGATAATGATATTTTTATAAAATATCAAAGTTCAAATGAACATAATCATCCATATCTTGCCCAGATAATTATATTGACAGAATTTTTTGTAAAACGAGCTAATTTTTACAATATTGAATATGAATTAGATTATAATATTGACGCTGCTTATAAGATGCTCAATGTTAAAATGCCAAATGGTTAGTATTTATGACTTGTATATAATTCTTTGATTGCAGTTTTCAAATATTTTAATTTATAAAAATCAATCGTATTTTTAAGATTTTTTTTACAAATACCTTTTGTAATTGGTTGTTTTATAAATTCGTGATATTGGAAGACGTAGCCATCAAATTTTTGAGCATAATTTTTCATTTTTTCTGCCAAATCAAAATAATATGGATTTATATTATTGTTAACGCTTCTTAAGTAACGACCTTCTATATCTAGTCTTACGGTGCTTACTTTCGCTTTTCTGACAATTTCAATGAACTTTTTGAATTCATTCATATTGTCATTTACGCCAGGGATAAGAATGTATTTTAGAGTAACCTTGTGTTCTTTAGCAGATGAATATTTGTATATATTTTCTATTACTTTATCAAAAGCATCTATTCTTTTAATTTTTTTAAATGTTTCTCTTGTTCCACAATCAAGAGAAATTATAATATTTGTGTTACCTTTTTCAATCGCTTTATAAAGATTTTCACTGTATTTTATGGCATTTGTTGCGGCGTGAATATGTGCATTTCCTTTTATTCCAAATTCTTCCAAAATAGATTCGCACTCTTTATAAATAGTTATTTCTCCTCCTCCGAGGTGTAATTCTAAGTCGTTTTTTAATATTCCTTCATTTTTTAGGTACATTAAAAAAGGCATTACGTCATATTTTTCATTTGTTCTTTCTTCTACTTCAAGATTGTTAGAACAGTATATGCAGTCAGCATTACAACATGTGTAGTGAGTTATTGTTATAAAATCAATGTATTCTGTTTCATCCCATTCTTTTTCTTTTATTTGAAAGCAGTTTAAGCATTCTGGTGGAGTATCACCACTTTTAAAAATATCAGAATATTTTCTCATTCTAGAGAATAATTCGTTTTTCTCTATTATTTCACCTTTATACTTGTCATATAAAATTGGAGCTAGTCCGCCATTAACTTGTTCGTTTGGCGAATAACAACAACTTACAAGTTCATTTGGATAAAAACATAATCCATGCAAAATAAGGTTACAACTTTTATACATAATATTTTTATATTCTAAAACGCTTGAAAAAACAATACATATGCAAAAAAACTTATTTTTATGTTAGTATGTCCTTCAAGGTAGTAATAGGGGTGGAAAATTTGAGTAAGTTAATAACGGCAAAAGAGGCTGCAGCATTAATTAAGAATGGTTCAACTGTTATGGTCGGTGGTTTTTTAAGTTGTGGAACACCAAATAAAATAATTGATGAAATGGTAGCGCAAAAGATAGATGATTTAACAATGATTTGCAATGATACTTCTTTTGCGGATGTTGATAGAGGTAAACTTATAAAAAATGGACTTGTAAAGAAAGTTATAACAACTCACATAGGTACAAATCCTATAACTGGCAGTAAAATGCAATCAGGAGAACTCGAAGTTGAATTTTATCCAATGGGAACTTTGGTTGAAAAAATTCACGCAAAAGGTTCTGGTTTGGGCGGAGTTTTAACGCCTACAGGTGTTGGTACTATTTTAGAAGAAGATAAAAAAGTTATTGAGATAAAAGGGAAAAAATATATTTTTGAAGAACCATTAGGCGCAGATTATGCCGTTATATATGGCTCAACCGTAGATAAATATGGTAATGTCGCTTTTAAAGGAACAACTAGAAATTTCAATACATCAATGGCAACTGCTGCGGAAACAGTTATTATAGAAGCAGAAGAAGTTGTAGAAGAACTGGATCCAAATAATGTTGTAATTCCTGGTATATTTATAGATTACATTGTTGATGGTAGGAAATAAACTTATGACAATAGTGAAAGAATTATCTAAACAAGAAATAAAAGAAGTTGTTGCAAAAAGGATAGCAAGAGAGTTTAAAAAAAATGATGTCGTTACTCTTGGGATAGGTCTTCCTACTGAAGCAGCAAATTATGTAAGTGAAGATGTGAATGTTATTTTTCAATCAGAAAATGGCATTTTAGGACTTGGAAAAAACCAAAAAGGTCCTGATTTTGATAAAAAAGTGATTAATGCTGGTGGTGTTTGTGTTGAATATAATAAAGGCGCAAGTTTTTATGATTCTCAGATGGCATTTACTATTATGAGAGGTGGACATATTGATACAACTGTTCTTGGCGCACTTCAAGTAGATGCCGAAGGGAGTATTGCCAGTTGGCAAATTCCAGGGGTATTTGTTCCTGGCATCGGTGGTTCCATGGATTTAATTATTGGGTCTAAAAGGGTTATTGTTGCAATGACTCATACTTCAAAAGATGAACCTAAAATTGTTCAAAAATGTACACTTCCACTTACTGCTTTCAAAGAATTGGATATGATTGTAACAGAAAGATGTGTTTTTCAATTTGATGAAGATGGATTAGTGTTAACAGAAATAAATCCAGTATTTACTGTTGAAGATATAAAAGCATCAACAGCGGCAGAATTTAGAATTAGTCCAGATTTAAAAAGTATGATTGTTTAATATCAATTCAGATAAATTTTTAGCAATTATTTCATGAGCTTTTTCACTGTAGTGTAGCCCATCAGTTTTTGATGGGGATACAATGTTATCCAAAACAAATAATTCTATATTGTTTTCTGCTGCAAAATCTTTATATATTCTTCTTATTTTGCTTGAGTTTATTATGGAGTTTTCGCTGAATAAAAACCTGAAAGAACCATTAATAATATCTTTTTTTAATTGTATTGGTGAAATTATAATTATTTTTGTATTTGGATTTTTATCTTTTATTGTTTTTAAATAGTTCTCTAATCCATTTTTAATAATTTGTTCATTAAAATTATAAAATTTTTGTAAATCATTTGTTCCAAGCGCAAATATAAAAATATCTGCTGTTGGATTTGTTTTCAAGCATTCTTTTATGTATAAGGCTCCAGATAAAATATAACCTTCTTTGTTATTATAAAAACCTGTTCTATTGTTGCATCCTTCTTCAATTACATTGAAATTATTTCCAAGCAAGTCAGAAAGAATGCCAGTCCACCTTTGCTTTTTTTTGTATCTGCCTAAGGTTTCAGGATTAAATCCATAAGTGTTAGAATCCCCATAGCATATAATTGTTTGCTTAATTGTTTTCAAGTTTTTGAACTCTTTCGTTGATGTCTTCTGGTTTTACTTGTTTGATTTTATTTGTTAACTCTTTATGTTTTTTCATATATGCTTTAAGTTGTGCGGTATCAAGGCTATTATATTTGTCTACGTTGTCTTTTGTAATTAAGATGCCTTGCTGTTTAGTTTCTGCAAGTAAATCATTTACAACCATATCATTATACATTTCAGTAGGATGAATATTGTCTACAAAATATATGCTTGTTTCATCAAGTGGTTGAGTATTATATGTATTTGCTAAAGAATAGTCATAAAATGGTACTATTTGTGCAATTTCTTTCTTAACCCTTATATTTGTGTCCCAAATATTTTTTAAATACATATCCATTTTTTTTGTTATATGCATAGGGGAGTAATAAAGAACAAGTTCTATATTATTTTCCTTTGTGTAATTATAGATGTTTTTAATTTTGTCTATGATACTATTATCAAATGCTTTTTCATAATGTCTTGGGGCAATTTCTCTATAAAGATAAATATACTGTGATTTGTCACCTTTGTTTTTTATAGAGTCTTTTACTGTTTCAATACTGTATTTTGTTGTATTCCAAGAGAAAAATAAATTAATTAAATCATTTAATTGAAGATTAGGACTTTCATTTTTTTCAAGAGAGTCAAAAACAGCATCTTTATAATATAAATCATCAAAAAATATTCCCCAATATATTTTTTTGATATTAGGTGCTATTTCATGAATGTTTTTTATAATTGTTGCTATTTCATCAGTTTCAGCAACGGTAATTGTATAAAATGCAATATTATCAAGCCCTTCACTATAATGAGAAAGAAGACAATTCCCAACAAATGCAATATCTTTATTTTTATGGCTTATTTTTATATGAGGAATAACCATAGTTCTTTTATTTGAATATTTGTGTGTTTTTATGTTGTTAAAACCTTCAATTGTTGATTTTCTAAATATGTGGTATGGGTCAACTATGAAATTAAACATTGAAATCCCAAATATCAAGAAAAGAAAGAAAACTATAAATAAAAAATCGGTAACTTTATTTTCTTTTTTATCCTCTTGCATTTCAAAATCCTTTTTTAGTTTGCTTCTTGTTTTTTAAATTGCATTTCATATAATGCTTTATATTGTCCATTTGGAATATTAATAAGTTCCTCGTGAGAACCCAATTCAACTAGTTCCCCTTCATTTATAACGGCAATTCTATCCGCATTTTTTATAGTTGAGAGTCTGTGTGCAATAACAAATACAGTTTTATTCTTTATCAAATTATCAAGTGCCTTTTGAACAACTGCTTCTGATTTATTATCAAGAGCAGATGTTGCTTCATCAAGAATAACAATTGCAGAATTTCTAATCATTGCTCTTGCAATTGCAACTCTTTGTCTTTGACCGCCAGATAACGTGAGTCCTCTTTCTCCAAGAACAGTATTAATTCCATCTGGAAGTTCAGCAATTACTTCTTCAAGGTGTGCAGATTGAATTGCGTTTTGAATTTCTTCTTCTGTCGCGTTTGGTTTACCCATAAGAATATTTTCTTTTATTGTCCCAGAGAAAAGGAAGTTATCTTGGAACACCATAGAAATATTTTTTCTTAGGCTGTCTGTAGAGTAATCTCGAAGGTCAATTCCATCAATCATAATAGAACCATCAGTGATATCATAAAACCTTGGTATGAGGTTTACTAATGTAGATTTTCCACCGCCTGAATTTCCAACAATGGCAAGTGTTTCATCTTTTCTGATGTTTAAGTTTATATTCTTTAATACTTTGTGTCCTTTGACGTACTCAAAACTTACGTTTTTCAATTCAATACCATTTTTTAATTCTTGAAGATTTATAGCATTTTGTTTATCGGTTATTTCTGGTTTAATATCAAACAATTCAAAAACACGACCAAGTGCAACGAAAATTGTTTGAAGGTTTGTCAAAGTATTACCTAGGGATTTTATTGGTTTGTATAATAGCAAAAGGGATGTTACGAAAGATGCAAAACCCCCAGCCGTCATTTTGCCAGTTGTAATGAGGTGTGTGCCATAGCCAAGAACGATAGCGATACCAAAAGAAGCAATTAAATACATTAAAGGGGACATCCAGCCAGCACGTTTTACTAATGACATATTATTTGTAAAACCACAATGTATTTGGGTTGTGAAACGTTCTTTTTGACGTTCTTCAAGTCCGTATGCTCTCATTACTTTGTTGCCTATATACGTTTCATTGAAATTTGTAGTGATATTCCCCCCAATAACCATATTTTTATTAGAGGTAGATTTAATTTTTTTTCTAATAATTGCGACAGGAACAAATGCAACACACAAAACAAGAACACCAATTATTGCTAATCTCCAAGAACTATATAACATAACGGCAATTAAGCTTATTGCGCCGAAAACGTTTGTAGCAATTTCTTTTAAGTTTGTAACTATGCCTGTAGATGCAGCATCAGGGTCGCTTAAATATCTCGTGATAATTACACCAGAAGTATTTTCATCAAAAAATGAAGAATCCATATATACAAGTTTGTTAAATAATGCAATTTTCACTCCGTTTGTAATTTTTTGGCTTGTCCAATCTGTCAAATAACTATTTAGATATCGTAAAACCCCTTGTAGTAAGGCAAATAGGACAACCGCAAAAGGAATAGATAATGCTAATGTTGACCAAGAAATCGAATAAGTATGATTGCATATTGTGAATATTAAATCTTTTTGCCCAACAACATAATCTAAATATGGTTTTAAGAAGAATGCAACAACCCCTTCAAGTGCACCAACTGGGATGGCTACTAAAAATCCTAAAATAACTCTTGACATATATGGCTTTATATAAGGATAAACTCTTCCTAGAAGCCAACTATATCTAAAAGAGTTTTTTGCTGTTGTATCGTTTAATTTCATTGTTTTTTCCTATTAAAATTGCCTAGTCTTCTATATTATAACATCAACTAGAATACCAGATTAAACTAACCTTAAAAAAGTTATAATCTTTTAATGTTTGTTTTATCATATATGTAAGGAGACAGAAAAATGAAGATAGCGTTTTTTTCCTTACGAAAATTTGATGAATTAACTCTTTTGCAAGAATTTAAAGAAAAGTACAATATAGATTTTGTATGTACTGGGGAATATCCAAATGCGGAAAATTTGAAACTGGCGCAAGGTTGTGATGCAATAAGTGTTGTGCCTTGTAAATTTACAGAAGAGTACGTTGATATTATTTCTTCTCTTGGAGTTAAGTATGTCTTGGCAAGAAGTATTGGTTATGACCATTTGCCGTTAAATTACTTGAGAGAAAAAGGATTAAGAGTAAGTTCTGTTACATATCCTCCAGAGTGTGTTGCAAATTATGCTATTATGCTTATGCTTATGGCAACAAGAAAAGTGAAACAAATAATGCAAAGAGCCGTTTGTCAGGATTATTCACTTCGTGGCAAGATGGGAAAAGATATTTCTGATTGTACTATCGGAATTGTTGGAACAGGAAATATCGGTAATTGTGTAATAAAACATTTATCTGGCTTTGGCACTAAAATACTTGCTTATAACAAATTTGGAGAAACAGAAGAAACAAAAAAATATGCTGAGTATGTTGACTTAGAAACCTTGTATAAAAATAGTGACATTATTTCTTTGCACGTATCTTCAAACGAAGAAACATATCATATGATAAATGATGATTCTATAAATAAGATGAAAGATGGCGTAATTATTATAAATACAGCGAGAGGAACGTTAATTGATTCAAATGCTCTCATAAAAGGAATAAAATCACAAAAAATTGGAGCAGTTGGACTTGATGTAATCGAAGATGAAACAGGCTTATACTATTACAATCATTCTTCTGATGTTTTAAATAATGATGAACTTGCAATATTAAATAGTTTCCCTAATGTTATTGTTACTCCTCATACAGCTTTTTATACGGAAACGACAGTAAGAAATATGCTTGAAAAAACATTTAAATCACTTGTGCATTTTAGCAAAAATGATGATAATCCATACGAGATAAAATTATAAAAGGCAATTTTTAAGAAAAATTTGTTTTTATATAATTATGAAGCCGATATCAAAAATACCAATAACGCCTGTGGTTCAAAAGGCAAGTTCAATAGCGAAGAATAGACAGGTGTATGTCCAAACAAGCGATGTTTTTGAACGTAGTGATATCGTGAAAGATACTGCAAAAACATTCAAAGAACGTGTTGTTAAACCATTCATAGATTGGAATGGTTCTTTCCCAAAAGATGATCAGGGTGGTAGCAAGTTGTTAAAGGCAATGCTTCAGCCATATGTATCATTTTTCAATGATATGACTCCTGCCGACTCACAAAAGTTTACCAAGCTTGTGTTTGGGCAAGATCAACTTAAAGCAATAGAACAAGGGAGTATCGTAAATTCTGACATAAGACAATTTAAAAATGCACTAGAAAAATCTATGAGGCAGACGATAGAAAAAACTTTAAAATAAAAAAGGGTACTTTATATGTACCCTTTTTTATTTTATTTATTATGCAGAAATATCCAAAATCGCACTAGTTACTTGTTCTGAAATATCTACTTGTTTTATTTTTTCAATAGATGATGCTTTTTTAGGGATACTGTTTGTTACAATTACTTCTTTGACTGGAGCATCTTGTAGTTTTATCATTGCATCTCCATTAAATAATCCGTGTGATGCACAGATGTAAATGTCATTAGCACCATTTTTCTTTAATAATTTTGCTGCTTCTACAATTGTTCCTGCTGTATCTATAATATCGTCATATATG
The DNA here is from genome assembly GCA_017403285.1 of bacterium. Lineage (GTDB taxonomy): Bacteria > Cyanobacteriota > Vampirovibrionia > Gastranaerophilales > Gastranaerophilaceae > Avigastranaerophilus. Next base: position 101,515 of record JAFQOI010000101.1, read on the forward strand.
ATGCAGTTTTTTCCTGAAACATCACCGATTAAATCTTCTGCTGTTGCTTTGTTATGTTCTTTTCTTTGTTTATAGACAATTGCTTTTTCACAACCTAAAGATTTTGCGAGTTTATCTGCTCTTTTTGTTCCACCTAAGTCTGGGCTTACGACCATTAAGTTTGGAATTTGTTTTGATTTTATGTAGTCACTCATTAATGGCATAGACTCTAAATGAGTAATCGTTACCTGATTTGAACTAAAGCCTTCTAGGGCAGGGGTATGTAAATCTGTCGTGATAATTTCATCGACTCCAGCGGCTTTTAGTAAATCCATATTTAATCTTGCCGCGATAGGTTCGCCTTTTTCTGTTCTTTTTTCTTGGCGTGCATAATCAAAACTAGGCATAACTGCTATTACTTTTTCTGCACCTGCTCTTTTTGCAGCATCTGCTTTTAGGTATGTTTCCATTAAATTATCATTTACATTTGTTCCTGATGCTGGCATTAAGTAAACATCTTTACCTCTTATATTTTCTTTAATGTTTATGTAGGTTTCACCATTTTTAAATTTTTTAATAACAGTTGGTGTTGGAGTGATGCCTAGATTTCTTTCAATATTTTTTTCTAAATCAGTTGGTTCGGATGATGGAATGATTGTAACTTTATCCGGTGCAGAGTGTCCTTTAAAGCAAAAAATATCCGCATCTATAGTTTTAGATGCGGATACAAATGCTTTATTATTCACTGCGCTACTCTTCGGATAATTGTAAAATGGTTTCCCTACAGATAGAATCTTCATAATGTTATCCTTTATATTTAGCTAATGTGATTACTTCCAAACTTACATGATAATAATATATTGTTTTTCAATTTTTAACAATAATGTAAGACTTTTTATTAAGATTTATTCAATTTTAAAAAGTATAGACTTTTGGTATTTTCTTTGATTAACTAGTAATAATAAAAACAAACTGAGGACAATGGAATGCTAAAATGCTTGATTGAAACTGCAAGAGGTCTTACAGATGCGGATTTGGTTATAAAAAATGCGCAGTTAGTAAATGTTTTGTCTGAAGAAATATATACGACAGATATTGCTATAACAAATGATATGATTGTTGGACTTGGAAAATGCTATAAAGGGAAACAAGAAATTGATGCAAATGGTGCATATGTAGTTCCATCCTTTATTGATGGGCATGTTCATTTAGAAAGTTCAATGATGCTGGCAAAAGAATTTGCATCTGCTGTTCTTCCTACAGGGACGACTTGTGTTGTTACAGATCCACATGAAATAGCAAATGTTTTAGGTATAAATGGCATTAATTTTATGATGGAAACGACTAAGAATATTGGTTTGGATGTTTATTTTACATTGCCATCTTGTGTTCCGGCTTCTCCTTTTGAAACATCAGGATATGTTCTTTCAGCTGATGCTTTAGCATTGTTAATTGAAAATCCACGTGTGTTGGGTTTGGCTGAAATGATGAACTATGTTGGTGTTATTAATTCAGAGGATAAAGAAATTGCTAAGTTAGAAGTTGCTCAAAAGTGTGAAAAACGTATTGATGGACATGCCCCAAAACTATGCGGTAAAGATTTGTGTGCTTATGTTGTTAGTGGGATTAAATCCGACCATGAATGTACAAGCCCAGAAGAAGCATTAGAAAAAATGCGACTTGGTCTTAATGTAATGATAAGAGAAGGTTCGGCTGCTAGAGATTTGGATTCTTTAATTCCATTGTTGAAGCAAAATAATACTAGAAAGTGCATTTTTGTTACTGATGATCGTCATCCTACGGATTTAAAAGAACACATAAATGGAATGGTTCGTAGAGTTGTTGAAGCAGGTGTTGATCCAATAAAGGCAATTCAGTGTGCTAGTCTTAATACGGCAGAGTATTTTGGTTTAAAGAAAGTTGGCGCTGTTGCTCCAGGATATAAAGCAAATTTGTTGATTTTGCCTGATTTAAAATCTTTTAAACCTCATTATGTTGTTAAAGATGGAAAAATAGTTGCGAAAGATGGAGTTTTAACATCTTCTATAACAGATGTATTTATACCAAGTTATATAAATTCTATTAATATTGAAAAGTTAACTCTTGAAGATTTTGTTATAACTCCAAAATCAAACAGAGTTAAGGCAATTGAGATTATTCCCGAGCAACTCATTACAAAGGAAACTATTTCAGAAATAAAAATAAAAGATAATAATGCAGTAAGTAATCTTGAAAATGATACTTTGAAAATTTGTGTTATAGAAAGACACCACGCATTTAAAAGCATAGGTAAAGGCTTTATAAAGGGATTTAATTTAAAATCTGGAGCCATTGCTTCAACTGTTGCGCACGATTCTCATAATATGATTGTTATTGGTACAAATGATAATGATATGTTTGTTGCGGCGCAAGAATTAATAAAATGTGGCGGTGGAAAAATAGTTGTTAATAATGGAGAAGTTGTCGCAAAACTTGCTTTGCCTATCGCTGGTCTTATTTCTGATAAAACTTTTGTAGAAGTACTTGATGAATGTTACTCCTTAAATGATGCAATAAAAATAATTGGATCTGATTTGGAAAATCCATTTATGACAATGGCATTTTTATCTTTGTCTGTAATTCCTGATTTGAAAATTACCGATAAAGGTGTTTTTTCTGCTAAAATATTTGATTTTATTGATATATTTGACTGTTAAGTAAACTTTTTATTTAAAACAAATTGTTATATTTCTTAACAATTAAAAAAATCAAGTCAATTGTCACTAAAAAAATAACTTTATTAAAATATCGAAATTTATGGGGATAATTTTTAATAGGGGGATATTATTATGACAGTTGGCGATGTCAGCGGTGTCGATTACAATCGTTATCAACAATACGAAAAACAAGCAATGCAAAGCAATCCATATTACTACAATATCCGTACGAATGCTACGCAACCAGATATGTATGTGTCAAATTCTAGTGAAACTTGTACAGATAGAAAAGATGATGGGAAAATTGGATTTTTTAGTGCTGTAGGTAATGCCATTAAAGGTGTTGGAAAAACAATCGTAAATGGTGTTAAGGGAATGTTCACTAATAAAGAAGGCAAATTCTCTCTTGGAAAAACATTGTTAAGCATCGGTACAGCAGCGCTGTGTATTGCAGTACCAGCAGTCGGAGTTGCGGCTTGTGTTGTTGGTGGAACAATGGGGGCAATACAGGTTGGAAAAGGCATATATAATGCTGCAACAGCAGAAACAGATGCAGAAGCAAAAAAAGCATGGCAAAATGTTGGTGGTGGCGCATTTACAGTGGCAGCATCTGTCGTTGGGGCAAAAGCAGGTGTAAAAGCAGTTAAAAGTACAGCAGGAAATGCAAGTGCGTTACAGTCTGTTGATGATACTATTGCTGCTGGACAAAAAGTATCTGTTAGAGATTATGGTACTGCATTAGTAAAAGATATATGGGCATCAACAAGAAATCAGGTTGGAAAAATAAAGACAAATATATCTGCGATTAAATTGGATAATATGATTCGCAAGCACGAAAAATTAACTGGGGAAAAAGCTGCTAAATATGGAGAACAAGTTTCTAAAGCAATGGATAAAGCTGACGAGAATGTTTGGGCTCAAACAAACAAAATAACACAAGCAAGACATGACATTATGGGAACGGCAAAAGATATTTATCAAATAAATAAAATGAGACGTGCAAATGCAAAAGCAATAGTGAAACAGGAAGCTGGTAAAAAATTAACAAAAGCAGATTTAAAAGCGATTTCGGACTGGGAACCACAGGCATTTAAAGCAAAAGGATTTAGCGAAAAAGCAGTTAGTATTGCACAAAAGCAAAATCAAATTGAGTTTGGCATATCAGAGGCAATTAGGCATCCAATTAAAACAGGACAAAAAGCTTGGAGTACAGCAAGAGGCTACGTAACAAAAGAAAATGCACATCATTTATGGAATGGTATACAAGATGCATACAAAAAAAATATCAAAGGTCAAACATTGTCACAAATGGGAAACAAATTGACTGGTAAAGCGCAAAATATATGGTCTGACTTATCAAAAGGCAAATATAGTTACCCAGAAGTTGTTAGCAAATATGGATTCGACAATGTAGCACAAGTAATTCAATATATGGGTGGAACAGTATACGCATCAGAAGCAATATAATACAATAGCCGAAACAAAAAGAGGAAGCAAATGCTTCCTCTTTTTAAATGGTCGGGATGACAGGATTCGAACCTGCGACCCCCTCGTCCCAAGCGAGGTGCGCTACCAAGCTGCGCTACATCCCGATTGATTTCGTTGACATATTGACTTTACCAACAACATACCTCAAAGTCAAGCACAAGTATATTTTATTTCTTGTTTTGTGTATAATACTTATCGTCAAAGCGAAAAAGGTATTATTATGCAGAAAGAAAATTTAGTATCAGGAATGCGTTCTACAGGGAAATTACACCTTGGTCATTATATGGGCGTTCTTACAAATTGGGTTAATTTACAAGATGAATATAATTGTTTTTATTTTGTTGCAGATTGGCACGCTTTGACTACTAAATATGATAAAACTGAAAATTTGAAACAAGATAAGTTGGATGTTATTTTGGATTGGTTAGCATGCGGAATAGATCCTAATAAATCAACCATCTATTTTCAATCAAAGGTATTACAGATAGCAGAACTTCATGTCCTATTGAGCATGATTACGCCTAACAACTGGGTAGAACGTGATCCTACTCTTAAAGACATGGTTAAAATTATCAAAAATAAAGATGGTGATAATTCTGAAAATGTTCCACAATTAAATTATGGGCTCTTGGGTTATCCTGTTTTAATGTCTGCTGATATCATGGCATTAAATGGTGCGATTGTGCCTGTTGGTATAGATCAACTTGCTCATCTTGAAATTACTCGTGATATTGCTAGAAGATTTAATAATATTTATAAAACAGAATTATTTAATGAACCAAAACCAAAATTGACACAAATTCCGCTTCTTTGTGGTGTTGATGGTCAAAAAATGGGTAAATCTTTTGCTAATGATATAAAAATATCTGATGATGAAGCAACTACTGCTAAAAAAGTTATGCAATGTATTACAGATAGAAGTCGTGCCAGAAAAGACGACCCTGGTCACCCTGATAAATGTGAAGTTGCGTTTAAATATTATGAAATCTTTGGCTCTGAAGATGTCGTTAAAGAAGTCGAAGCAGAGTGTAAAGCAGGTAAAAGAGGTTGTGCTGATTGTAAAAGACAACTTGGCTGTATAATAAACGAAAAATTTGCTTCAATAAGACAAAAAAGGCAAGAACTTTCTCAAGATATTGATACTGTTTATGACATTATAAATGATGGAAATAAAAAAGCAGCGGATGAAGCAGAAAGAGTTATGCAAAAAGTTCGTGATGCAGTTAACATTTAGGTTTGTATTTTATGACTAAAATAAAAGTATTAACAATATTTGGCACAAGACCAGAGGCAATCAAAATGGCTCCCTTGGTGAAGGAAATAGAGAAAAATTCTGATGCGTTGGAAAGTGTTGTTTGTGTTACGGCACAACATCGCGAAATTTTAGATCAAGTGCTTGAATTGTTTGATATTAAGTCTGATTTTGACTTGAATATAATGAAGGATAATCAAAATCTTTGGTCGCTTACAAGTGATGTTCTTTTAAAAACAAAAGAAGTTATTGAACAAGTTAAACCAGATGTTGTTTTAGTTCATGGTGATACGACAACGTCAATGGCAGCGGCTTTATCTGCTTTTTATGCAAAAGTTCCAGTTGGGCATGTTGAAGCAGGATTAAGAACATTTGACAAGTATTATCCTTTTCCTGAAGAAATCAATAGGGTTTTTACTGACAGTGTTTGTACTTATTTATTTGCTCCAACTGATAAATCTTGTGAAAATTTAATCAAGTCGCAAATACCGCAAACTCATATTTATAAAACAGGAAATACTGTTATAGATGCACTGTTGTATACAATTAAAAATCATGAAGTTGAAATAGATGGATTAAATTTAAATCCTGATTTAAAAACAATTCTTTTGACTTCTCATCGTCGTGAAAATTTTGGAGAACCTATAAAACAAATATGCGAAGCCGTCCTTGAACTTGTTTCTAAAAATAAAAATATAGAAGTGGTTTATCCCGTTCATCCAAATCTAAATGTACAAAAGCCGGTTTATGAACTTTTAGAAAATAAGGAAAGAATTCATTTAATAAAGCCACTTGAGTATGCGCAATTTTGTTCTTTGATGAAAAAATCACATATAATTTTAACGGATTCAGGCGGTGTTCAAGAAGAAGCACCATCACTTGCTAAGCCTGTTCTTGTTTTAAGAGATACAACTGAACGACCAGAAGCAATAGAATATGGTACTGTAAAACTTGTTGGTACAGACAAAAATAAAATTGTTTCAACTGTCCAAAAATTATTAGATGATACAAACGAATATAACAAAATGGCTGAAGCGGTAAACCCTTATGGTGATGGGCTTGCGTCAAAAAGAATTGTTGATGTTTTAAAAAAAATAAAATAGAAGTAAAATTTTACTTCTATTTTTCTTTTTTTTTAAACCTTTTCAAACATTAAAACTGCGTTATGTCCACCAAATCCAAAAGAGTTTGAAATAGAAACGTTAACTTCCTTTTTCTTTGCTTGATTTGGTACATAGTCTAAATCTGCGACTTCAGGGTCTTGGTTTATGAGATTGATAGTCGGTGGGATAATCCCTTCAGTGATAGTTTTAATTGCTACAATTGCTTCTGCACATCCCGTTGCACCTATCATATGCCCCGTCATTGATTTTGTTGAACTTACAGCGAGATTTTTATTTTTATTTTTATCCCCAAAAACTTTTGCAACTGTTTTTGATTCAGCAATGTCGCCTAAAAGTGTGCTTGTTCCATGCATGTTGATGTAGTCAACATCTTCAGGGGCTTTATTTGCATCTTTCAAACAATTTATTAATGCTAGTTCTACTCCGTTACCATTTGGATCTGGTGCAACCATATCATAAGCATCAGAACTTTGACCATAACCTATAATTTCCGCATAAATTTTTGCACTACGTTTTATAGCGTGTTCTCTTTCTTCTAATATAATTACTGCTCCACCCTCTGCCATAACAAATCCGTCACGATCCATATCATAAGGTCTTGAAGCTTCTTCTGGTGGTCTCGTTGCTTTAGATAGTGTTCTTGCAGATGTAAATGCTCCTATTCCGAAGTCGCAAACGCTTGATTCTGCTCCGCCAGCGACCATTACATCAGCATCTCCATATTGGATTGTTCTGAATGCATCACCAATTGAGTGAGCACCAGTTGCACAAGCGGAAAGAACCGCTTTACTTGGACCTCTTAATCCATATTTTATTGAAACTTTGCCAGATGGCATATTTGCTATCATCATAGGAACAGTAAATGGCGAACATTTGTTAAAACCTTTGTTTAACATATCTATATAGCCATCTGTTACCGCAACTAAACCGCCAGCTGCGGTTGAAATAATAGTACCTATTCTTGTTCTGTCTTCTTCTTCTAAATTGAGACCAGAATCTTTTATTGCGTCTTCTGCTGCAATAAGAGAATATATAATACTTTTATCAAGTCTTCTCGCTTCTTTAGAATCAACATATCCTGAAATATCTAAATCTTCTGGAATTTGTCCTGCGATTTTTACAATATGCTTTTCTTTGTCTAAGTTATGTTCTCTTATACAACTTTTGCCATTAATAAGATTTTTCCAAAACAAATCTAAGCCAATTCCATAGGGGGTTACACATCCCATCCCCGTAACAA
>JAFQOI010000102.1 GCA_017403285.1 bacterium
CATTGGGGATATGGTTTTTTTAAGGCATATGAAGAACAGGAGAATTATAAATATATTAGTAGAAGGGAAGAAAGTGATGAGGAAAGTGAAGAAAAGAGTAAAGAATATGCAATTAAATTGCTATGTAACGATGAAATAAAATATAAAATATTGTATTTATCATTTGCAGAATATTGTGAAAACTTTTTTGGGGCTTTTTATGACAATGAGAATTCAATTAGAATGCTTTGTAGGTATTATCCTCAAAACATAGAGTTTATTGATGGTGAACAAAAAAAGATTGCATCAGCACTATATACCCATGTTTCTAATGCAGGAGTATATGGGGAATTGGGATATGCCTATAATGGAATTGAAATGATTGAGAAATATATAGGTAGGCTTCCAGAAAATATTATATTAAAACTGTTGCAATGCTATACATTTTATAGTTTTAGTATTGATCATGTACGGCGACGTCAGATACATGCAGTTATAATGAAAAGTTGCTTGAGGGAGTCGCATAAAAGAAAGTATAAGTTTTTCTTTATGGATAGTGTTGTTATTCTTAGGAATATGCAAAATCTATTGTTCCGAGAGATGGAGCAAAAGGAACAAAAATGGAATATGGTCGACTGGCAAAGTAAAAGTATTGGAGAGGAAAAGCTTACTTTTTTTGTAGATGACAAAGGAGAGGAATTTTTGTTAGAAAGTGACTTGCAAAATGCAAGTAGAAAATTGATAGGAAGAACAAATGAGAGCTTGTTTTTAATACGTTTAACACATCAGATAGAGCTTGTTTATAGAGGAAGGAATTTAAATGAATTATTAGACGTAAATGATAATGTAATGAATAATCTGATACAAAGGTCTTTTTCTGAAAAATTGGAAACAGAGTTTTTAAACGAAGTAGTTGAAAAAAAAGGAATTTCATTTCTATATGTGCATTTAAATAATTATAGAGGAGTGATGAATCAAAATTTTCCTTTTGATAGTAGATATTATTATGATGCAGAACAAAAAAAGCTAGTTTATGATGAACAGAAGAAAAAAACGCTCGTAGGTTTGTATGGTGCAAAGATTCATTCAGTATCATGTATTGTAGGAAAAAATGGAGTAGGAAAGACAAGCTTTGTGGATTTTTTGTGTGAGAGTTTTCTTTATATAGTGAGTCAAATAGATCAAACAGAGAAAACATTGACAGAGATTTTTGAAGAGGCAGGAATTGAAAAAGAAACAGATATGTTTGTATTATTTGAATATTCGGGAGTTCCCTATCTGCTTACTAATATATGTGAGATAAGTTATGATAATAAAATACAGGATTATCAATATAAGAGAGGTACTCTGACACACAATAGAGCTTTAAGCAAGATATTTTACTTTTCCGGCAAAGTGGATGCTGATAGAATGCTAGAGGAAAAAACAAATAGGCAGATTGATGAAACGAGAATTGAAAAAAAGGATTATTCAGAAATGGTAGATTGGCGCTTTAAATATCAATATCTGTTAAGGAACAGGGAGAGTAAAGAGGAACATAATGAATATGTTAATCCATGCTTATGTTATCAGTTATTTTTTCTTAGAGCATATTCAGGTGAAAAATTAAGAAGTCTATTGTGGGAAGGATTTGACAAAAAAACACTTAAAATAAGTGCTAAATCATATGAGAAAATTTTTCAGAAGTTTATTTTAGGAGAGAAGATGACGGAAGAGGAAGAGGGAGGATTAGTGCAGTTAATGGGAGATGGAAAAGTGGTGATACAACATTTTTCATCTGGTCAGTATGCAAAATTTTCTTTTCTCGCAAAAGTGTATTGGATACTAGGAGCTTCCTGTATACTTTAAATAGGTCAAGAAATTGACATAAAAAAATACCTCAAGTAAATTTAGATTATTACTGACCTGACCCGTTGGTAAAATCTAAAGAATACAAGAGGTATCTACAATGAATGTTAAAGTAAG
>JAFQOI010000007.1 GCA_017403285.1 bacterium
GATGATTCATTTACCAAAACAAATAAAACATTTAAAAAATCATCAGTTGATATTGATATGCCTTTAAATGATTATACTTATGTAACAATTAATAAAGAAAATGAAGAGAAAGAAAAGATAATGGAATTAGAAGAAAATGTTTTTTGATTGTTTTTAAACTATGTTATACATAACATAAATTAATCAAAAAATGTTATTAAAAAAATTTTTTTTTTGAAAAAAGTGATTATCACTTGAGCCTATTTTTAGGCTTTGAAGTTTGACTTTGCCGCAGTCTGCCATAGTGTGTTTTTTCAAAAATTATGTTATATATAACACATTTTAAAGAAACTAAAAAATGTTATTCGAAAAAAAGAGCTAAAAAGAGCATGAGAAGAATTTGACGAAAAACCATCCCTGAAAATGTGTTATTTAAAAACTTTTAAAAGAAAAAATTTTTTAATGATCTTAAAAATCAAAAGAGAATTTAAAATATATTTTAAATAACAAAAATTAAAATTAAGACAATAAAATTTATAAATGGGAAATACAAATCAAAAAGTATTTAAAATTCAAATAACAAAAAATTATACTTTCAAATGTTTTTATATTGATTCTGAAAAGAAAGAAACACCAATTCAAATCAAAGAAAATCAAGAAGAATATGTTCCTTCTATTTCTTTCCAAAATCATTCAGTTACATTTTGTGATGAAGAGAATCGAACAAATTTAATAAAAGAATTATATGAACATCCAGAAGAATATAAAGAATATCAAATCCTCTTTCAAGATAAATCATATTCATTGATATTTGAAGTATTATTTGGTTTGATAATAGAACAGTTTAAAAAGAAAGTTGAAAAAGATTTTGTAATAAAGAAAACAATAATTGAAATAGAAACACCAAATTCAATTGTATTAGAAAGAATTCAAGTTTCATTGCAAGCAATAGGATTTAATGACATTGAAATCAAGAAAAGAACAACAGAATATGAATACCATGAACAAGGGCAATTGTTGCATATATTATTGGTCAGAATAAAAGAATATCAAATATATCAAAGAATGATTGAAAAAGCCAAGAAATGCAATAGAATAACAGAAGAAAGAAAAGACCAATTAACAAAAGTTCAAAAGAATATATCAAATGATGAAACATTTACTCGAGAATTAAGTAAAATCATGACAACAAAAGAACGAAGTGAACTTGAATTATATCGACTGGATAATTATTGCTTATTTATAAGTTCACGATATTTTGAGAGTTTGGATGACCATATTAACTTTACAAAAGTTTCAACAAGATTAAAAAGAAACATGGAAAAGTTCCATTATAATCCAGTTTCTTTAAATATTAAAACTCTTTCTCTCTTTCCTAACATCCAGACACTTCATACATATAAAAAAGAAGATGAATATTTAGAAGGAGGAAGAATTGTACAATATGTAATTTGGAATAGAATTTCATACAAAAATTCAATGATATGGAAAGAAAATATGGGTGATGAAAAGAAAATTGAATTTAAACGATTGTCTTGGACTCAAAAAGACAGTCTACAAGAAAAGAAGAAACAAAATCCAGAGGATGTTTGGGGAATAAAAATAGAAATAAATATTCCAGAAGGTGTCAAAGAAATTGATGAAGATTGTTTCTATGGATGTAATAAATTAAAACAACTTACTATTCCAACAACAGTTACATTAATACCAAAGAAATGTCTTCAAGATTGTAGTCAATTGACCAATATTACATTACCATTGAATGAAAATCAACATATTATTGGCAATAAAATCTTTAAGAATAATCAACATTTTGATGGTAAAGAAGATATTATTTTACCAACATCAATTCAAGTAATCAATGATCAACAAGTTGACTCAAATATAATGATTATGCCAACAACAGTTACTTCTTTGGATGAAAATTGTTTTGATAATTGTTATTATTTACAACAACTTACAATTCCAATGACAATTACATTGGTTCCAAAGGATTGTCTTAATAATTGTTATGAATTGACCAATATTACATTACCATTGAATGAAAATCAATTTATTTGTTGTGATAAAGTTTTTTGTGGTCCACATTTTGATGGTAAACAAGATATTATTTTACCAACATCAATTCAAATAATCAA
>JAFQOI010000103.1 GCA_017403285.1 bacterium
ATGATATTAGCACTGATTTATATGGGTGTCAATAGGTGATTTAAAAAATCAAAACATTTTTATGGAGGGACGTTGAGAGAGTGTTAAAAAGAGAATACGGAATTGTATATGATAAACGAATGAAATCTGGAAAAACCTTTTTGTTTACAAGGCTAGCCTTTCAGTGATTTGCGGTTGCCCATTTAGAAAAGTAATTAAAAATTTGATGGGCAAACAGTTAAAAATGATAGTTACCACGGATGAAATAATCTGCGTAGAAATTTAAAATGTTTTCAATAAATGCATGTAATTTGTTTTTCATAAAATATTGTCTCCTTTCTTGTTTACAAGGCTAGCCTTTCAGTGATTTGTGGTTGCCCATTTAGAAAAGGAATTAAAAATTTGATGGGCAAACAGCTAAAAATGATAGCTTCCATGGAAAAAATAATCTGTATAGAAACTTAAAAGCTTATCAATAAATGCATGAAATTTGTTTCTCATAAGATGTTATCTCCTTTCTTGTTTTCTTGAGTCGAGTATATCGTATTAAGATACAAATTACTTGCCAAAACAGATAAAAAAGTGGACAAAAGTTGCGCATTCTTTGCGTATATATAAAAATACATATTATATATTAGCCAAATTATTTAAACGTGTTAGAAAAAATCATCAAATGGATTTTTAGAAAAAATATTTAAGACATTCATAAGATTATGTTATACCACAAAAACGTATAAAAAAGCCCCTATCCCATCAATAGGGCAGGGGAGTTGAAGTGACAGAGTCTTTTAGTTGGATTTATTCCGGAACATACTGCTGCATATATACCATGTCCATCACAAGAATCTTCTGATTCTGAATATCAATTATCCCCTGTTCTTTTAACTGGTGTAGGATGCGGTTAACGCTGTTTCTGGTGGAAATACCACAAAAACCCGCAATATCTTCATTTGTAACAGAAAAATCTATAAGCCAACCATTTCTATATTCTTTCCCAAATTGATGAACTAAAGTATAGAGGAATGCGCAGACGGCACCGGTTCTTCCGTTTATGCTCATCAGTTGTTGTCGTTGGATGGCTTCAGCCAGATTTAAGCGATAGTATTCTTTAACGTAATCTTGGAGTTGCCTATCGTTATTTATATAATTCCAGAATTCAACTCTGGGGATTAAATAAAATGTAGCTTCTTCTGTTTCGACACGAACATTGAATGGAGCTAAAGTATAGCTGCTGACCTCATCTCTAAGAAGAGAAATAATATTAGGTCCTTTCAGATAAGCAATGTTAAATTCTCGCCCGTCTTTGAAAATAATACTGGTTTTAACAACGCCCTCCTTGAGAATATAGGTGTACTGCTGCTCAAGCCCGTAATAAGTCAGATAGGCATGGCGTTTACGGGTAATGGTGGGAATATTTCTTTGACTTAAAAAGGATAAAAGATAGCTGTTATTCATCAATAACCTCCTTGTTTTTAGCTCCTCTGTTTATATTTATAAATCAAAGTGCAAAAAACGTCAACAAATGTTAACAAATGTTACTATCAAATGTGGTTTTTGCATGCATTGAAATAGGGCATACTCTGTCAAAAATGAAAGGAGTTATAAATTATGTTTAAAATGGAAGTACCTTATGACAGAAGAATCATGCAAATAAGTCTGGAAGATGAAAATTTAGCTGGAGTACTTGTAGGCAGACAAAGTGATTATGTTTGTG
>JAFQOI010000104.1 GCA_017403285.1 bacterium
AGATTACTTTCCTGTTGCTAAAAAAGAAAAATTATTTAACTATCTAGTTAAATTCGATCACTATTGCTATCTAATGCTCACAGAACTTCATCAATTAAAAATCGAAGTTGCCAAAGAATTAGCTAAAGATTATAACGTTCAGGATATTCTGATGAAAATGGAGGTTGAATAATATGACATATCAACTATATCAAGGTGACTGTTTGGAAGTTATGAAACAGATTCCTGATAAAAGCGTGGACATGATTTTGTGTGATTTACCTTATGGTGTTACTGGAAGGAAATCAGAGTCAAGTAAGTGGGATAATATTATTCCTTTTGAAGAAATGTGGGAACATTACAATAGGATTATAAAACCCAATGGAGCTATTGTTCTATTTGGAAGAGAACCATTTACAAGTAAATTATTATCTAGTAACTATAAAGGATATAAGCATAAACTTGTTTGGAACAAAAAACAAAGTGGTAGCTTTCAAAATGCAAAATATATGCCATTACAAATAGAAGAGGATATTCTAGTATTTACTTCTAAAGGTGAGCGTGTTAATTATTATCCTATTATGAGAAAAGGTAAAATGAGGAAAAAAGGTGGTTGCAAGATTAAAAATAGAGTGACAAATGATATTGGATATTCAGAAAACTATAATGATGAATATTATCCAGTAAATATATTGGAATTTCCAAATACAAGAAAAGGTAATATTCATCCAACACAAAAACCTGTTCCGTTACTTGAATACCTTATTAAAACATATTCAAATGAAAATGAAGTTGTTTTAGATAATTGTATGGGTAGTGGTTCAACTGGTATCGCCTGTTTAAATACAAATCGTAAATTCATAGGTATTGAACTGGATAAAGAATATTTTGAAAAAGCAAAAAACAGAATTGAAAATCATGAGGTGAAATAGTATGGAATTTGATGAAACTTTGACAATTGATGAATTATTAATCCTTGAAGAAATTGAAGAATTACTCCCAAATATCGATTAATTTTGTAAACATCTTTATATCAACTGTATATAATTTAATATAAAGATTAAAGGAGTGGTGAATATGAAAAAAGTTGTTGTGGAAATTATAGAGGAAGTTGTGCGTTTTAACGAAGTTGTTATTGAAGTTCCTGATGATAAATCGTTATCAAATGTATATGAAGAAATACGAAAAATTGAAACGATAAATGATATTAAATATCAAATCAAAGAACATTACGTAATGGAAGATTTTAGCGATGTAGAGGTATTTGATGTAGATAATTATATTTAAGAGCTAATAAGCTCTTTTTTTTTGTGGGTTATTAATAGTTATGGCGGTGCAATACTTTCAGTAGCACTATTTAAAAAACACCTCAACAACTCTAAAATTATTTTCGGTACTTTCAATTGAAATTCGTTCTATATATTCAAGTATAAATTTCTTTTTATTCACTTTACTTAATCCACACCATAATCTCTCAATGTCAATATCAATATTTATTATTTTAGGCGTTGTATTGGTATCAGCTTCTAATTCGTTCAATTGACTCATAATATCGGTTTCTTTTTCTTTTAACTCTTTTGACCTGATTTTATAAAATTCATCATCAATTAATTCATTTTCCCACGCATAATAATTTTTTTCTATTCGTTTTTTTACTGCTAACAATTCCCGTTTCAATTGATTTATATGGTTATCTTTTTTATTAGTAAATTCGATTTCTATTTCGTTAGCATAAATTGACTTAATGTTTTTCAAATAGTTAATTAACATAAATTCCAATTTTTCTTCCAAAAAAGATTTACTATTACATTTTCCAAATCTAGCAGAATTACAAATGTATCTTCTTTTTCCGTAAGCAACACCTTTACTTATGATAGCTTTTTTACAACAAGCACAATAAATAACTCCTGTCATGATTGGAATTTCTTCAACACTTAAATTAGATGTTCTAGGATGTAATTTTGATTTTTTCATTTTAAGGTTTTG
>JAFQOI010000105.1 GCA_017403285.1 bacterium
GTATCTATCTCGTTTTACCAGATGATAAGGGTCAGAAAAATGAAACAGCATGTTATATTTTTCGATATTTTCAGTGATATTTGTTTTAATAAAATCATCAAATGGTAGTAATATTTTGTTCATAACTACTTGAGAATAAGAATTATATTGAGCATCTCCATCTGTCGCTGTTCCAATTATTTTAATTTCGTTTTGTTCTAGAATTTGAATAATTCTTGAAATATCGTTGTGTATCTCTTCAGTAGCTGAGCCAGATGTAGCTGGTTTGCAATATATTGGAATAGGAGGATGTTCTCCATTTATTGGACAAATCATGAAAACAAATTCAGCGTGTATGATGTTTTTTGATTGTGAGTTAAGAAAAGTTAAAAATTGCTCTTCATCTTGAATACATGCTAAAGCTTCATCTTTTGAAATATCTACTGGATGAACCAGTCCTGTAATGTTACCAGACTCATCTATGCTTACATATGGTTCTACATAGCAAGCATCAATCATCAATGTTGCTTTAATTGGTGTTGTCATGTTACTGATTGTAAGTAATGTTTTAATATGTTCAACTGACCCATCAAAAATTTGATCATCAAGGTCTAACTCATTCAATAAATTTGATCGATACTTTTGAACGGTACGATGAGTTGGTATAATAAAAGCCTCGTGTAAAATATTATATACACTTTTCCCATGAATGCTTATAAGTGTCAGAAAATTCTGAATTTTATCATATCTTCTTGAGGTTGGCGGTTTGTCAATATTTTCAAAACATGTTTCAATAAAATCATATAAAATTGGATATTGTTCCTGAATTTTTTGTAGGCTTGGTTGATTACAGATGAGTGTTTGCTTGATTGAATTTAGTTCATTTTGGATGTCCGTGAAGCGAGAAAACAAGCTATTATACTTTAACTTCGCATCTTTAAGCTGTTGTTTAAGAGAGCGATTTTCTCGTGTTAGTTGCATTATAGTCTGGTGTTGTGCATCGGCAGCTGTCATATATTTCTAAACGGTTTAATTTTAATCGGAAAATGTAAAGTAAGATGATGGAAAAGGAAGACCTCGAAAAATACAGAACCTATGAAGCTATGCCAAATTTTACAAAAATTAAATATGTTGTAGTACTATAAATGTGATGCATATCCATACCATTAAAACTGTATAAAGCCTCAACTAGACTCTGAAAAATGTCATTGAAAAAATGGAATTTCAGAGGTAACCCATTATAATTCTCACAAAATGATGATAATAAAGAATGACTTATTTTTTGATTAACCTGTGATGAATCATTATGTCATTATAATATGTTGTAGTACACTTAGGCGTTGATATATATTTCATATAAATAGATTTTAAATATCGTACAATTTTTTGTTATTATTAAATTTCATCGGCGTCCGAAAAATTTGGGTTCTGAAGCGTCCATTGTGTAGAGAATCGACTGTAGATCACGATAGGAGTGTTTTCAAAAGGTCGTTTTTTAACAGCAAAATACAAAACTTGACGAGCTTTCCTTTGCGAGTTTAAAAAGTCATTTATCTCAATCACAGACCGAGTTACGCCCGTTTTATTGACGAAAACTGGCTCCAAAAAATCACCCATTTTTTCTGAGTTTTATCAACTTTTTCTATGATGATTATTGAAAAATCTAGCCAATATATTTACTTGATATTTTGAGAATTTACGCCCATCTTGGAATACTTTTAAGTGATATATTTTGATGCTTGGATAAATCCTGAAACTTTTTCTGTATAAACCGTTTTCTCTCAAATTTTCAGTATACATGATTTTGTACGCAATATTTCTCAGCAACGCAGAAGGGGAGCAATAGACAAATAACACTACTATATAGTATATCTGATATATAATATATGCAAATGATATCAATCGTTCATATGCATTAGTGATTCTAATATTATTATGACAACTTAAAGTTGATATATCTCAGAACTGCACGATGACTTATTAATAATATTGTAAATTAATATTATATTACATGTTTACTTTATAAACATTATATTAACTATTCATGATATCATAAAAAGCTTCGCTTCCACTGCTCTGAATTTTTTTTAAAATTTCAAATTTTTTCTCAAAAAATTTATTATTTTTATTCCATGAATTTTCTTCCGTCTTTATTTATCAATGTCACATTTTTTAATAATTATATTCTTGGGTTCTTCTTAGATCTTTTAATTGTGAAGCTGCTTTCCACCTTCTTTCTACTATTTTCCCTGTTGTTAATGTAATCTTCCTGCTTTTGGTTGAAATGAATTTTGGTTGGCTTTTAATAAAATGCAAATATTCTTCTAAAAACTCTAATATATCATCATCGTCATCATTCTTTTGATTATATTTACCAATGACTGGTACACTTCTTGGTATTGTATAACATTTACTGATTAATCCCAAAGCCTTTTCAAAATAATTGTTAAAAATTATTTCCGTCTTTTCAATTGGATCCTCTACCAAAATACCACTATCCTTTCTGTTATATGTCTTTATACCATCCAGTTTACATATATTTCGTAGAGATCTTTCTGCAATGATTATTTTCATACCATTTATGAAATCCTTATGTGTTTGTGACCCTGAACATATTCTTCGAACGTTGCCAAAATGATGTTCAAGTGGATGTGATCCATATGCTCCTAAATAAACTTTCTTTTCTGTAAGCAGAGCATAAACAATTCCAAAACACGTAGCCATATACTCAATACACCAGTTCAATGTAAATGGACTGTTGTTTTTGTATTCCCGAATCGGCATATATTGACTTTGTTTGACATCATTTTCTGTTTTGATTTCACAATAATAGTAAATTAGCACCAAGCTCATGCCAAATAAAAGCATGTCAATTCTATCACTTCTTCTAAGTTTGGGCATTAATATACTATCAAGCATAAGTACTGAAGGTAAAAATGAAATAAGTAGTGACAAATCTTTATCTGTTTTAATGTTTTGTAGCATTTCAGTGTCAAAAAATCTTCGGGCAAGTCCATCATCCATTTTTCGAGCAGAGCTACTATCAACAATATAAGAAGGAAACTTCATGTTGACATAATCATTATATGTATATGTTGTACTGCTTGTTGTTGGCATTGTATGATATTTAGTTGATCCTATTTTCCTGTATCTATCTCGTTTTACCAGATGATAAGGGTCAGAAAAATGAAACAGCATGTTATATTTTTCGATATTTTCAGTGATATTTGTTTTAATAAAATCATCAAATGGTAGTAATATTTTGTTCATAACTACTTGAGAATAAGA
>JAFQOI010000106.1 GCA_017403285.1 bacterium
CATATCCTTGTTCCTACAGAGCAACAAGCAATTGAAATTAGAAATGAAATTTTACAAGGTGAAACTCAAATGGCTGTTTTTAATAATTTTAGAAATGCAGCAAAAAAATATTCTAAATGTTCATCAGGGTTATCTGGTGGTGGTTTAGGGTGGTTTGGTAAAGGTGATATGGTTCCTGCCTTTGAACAAGCTGCATTTACTATTCCTGCTGGACAAGTATCTGAACCAGTTAAAACACAATTTGGCTGGCATTTAATTTATGTGATTTCAAAAAAATAATTCTTGAAATCTTTCAAGTTTAAATTCATTATTTGATGCAATGAAAAAAACATAGTTATCATTTAACGTATCATAGAAGCGATATTTGACTTCATTATGGAGTTTGAATGTCGCTTCATATTCTGTCCAGCATCTATAAAACTCCAAAAGGGAATTTTCTTTTAATTCAAATTGCATTCTTTGCGCTATAAGTTTATAATCTCGATTTCTAATACGTTCTATATCAAAACCCACTGGATTTTTGTCAAAGCATACAGCGGCATATTCGCCGGAGTGAGATATTGAAAATTGAAGGGTTGAATACTTAAATTGCGGTTTTTCATCTACAATTTCAAGTTCGGGATTTTCAATATTATAAAAATTTTTAGCGCAATATTCGATAATACGTCTTGCTGCAATATGACCTCTTTTGTGTTTTTTTTCAATGTCAAAATTATTTACGTTTGTATAAAATAAATCCATATTATAAACTCAAATAATAATCTTTTAAAAGTTTTGTGTCGCCTTCTATATTTGGACTTTCACATACAAGGGCACCTTTCACGTCAAATTCTTTCAGAACTTTTAGTAGGTCTTTATAATTCATATCGCTTTCTTCAAGGATTAAATGGTTTTTTTCTCCTTTTAATCCATATTCAATACCTGCGAGGTGCATATGCATATTTTGGAGGGTTTCATTGCCTAATTCTTTACCAACGAAATCTAACATTTTTGAAAATTCGTCATAAGTATTATAAATACCATTATTTCTGGCATGAATATGAGCAAAATCAATACAAGGAAGAACGGTTTTAAATTCTTTTGAAAGTTTTACAATTTCTTCTAAAGTCCCCCATTGAGTTCCTTTTCCCGTTGTTTCTGGTCTTATCCATATATTATTATTTTCTTTTTCTAGTTCTGTTGTAATTCTTTCCATCGTTGAATAAACAGTTTTATAAACATCTTCGACTGCTTTTTTCATATAAAATGCGGCATGAAAAGTTATGCTGAAGGCGCCTATAGTTTTACCCATTCTTGCGGTTTCTATAATTCGTTGAATGCTTGCTTCAATTTTTTCTTTTTCTTCAGAGTTTAAGTTTATGTAATAAGGTCCATGACAAGTAACTAAAAGACCTTGTTCTTCAGAAAAAGATTTTACTAGATTTTGATTTGATTCGTTCATTCTTACGCCGTGAACAAATTCGACTTCCAATCCATCTAAATTCATATCTTTAATAATTTGAAGACCTTTTTTATATCCTTTATTTTCGGATACGAGAGGAAGCCCTGCTGTTAAAAAATGCAATTTATCCATTGTCTAGAACTTCTCCTTTTTTAGGTTTTACTCTTTCTATAAATTCTTTTGCCGAACAAAGGAAGAAACCAGCGAATTGAATGCATTCTGGTTCAATGATATCTTTTCCGCATGCAATTCTTATCGTGTTCTTTGCGCTGATAATAGTTCCAGCAGGGTAGTTGTGTTTTCTTTTTATAACCTTTGCTGAATTTATTCTTACAACATAACCTTTATACATTGTAACTGCACCGATGAAAGGATTAAGTGCTCTTACAAATCTTTCAACTTCAACAGCAGATTTACTCCAGTCTATAAAAGTATTTTTCTTTTCAAAAGAAAGAGAATAAGCTTTTTTCTCTTTCTTCATAACTGGTTGCGGTTTTCTCGGTAGTTCATTGTTTTCATAATAGTCAAGCGCTTCAACAAGCATTGAGGCACACATTTCATTACTTCTATAAAACAATGTTCCCATTGTTTCATTTAAATCAATACTGTATCTATATTGTGAAATTATATCGCCTGTATCAAATTCTTCATCCATAAAATGCAATGTTATTGCAGATTCTTTTTCCCCATTCATAATAACGTGTGAATATGGATTTGCTCCTCTGTAGTCAGGGAGTTTTGATGGGTGAAGATTTATAAATCCATCTTTTGGAATTCTTAAAAGTTCTTTTGGAAATTTTTTGTTATATGAACATACAACACCTAAATCAGGTCGTAGTATTCTTATTTTGTCTAAAAATGATTTTTCGTTTAGGTCTTTTTCATATTCAATAATTTTGCATCCTAAATTAGATGCTGTTTGAACCATTAAACGGTATGTAGAATTAGTTTTTGCAGGAGGGATAACTCCAACTATATTTATGCCTTTTTCTTTTAATTTGGAAAGACAGACAAGTGCCATATCAGGCATGCCGATAAAAAGTATTCTTTTTTTATAACTTTTTTCCACTTTTCTCACCCTTCTTTCTTATTATACCAAAAAATTATTGCTTTTATTTTATATATGTTTTTTATAAAATGTTTGTAGAAATAGTACGAGGTGAGAGCAATGCTTGATATAAGAATGATTAGGGAAAATCCCGAAAAGGTTAATGAATTACTAAAAAGAAGAAATCCTGAACTTTCAATAGATGGGATTATTGAAATAGATACAAAAAGAAGAAAAGTACAAACTCAAGCGGATGAGTTGAGAGCAAAAAGAAAAAATATGTCTCAACAAATCGGTATGATGAAAAAAGAAGGTAAAAATACCGATGATATTCAACTTGAAGTTAAAGCAATGGGTGATGAAATTGCTCAATTAGAAGTTCAAGAACAAGAACTTGATTTAGAACAAAGAAGAATGTTGCTTTCAACTCCAAATATTCCTGATGAAACAACACCAGTGGGTTATTCTGATGCTGATAATGTTGAAATAAAAAAATGGGGTGAACCTAGAAAAACTGATTTTGAACAAAAAGCGCACTGGGATATATGTAGTGCAAAAAACATTGTAGATTTTGAACGTGGTGTTAAACTATCACAATCAAGATTTTCTTTGTATAGAGGAAAAGGCGCACAGTTAGAACGTGCAATTATAAACTTTTTCTTGGATACTCATACTCAAGAGCATGGTTATGAAGAAATTCTTCCTCCAGTTCTGGTTAATGCTGCTGCAATGACAGGTACTGGTCAATTGCCAAAATTTGCTCAAGATATGTACAAATGTGAAGAAGAAGATTTATACCTTATCCCAACAGCAGAAGTACCTGTTACAAACATCTATGCAACAGAGATTCTTGATGAAGAAGATTTGCCTAAATATATGACAGCATATACTCCTTGTTTCAGAAGAGAAGCAGGTTCTGCTGGTAAAGATACAAGAGGGTTAATTCGTCAGCATCAATTTAATAAGGTTGAGTTGGTTAAACTTACAACTCCTGAAACAAGTGAAGAAGAACACGAAAAACTTACAAGAAATGCTGAAAAAGTGCTTGAATTGTTAGAACTTCCATATAGAAGAGTTGCTCTATGTTCTGGAGATATAGGATTTTCTGCAAGAAAATGCTATGACTTAGAAGTATGGCTCCCTTCTTATAATGCTTACAAAGAAATTTCAAGTTGTTCTAATTTTGGTGATTTCCAAGCGAGAAGAGCAAATATTAGATATAGAAGTAAAGAAACAGGAAAACCAGTATTTGTTCATACTATCAATGGTTCTGGTTTGGCTGTTGGTAGAACATTTGCTGCCATTTTAGAAAATTTCCAAAATGAAGACGGCTCTGTTACAATACCAAAAGTATTGAGAAAATATACAGGTTGGGATGTACTTTAAAATGCAAAAAGGATTGTTTATAACATTTGAAGGGGCAGATGGCTCTGGAAAAACGACACAATTGAATAAAGTAAAAGATTTTTTGACTCAAGAAGGTTTTGATGTTGTTATTACTCGTGAACCTGGGTCGCTTGATATTGGTCAAAAAATAAGAAATATTTTACTTCATCATGAAGGTTTTGTTTCGGATAGATGTGAAATGTTTTTGTTTCTTGCGGATAGAAGTCAGCACGTTGATGCGTTTATTAAGCCTGAATTAGACCAAGGAAAAATTGTTTTATGCGACCGTCATACTGATTCTACCGTTGCATATCAGGGTTATGGCAGATGTCAAGATGTTGAACTTCTTAAGAAACTTAACGCAATTGCTGTTAATGGACTTGCTCCAGATTTAACTCTCTTGTATGATGTTTCTACTGAAACTGCTCAGCAGAGAGTTGGTAGTGAAAAGGATAGAATGGAATCTATCGGTTTAGATTTTCACTCAAAAGTCAGAAAAGGCTATCTTGAACTTCAAAAGGAAAATCCTGATAGAATAAAAATTGTTGATGCAAATAACTCAATAGACAAAGTTTTTGAAGATACAAAAGAAATTGTAGTGAAACTAATACAAGAAAGAAGAGGAAAATAATGACCGAATCTTACAGACGTTGGTATGATAATGACCCAATATTGAAAGAGGCATTAGAACTTTTACGATTGCAAACAGATGATACAAAAAACGCTGCTGCTGATTTTATGATTTCACTTCAAGAACAAGTTGCACAAGATGTTATAGAACGTATTTATGATATAACAAAACAGTTTGCAGGTTCTGGTAATAGATGGTATGACTCTGATCCTGTTATGTTAAAAGCTATAGAACTTTTAAGAGCAGCTCCGCCTAAAACGCAAAGAGTTGCTGCTTTAAAGTTGCTTCTTGCAATGGAAAATAATAAAGTAGACGAATTGGATAAAATAGATACAAATGAGCTTGAATAGTTCTTTAAAAGACATACAAAATCAAAATGACAAGAGAGGAATAGATATTCAAAAAGTTGGAGTGAACGGAGTTGAGGTTCCTCTACAAATTGAGCGCAAAAATGCTGATAGCCAAGTTGTTTCGGCAAAAGCAAGAGTTAGCGTGTCTTTGCCTCATAGTAATAGAGGGACTCATATGTCTCGATTTATTGAGGTGTTAAGTGAATATTCTCAAAAAAATCTTTTAGGTGTTGATATAAAAGGGCTTTTGATAGATGTAAAAAATAGATTAGATTCAAAAACTGCTCATGTTAAATTTGATTTTAAATATTTTATTACTAAAAAAGCACCAGTTAGTGAAATGGAATTTCCAGTAAGTTATGATTGTTCTTTTCAAGGTGATTTGTCGGATGATGACTATAAATTTATCTTGGGAGTAAAGGTTCCAGTTACTACACTTTGTCCTTGTTCAAAAGAAATTTCAAAATATTCTGCACATAATCAAAGAACAATGGTAAAAGTTAAAGTAAGTTATAATGAAAATGATATAATTTGGATTGAAGATTTAATTGAAAAAATTGAAAGTTGTGGTTCAAGTCAAGTATATTCAATTCTA
The DNA here is from genome assembly GCA_017403285.1 of bacterium. GTDB lineage: Bacteria > Cyanobacteriota > Vampirovibrionia > Gastranaerophilales > Gastranaerophilaceae > Avigastranaerophilus. The sequence continues at coordinate 5,452 of JAFQOI010000106.1, forward strand.
AAAAGATGTGATGAAAAATATGTAACCGAAACAGCATATGAAAATCCTAAATTTGTTGAGGATGTTTTAAGAGACGTGATTTGTCTTTTAAAAGAGGATGAAAAAATAACATATTATGAGGTTGAAGTAGAAGCTCAAGAAAGTATTCATAATCATAATGCTTGGGCTTGGCAATCTGAATTTAAATAAAATGGAGACTAGCAATGAAAGAATTATTTAACGACTATGTGCAATCACTTGAAACATATATAATGTTTCAAATTAAGCAGGAAACACAAAGACTAACTCCTGAGTTAATTGCGAAGGGTCGAAAACCTATTTCTCTTGCTATGGGTGCTCCTGTTGAAACACCTCCTGCATTTGTTCATGAAAAGCTTATTGAAGCAATAAAAACAGAAGGTATGCATACTTATACTACACCTAAAGGTGAAGCATATTTATTAGAATCTATTGCCAAAAGAATGAAAACACGTTTTGGCGTTGAAATGGATACAAAAACAGAAATATGTTCTTTAATTGGTTCAAAAGAAGGTATTGCTAATATCATTAGAGCACTTGTAAATCCAACAACTGATGTTTCTAAAAAAGATATTATACTTATTCCTGACCCCGGATATGCTTCTTATAAAGAAATGGTTAAGGTTTGTGGTGGTATTGGTTATGGTGTTCCATTAACAAAAGAAAATGACTATATGCCAGATTTAGAAGAGCTTGTTAAATCTATTGAAAAAGATGGTTATTCTATGAATAGAGTTAAAGCGCTTGTAATTAACTATCCAAATAACCCATTGGGTGCAATTTGTACGAAAGAATATTTGAAGAAAACAGTTGAATTTTGTAAAAAATACAATCTTTTGCTTATCTCAGATGCTGCTTATGTTGATTTGACATTTGAAGGTGCTCCTGAAGCATCAAGTGTTTTTGAAATTGAAGGTGCAAAAGATGTTGCGGTCGAGTTCTTTAGTTTTTCAAAACCTTATTCAATGACAGGATGGAGAATTGGTTGGGTTTGCGGTAATGCAGAAGCCGTTGGCGTGTTTGCTAAATTAAAATCTACAATTGATACTGGTATTTATAAACCCATTCAAAAAGCTGCTGCTGAAATATTAAATTCTGAAGCTGGTGAACAATATATAAAAGAAGCAAATCAAAGATTTGAAAGAAAACAAAAAATTGTAGTTCAAGGGTTAAAAGAATTAGGCTGGCCAATGGATAAACTTAATCCACCAAAAGCAACATTCTACTTATGGTTGCCAATTCCTTCAAAATATAAAACTTCAAAAGAGTTTACAGATGCTGTTTTAAATAAATCAGGAGTTGTATTGGTTCCAGGTAATGCATTTGGAGATAATGGTGAAGGCTGGTTTAGAATGTCAATTGTTGCCTCTGAAGAACAAATGCATGAAGTTATCAGAAGACTAAAGGAAGACGGTTTCTGCTTTGAATAAGACAATTGTTGTAGATTATGATGCTGGAAATTTAAGAAGTGTCGCAAATATGTTGACATTTCTTGATGTGCCGTTTGAAATAAGTTCTGATAAAAATATGATTTTAAAGGCTGAAAAAATAATTTTTCCAGGGCAGGGACATTTCGGTCAAGCAATGAATAATTTGGAGAAAAAAGGATTGGTTCCCGTTATAAGAGAGTGTTGTGACAAAGGAATCCCTTTTTTGGGTATTTGTATTGGACTTCAAATACTTTTTGAAAAAAGTGAAGAAGCCCCAAATATAAAAGGACTTGGAATTTTAAAAGGCGAAGTTAAAAAATTTACACAGGGAAAAATCCCTCAAATTGGATGGAATAAGGTTATCCCCACATCAGTTAATAAATATCTTCCAGAAGATTATTTCTATTATGTAAATTCATATTACGTTGTTCCAGAAGATGAAAGTATTATAAGCGCATATACAGATTATAATGGTAAGTTCTGTGCCGCCGTTCAATCTGGTAGTGTTACCGCTGTGCAATTTCATCCAGAAAAAAGTTCAAACGCTGGCTTGACTTTCTTCAAAAATTGGATTAATCAATAAAAAAAAGAGGGTTATAAACCCCCTTTTATTTTATTAATTCAAATGCAAATGGGATTTTATATTCTTCATTTTTTGCTACTTTTAAAGTTGCAATTATTATAATAATAATATTCATAATCCAAAGTAGTCCACTACCAGCCATGAATATTATTTGTCCTAAAAGTGGGACAATGTTAATTGCAGAAAAAATTACCCACCAAATAAGTAGCGTTAATTCAAAATTTAATAAGTTAGTTAAATATGCTTTCTCCCCATCTGTAAACTGTTCTTTAATTGCTAGCCAAACAACAAGTGGAACGATAAATCCTAAAAATAGGCAACTTAGCGTTGTTAAAAGTAAAATGTTTCTATTTTCCATATTGACTCCCTTATTAACTAAAATACAAGTAGTATTATATCTTTTTCTTCTTATTTCTTCAATATTTGAAGTATTCCGTTTTTTGATATACCATAAAGACATAAGCTCTAGGAATTACTATGTTTGAAAAAATAAAATCTATTTTCGTAAAAAAAGAAAATAAGGCATCAAAATATGTTAGTTGTGAATATATACAACATGGATTCAATGTCGATTATGAAGATATAAAAATGTGCTGTTTTAATTGTCATGAAGGTGGCGGAAGGCAAATTTTAATTGATAATTATAAAGGCGAAAATATTGATTGGAATAAATTTTTTAAAGAGAAACGCAAACTTCGTGAATTAAACAAAAAAGGAATTATTCTTGAACGTTGCAAAGGCTGTTTTTTCTTGAAAGAACGTGAATGGGATGATGAAGATTACATTAATTTTATGGTGTTTAATCATTGGACCCAATGTAATTGTAAGTGCAAATACTGTTTTACGAACGAGCAATCTGATTTCTTTAATTCTCGTAAAAATTATAATATGTTCCCCCAAATAGAAAAATTGGTGAAAATGGGTAAAGTTCGTGGCGGCGGAGAGATTGGCTTTGGTGGAGGAGAACCTGCATTATTGCCCGAATTTGAACCTATGGTTAATATGCTTTTGGATGCTGGTTGCGATAACATTAGAGTTCATTCTTCTGGTGTTAAGTATTCACCTGCAATAGAAAGAGGGCTTGCGGAGGGTAAATTAACTCTTGTTGTATCGGTTGATTCTGGGACACCTGAAGTATATGAAAATATAAAAAGAGTTAATCATTTTGATAAAGTTTGGGAAAATCTTGCAAAGTATGCTGCTTCTCAAACGAATAATAAATATAAGGCAAAGACAAAATATATTATTTACCCTAATTTTAATGATACAAAAGAAGAATTTGATAAATTCTTAGAATTATCAGTAAATGCAGGCATAAGAAGTATGGTTTTAGATGTTGAAGGCGGTTGGTATGAACAAAATAAATATAAAGTGCCTGATTATATCTACGATCTCTTAGATTATGCTCTTAAACGTGCTGAGGATTCTTCAATGAAGAATGTTGAAGTTTATGATAGAGCGAATCATATGCGAATTAACAAGGAAGAATATATAAAGTTGAGAGATAATGCCAAATAGACAATATGTTAACTGTGATAGGCTCATTAATGGCATAGATTTTGAACTTGATTGTGTTGAACTATGTTGTTTTCGTTGTCATAAAGGTGCAGGGAATATTGAGCTTGCAAAAGTTGTCGATGGAAAAATCAATATTGATGAATTGCAAAAAAATCGTATTGAATTGATTAGCAAAATTAAATCTGGAACTATTCCATCAAAATGCGAGGGGTGTTTTAATCTTGAACAAAAACAATGGGATGAAACTCCAAATATAAAATATATTCATTTTAATCATTGGACACAATGTAATAGTGATTGCATTTATTGTTATACGAGAAAAGATAAAAAATATGGAAATGGCGTTCAACATTATAGGGCTCTTCCTATTTTAAAAGAAATTTTAAATCACTATAAATTCTCACCTGATGGTGAAATAACTTTTGCTGGGGGAGAACCTTTATTGTTGGATGAATTTGATGAAATAATTGATTATTTAATAGAAATTGGTGCTAAGAAAATAATTGTTCATACTTCAGGTTCTATTTATTCTGAGTCTTTATCTAATGCACTTAAAAAAGGCATTGCTAAAGTTGTTATTTCGCAAGATGCTGGTTTTGAGGAAACATATAAAAAAATAAAAAATACAGACTTATGTTCAACTGTTTGGAAAAATACGCACTTATATTCAACTCAGTTATCTGATGCGGTTTTATCTAAGTATGTAATAATTCCAAAAGTAAATGATAGTAAAAAAGAAATAGATGAATGGCTTAAAAAATCTGCAAAAAGTGGTGTTCAAACAGTTATTTTGGATATAGAACATGATTACTACAATGAAAATACAAAAAACATAAAAAATACATTACACTTATTGTCTTTATGTGAGTATGTATATTCAAAAGCAGAACAATTGGGTTTGAATGTTGAATTATATAATGCGGCTCGATATCTATATCAAAAATATAAAAAAATTGCTCCATTTTTAAGGTATAAGAATTATTTCTTGAACTTATTAATGTTGGCTTCTCCCATATTAATGGGTAGTATTGGACATTCTATTGTTGGTGCAACAGATGTTTTAGTCGTTGCAAAATATAGTATTGATGCGCTTGCTGCAGTTAGTATTGCAAATGCTTTTTTATTTACTATTTTTATTTTTGGAATTGGATTGCAAGATGCAATATCAATAATTCTTTCAAATAAAAGAGGAAAAAGAGAAGGGGTAAAAAAATATTTAAATACAACAATTGTTTATTCCCTTTTTCTTGCAATCTTATTTACTGTAATTTGTTATTCTACAGTTTTTTTAATTGATAAAATTTCGTTTGAGGCTAAACTTGTTCCATATATAAAAGAGTACATTAAGATAGCGTCATTCTCAATGTTTGGTGTTTTTATTTTTCAAGGTATAAAACAGTTTTTACAGTCATATGAAATTGTAAAAATCCCTAATTTTATAATAGTTGTTTCAGCGATTATCAATTTATTTCTAGATATTGCATTCGTATTTGGATTTGGCAATATTATCCCTTCAATGGGTGTGAAAGGCGCTGCATTGGCAACTCTTATTTCAAGGACTTTTATGGGAATGGTAATCTTCCTTTATGTCGTGAAATCAATAAGAATTAAGCAAAAAATTAACTTCTCTTTGATGAATAAAATATCAAAAGTGGGTATGCCAATAGGACTTGGACTATTAGTCGAGTTTTTAGCGTTTAATATTGTAACTATTCTTATAGGTAGAGAATCAGGGCTATTAGCAGCAATACATAATATTCTTATAACAATAACTTCGCTTATTTTTAATGTCCCACTTTCATTGTCCATTGCTGTTGCTGTTAAGGTAGCATATAATTGTGGTGCAAAAAAATATGATGAAGTTAGAAAATATTCTTATACAGGGATATTGATGAGTGTTTCTTTTATGTCGTTATGTTCAGTGCTTCTTGCACTATATCCAAGTCAAATTTTGGGTCTTTTTACAAAAGAAAACTCAGTTATAACAGTTGCATTACCAATTATTTTTGTAACGGCAATGTATCAAGTTTTTGACGGATTTCAAGCTGTTATGGGCGGTGTTCTAAAAGGTTTTAAGATGACAAAAGCAGCATCTTTGTGCGTGTTTTCTGGATATTGGCTTGTTGGTATGCCTGTTGCTTATTTGCTAGTGTACAAGTATTCAATGTCATTAAAAGGTTATTGGATAGCACTCGCTGTTTCTTTATGTTCAATTGGTTTATTCGAAGCGGTGATTGCCAAATATAAATTCAAAAAAATCAGAAATACATATTAGAAAGTATAATATATATTAACTATATTTTTTTATGACTATACATGACGATACAAATTAATATATAATGAACTAGGTAATTGTAGACATAAGATAGGTTATTATGGCAGATAAATTAAAGTATAACAGAATTTTATTAAAACTATCAGGTGAAGCTCTTTTGGGTAATCAAGAGTTTGGGATTGATAAAAATCCGCTTGAAATGATAGCAAATGAAGTAAAAGAGGCGTATGATTTGGGTGCTCAAATTGCTATTGTTGTTGGTGGTGGAAACATATTTAGAGGCGTAAAAAATTCTTCTAAATATGGGATGGATCAGGCAACTGGTGATTATATTGGTATGCTTGCAACAGTAATGAATGCTTTGGCTCTTCAAAGTGCATTAAGAAAAATTGATGTTCATTGTCGTGTACAATCTGCAATAGATATGGACAAAATTGCAGAGCCTTATATAAGATTTAAGGCAATAAGACACCTTGAAAAATCAAGAGTTGTTATATTCGCTGCCGGTACTGGTAATCCTTTCTTTACAACAGATACAGCGGCTGCTTTAAGGGCATCTGAAATAGGTGCTCAAGCTATGCTAATGGCTAAAAATGGAGTTGATGGGGTTTATTCTGATGATCCAAGAACAAATCCAAATGCAAAAAAATATACTAATATTACTTATGATGACATAATTATTAAAGGTCTAAAGGTTATGGATACTGCGTCTTGCGCTTTATGCAAACAAAATTCAATACCTATTGTGGTCTTTGATTTTGCTGCTAAAGGTAGCATAAGTAAAATATTAAAAGGTGATGATATAGGAACATATGTAGGAGGTTAAAATGCCGGTAGAAGAATTATTTAAATCAGGCACAGACAGAATGGAAAAAGCGATTAATCAGCTTAAAAAAGAATTTGTTTCAATCCGTACAGGTAGAGCAAATCCTATGATATTAGATAAAGTTATGGTTGAATATTATGGAGTTCCAACGCCATTAAGACAGTTATCACAGGTTAGCGTACAAGATGGTACAACTCTTGTTATTGCCCCTTATGATAAAACAGCTTTAAAAGAAGTAGAAAAGGCTTTAGCAAAAGCAGATTTAGGGATTACTCCTAACAGTGATGGTATTGTTGTTAGATTAGCTTTCCCTCCTTTGACTGAAGATAAGAGAAAAGAAATCTGCAAAGATGTTAAAAAGGTTTGTGAAGATTCTAAAGTTGCAATCCGTAATATTAGACGTGATTTGACGGATGATCTTAAAAAACTTGAAAAATCAGAAAATCTTCCAGAAGATATGGTAAAGGATAACCAAGATAAAATTCAAAAATTAACCGATAAATATATCGCAATTGCTGAAAGTTTATCTTCAGAAAAGGAAAAAGAGGTTTTAACAGTATAGTGGCAGTAATAGATAATCTGTTAAAAAATCGTGTAACAACTGGGTTCGCCATTGGCGTATTGGTATTTTCTTGCATATTATTGGGCGGAAAATGGCTATTAGCGTTGCTTCTTTGCTTTATAATTATTGCTGCAAAAGAGTACGTAGATATTTTGAAAAATAAGGGTTTTTTACCTTTTTACAAGGTAATTCTTATTGTTTCTGTCTCTATGATTTTGGTATCGGCCAGCGGTTATGATAATTTGCTTCCTCTAGTCTTGCTAATAGGAACGATAGCATCTTTTCTTGCAGTATTATTTAGAGGAAGACAACCATATATTGCTAATGTTGCCACAACAATTCTTGGTTTTTTAATTGCTTGGATGCCTTGCCATATTTGTCTTATTAGACAAATGGGTGATGAAACCTCGTTGTTTGGTATATCTTTTAAACAAGGACTGTACTTCTTAGTATTTATATTCTTTGTTATTCTATTTACAGATATTGCTGCATATTTCTTTGGTATAAGATTTGGTAAGCATAAATTGTCACCAGTAATAAGCCCGAAAAAATCTGTTGAAGGTGCAATTGCCGGTGGTATATGTGCAACAATTGTAGGCTTGATTATAGGAAAACTTATTGGGATTTCTTTCTATCATTCTTTTGTTTTAAGTATTATTGTTACTGTAATGGCGCAATTGGGTGATTTGTCAGAATCTTTAATAAAAAGGGATGCTGGTGTTAAAGATTCTGGTCATTCGCTTCCTGGACATGGTGGAATTTTAGATAGAGCGGATAGTTATTTATTTTCTGTTCCAGTGGCTTACTATTATATTAAATATTTTATACTTTCAGGTATTGCTTTTTCGGATATATCTAATTTAATAACGAAAGTTTTAAATGTCATTTGCAGTTAAAGAAATAGAAAATATTTTAAAGAGATTTAAGATAAAAAAGATAGATGAGGGGCTTTTAAGCGAAGCACTTACTCATCCATCTTTTAATTTTGAAAGAAATATTGAAAATGCGCCTGATTATGAAAGATTAGAGTTTTTGGGTGATTCTGTTTTGCGTCTTGCTTTAAGCCAATATCTTTTTGACAAATATCCTGATTATAATGAAGGCAAGTTGACAAAGATTAGAAGTTGTCTTGTTAGTGATGAATGTCTTGCAAAAATAGCAGAAGAAATTCAACTTGGTAGTTGTATTCAAATGGGAATGCATGAAGAAAAAGATGGCGGTAGAAAAAAAGAATCTATCCTCGCTTGTGCTTTAGAAGCATTTTTCGGTGCAATATATAAAGATTTGGGCTATGAAATTGCACGAGATGTAATCTGTAATTTGTATTCTTCTTTTAGCATCGATACTGACAATATTCTTTTTTCTTATAACCCAAAAGAAGTATTACAACAGTACACTCAATCCTTGAATAAGGATTTACCTGTGTATAAAATTATTAATGAAATTGGTCCAGCACACAAAAAAACTTATGAAATAGCAGTCCTTTACCAAGATAAAGAAATTGGTAGAGGACAGGCAAAAACAAAAAAAGAAGCAGAAAAAATGGCTGCATTGGATGCAATTAATGCATTAAATATTAAAAAGGACGATAAAAATGAATAAACTAGTAATAGCGCCATCTATTTTATCTAGTGATTTCGCTAATCTTGAAAGCGAAGTAAAAAGACTTGAAGAAAATGGTGCTGATTGGGTACATGTTGATGTTATGGATGGACATTTTGTTCCTAATATAACAATTGGTGCGCCAGTTGTTAAAGCACTTAGAAAAGTTACTTCTATTCCTTTAGATGTTCATTTGATGATAGAAAATCCTGAAAAATATATAAAAGATTTTGCACTTGCGGGAAGTGATTATATAACATTTCATTATGAAGCAGCAAAAGATAATGTCAAAGATGTTATTGATTTAATTCGTTCATATAACATTAAGGTTGGATTGTCGATAAAACCAAAAACACAAGTATGTGAAATTATTCCTTTCATTAATATGGTTGATATGATATTGATTATGACAGTCGAGCCAGGGTTCGGTGGTCAAAAATTTATGCAAGATTGTGCACTTAAAATAAAAGAACTTAAACCACTGTTAAATGAGGAAGTTATTATTGAGGTTGATGGTGGTATTAATAAAGAGACTGCTAAAATTTGTACTGATTATGGTGCAACAGCACTTGTCGCTGGTAATTATGTATTTTCTCAAGAAAATATGAAAGATGCTATTTCTTCATTGAGGTAAAAATGAAAATTACAAAAGGTTTAATCGAACAGCATATACATGGTGCATTTGGTATTGATTTTATGAATTGCAATGTTTTAGATGTTGTTTATTGTTCACAACTCCTTTTAAAAAATGGTGTTTGTGCATTTTTTCCTACTATTATGACTGATGATATTAATAAGATAAAAGAAAGAATTGCGGTTGTAAAAGAAGCACAGTCTAAACAAGATGAAAAGATGGCACAAATTATTGGCGTTCATTTGGAAGGTCCTTTTATTAGTCCTAATAAAGCGGGTATTCACGAAAAAAAATATATATTACCCTTAGATATAGATTTATATAAGCAAATAGAAGACGATATAATTAAAATAGTTACTATCGCTCCAGAATTAGATAAAACAGGTGAATTTCAAAACTATCTATTATCAAAAGGGGTTAAGCTCGCGGCAGGACACTGTGAAACGGATGATTTATCAAAGGTTTCACAAGTTACACATTTGTACAATGCAATGACATCTTTTCACCACAGAATACCATCAACTGTTGCTTCTGCGCTTTCAAATAACAATGTTTACGTTGAAATCATTGCAGATTCTATGCATGTAAATGATGAAGTGCTTAAAATAACATTTAAACAGAAATCTTTGGATAAGATAATTCTTGTTTCCGATGCATTGCCAATGGCGCATTCTAAAGAAACTGAAGGCTTTTTTGCAGGGCAAAAGATTTATAACAAAAATGAAAAACTAGTAAATGCTCAAGGTACAATGGCTGGAAGTAGCATGTTATTATGCGATATTATAAAAAATCTTGTCGATAAAAATATAATGACATTTGAAAATGCAATACAATGTGCGTCTTCAAATATAGAAAAATATCACAATATAAATAACACTCTAAAAGTATATTGGAGTGATTTTAATCGTATCGAAAAAACAGAACTTGGCTAAATCCAATCACTTTCAGCAGATGTTTTAGCATAGAAGCCGAATGGAACCTTCTTAAAAGAATTGACTTCTTTTTTAAGTTTATAAATTTCTTTATTTAATTCATTGATTTTGAAACGCATTGTTTCATTTTCTGTTTTAACTCTAATTAGTTCTAAAACTACATCATCCATTCCATCAAGTTTTTCATCAAGTATTGATGTAATGTTTTTTGTCATGTTTGTTTCAATATCTTTAAGGGTTTCAACTAACTTAACAACAGAGGCACTTGTTATAGTATTTGTTCCTTGATAGGCAGTTGTTTTAACAGGAAGAGTCATGCTTTTTTCATCTTTTGTTTTTACTGATTTTAAAATTTTTGCATCATCTTTTGTAAAATAAGTGAGTCCTCTAGCATTTTTCTTGAGTTTAATATCTGCAATTTTGCACAATTCTTGAATACCAGAATTGTCAACACCAAGCATTTCACGAATTTCCTTTGGTGAAAATTCTTTGTTTTCAACGTCCCCTAATGTAGTTAAACCCATTTATTAAATCCCCTTTATAGTTTAAGAACATGCCCTCTCAACAAATATTATATACTTCTTTTAGAGAGTTAGTCTATGATATGCAATTATCTTTACATATCTTTTCATTTTTGCGAGTAAATTTTTACGGATTAAAATATATATATGAGTAGGAGCATAATATGAAAAGTATAATATTGGTTGGTGGTTCTGGTCAGAGATTATGGCCTTTATCAAGGGATTTGTATCCCAAACCACTTTTAAAATTACATGGTGCAAAGGATTTCTTGCAAAATGCATTTGAACTTGCAAGTTCAGTTGTTGCTCCTAAAAATATAATCACAATCACAAATGTTAAACATTCAACTGCAACAGAGTTGGAATTAAAACAATTATACAAGGCACCAGTTGTTTTATCTGAGCCAATTTCTAAAAATACTGCAGCGGCAGTTGCATCTGCTGTTACGTTTTTAAAAGATGAAAAAGATGAAGTGCTTCTATTCCTTCCTTGTGATTTTTCTGTGGAAGATAAAGATGCTTTTGTAAAAACAATACAAAAAGCGAAAGTATTGGCGAATGATGGGTACATCTGTGCGATTGGTACAAAGCCAACTTCTCCCGAAACAGGGTATGGTTATATCAAAGCAGGCGAAAGTATTAAAAAGGGTAGAAAGATTTTGCAGTTTAAGGAAAAACCATCTGTAGAAACTGCAAAGAAATACTTAAAAAAAGATAATTATTTTTGGAATTGTGGCATATATATTGCTAAAAAGTCAGTTCTAGTTGATGCGCTTCAAGAACATGCTCCTGAAATCATATCAGGAATGGATATTTCAATGTTTGATGAGCATAACAAAATAAAATATAGTTTTTATGAAAATTTACCTACAATTTCTGTTGATTATGCCGTAATAGAAAAATCAAAAAATCTTGTAATGGTTGAATTAGAAACGACTTGGCTTGATTTTGGGTCTTGGAAATCAGTTTATGATAACTCTGAAAAAGATAAAAAAGGGAATGTAATTCATGGTAATGTTGTAATAAACAATGTTAAAAACTCCTTTATTCATTCAGGGAAAGAACTTGTTGCTGTTTCTGGAGTGGATAATACTGTTGTTATAGAGACAGAAGATGCAATTCTTGTTTGTTCAAAGAAAGATGCGCAAAACATAGACAAAATTGTCAAAATGTTAAAAAAACAAAAGAGCAATACTACAGTTGTTCATAAAACGGTTTTTAGACCTTGGGGATATTATACAAATTTAAGTGAAGGTGATGGGTGGCTTACTAAAATTATTACTGTTTCTGCTGGTCATAAATTGTCTTTGCAATCACATAATCATAGACTTGAACATTGGGTTGTTTTAGAAGGTAATGCAACTGTTATTCTTGAAGATAAAGTTTATGAACTTGAGAAAAGACAAAGTATTGATATTCCTCTAGGAGCAAAGCATTCATTGCAGAACTTAAGTCAAAAACCATTAAAAATACTTGAATTGCAAAAGGGTGATTACATTTCTGAGGACGATATTATTCGTTATGAGGATATGTACGGTAGAGTAAAATAATGATATAATCAGAAAAAATCAGTAAGGAAAATAATAATTATGAATAAAAATCAATCAATGGGTGTATGGTTAGTTGTTGGGATTTTGATTCTTTTCTTAATTTCAACGCTTTTTGGTGGGACAACAACATCAACTAAGTCATTATCTTATTCCGAATTTTTAGAAAAAGTTGCAAATTCTGAAATAAGAGAAGTTGTTATTGATAATGACAATTTAATTGCGACTCCTGTTGATGAAGATATAAAAACTAATATAGATGGGAAAGAAACTGTAACGGCTTCTTTGAGATATAAGGTTATTATTCCTCATAATGATTCAACATTCTATAAAGTACTTCAAGATAATAAAGTTAACATAGAAATTAAAAAATCTAGTGAATCATCACCATTTATGAGTGTAATGGGGTCTATATTTCCATTGTTATTGATTGTGATTTTCTTTATTATCATGGCGAAGGTTATTCAATCAGGCGGTTCTCAGGCACTTTCTTTCGGCAAAAGTAAAGCAAAAATGCTTTTGGATAGTAAAGTAAAAATAACATTTAAAGATGTTGCTGGTATTGATGAAGAGAAACAAGAACTTGAAGAAATAGTTGATTTCTTAAAAAATGGTGAAAAATATTTAAAACTAGGCGCTAAAATACCGAAAGGTGTTTTATTGGTAGGTGCTCCTGGTACAGGTAAAACATTAATGGCAAAAGCGGTTGCTGGAGAAGCAGGTGTTCCATTCTTCTCAATAAGTGGTTCTGATTTCGTTGAAATGTTTGTAGGTGTTGGTGC
>JAFQOI010000107.1 GCA_017403285.1 bacterium
CAGAGAAGCAGAAAAAGGAATTTTCTAAAATAAAAGAAGAACAGAAAAAGGAAATGGAAAAAAGAAGAAAAGCTTTTGAAAAGCAAAGAAAACATAAATAAAAAATATAAATGAAAGGAGCAAATGCTCCTTTTATTTTACCCATTTAAAACTTTGTACAAATCCAGAATCGTTAATATCTCCATCTACAATTGCTTGGAAAATTCTTGCATCGTATTCCCCATTTGTAAATGATGGGATTTTTTCAACATCTTCTATAAAATTCTTTCTTCCAAAATCAAATAATGAAACTCCTGGAATTAGGTTAAAGAATGTATTTAATGATATATTCCCAACTTTGCCAAAGATAGTAGAAATTCGTTTTGATAATTTTCCAAGAATTTCCATCTGCGCATGAGTTTTACTTATATCATAGCTTCCGTGAATATATAGGCTTAAGTTTTCACCAGTTGAGAATATTTCAATGTTTTGTGCTATGCCATTTTCAATTAAGCAATATCCGTTAATGTTTGAATAATAACCAGTTTTTACAAGGTTCAATAGTTCAAGGATGCTGTTAATTGTAAATCCAGTTATTCCACTTTTTAAAATGTTACTAGCTCTTAAAAGATATTCCAAAGAACCTAATTTGGGTAATTTACCATCAGTCATATCAAAATAAACATAGCCGAATAGGTTTTTTATTCTATCTTCTTCTGTTTTTCCTTTTGTGGATACATATATTCTACCATTGGCATTACCATATACCTGATTTTTACCTTCAAATAATGTTTCCGCAATATAATTAGAGTCAACATTTGCAAGTCCAAAATTTCCGATAAATTCAGTATTATTTAGATTGTATTCCATTTCTCCATTCATTGTTCCCTGTCCAATATTTAAAGTAATATTTTTTGCAGAGAATAATCCTTCTTCGTTTATTGAGAAATCTGCATTGAACTTTTCTGCAATTAATCCTTTTACGATTAATTCTTTTATCTCCAGATGCCCATTACTAATAGATAACCCTGATAAATCAACGTTTTTTATTTGATTATTATCTCTCATTGCACTATGTGCAGTTGTTAAAATTTCAAATAGTTTATCTTTATCTATTTTTTCAGCATATATGTCTAATGATTTGATTTGTGGTTTGCAGGATAAATCGTTTTTGATTTTTGTTTTTATACTAACTCGTTCATCAATTAAAAATCCAAAAGCAGATATATTTATATCTTCATTGTTAGAATTTACGGATATATGTTTAATCACAGTATCAAATAAAGGAATATTGATATTTCTAAAATCCAAATTACCTATGAATTGTGGATTTCCCGTTTTTTCATTTATATTGATTTTTAAGTCCCCACTAAATGAACCTTGTTTTAAGATTGATGATTTTAGCATAATGTTCAAAAATCTTGCAGGCATGTTTTTATGGGTCTTTAAGTTAATTTCTTTTGGAATTATTTGTTTTTCTTTTTGTTTCATAAAACCAGTTATGTCTATAAATTTAATCGGATAGGTTTTATTATTTTGTGAGGAAATGTATTTTATATATTCAAAATTTTCAATATGAATATTTTTATCTATTAGCTCTACTAGACCATATAATTCTCTTTTTTCATTTTTCTCACCAAGATTAATTCCGTCATAAGAAATATCAGCATTTTTTTGTAATGTGAGTTTTGGTTCTAATTTTAAATTATCGATAGTCCCAGAAATCGTAGAACTAAAACTAATATCTCCATATAATTGAAGTTTATTTATAATTCCACTTTGTAGGTAATTATCAATAAAGTTTTGAGTTAATTTTGAAGTAAAATAGCCGTCAATATCAGGAAGTTTATAATAATCAGAAATTATGAAACTTCCATAAAATGGCATATCTCCAATATTTGCACATACATCTTTCATTTTGACTTTATTATTTTCAAAAATAACTTTAAAATCATCAAAAGCAAGTGGAATATTTGTCTTTTTATGCGTAAGTTGTGGGGATTTTAAATTGATATTACCACTTAAAATATTTTTTCTAAGGAATAAATTTAGGTCAGCTAAACCCTGATAATTTGAAAAATCATTCAAAATATTAGAAACTACTTTAGGTATTATTATAGTTTTTGAAGTGTCATTGAAATTTTCAAGATTTAAATTTTCTGTTTTTATGTCAAGGTTATAAAGCGGATTAATTGTATCAATATGAGTAACGTTTCCGTTGAGATGCAATTTGGAACCATATAAATCCGCAATAACATTATCAACGGTTACAACGGCTTTATCCATAATAACTTTACCTGATGTTGCAACTAATCCATATCTATTTTCATCTGGAATAAAGTTCATTACAGCATAGGCTTTATCTGTGGCAAAATCAATTGATTTTGCTTTGTATTTAAAATAAAGATCGTGTTTTGAATCAATGTTATAAAGACTTGACAAATCGATATATTCTTCAGGATACAAATACGATTCTGTTAAAAATTTAATGGTATCTTTTAAATTGACATTGTCGCTTGTAACTGTAATATCGACATCCGGTATTTTTGTTTTAACATCATTTGTTACTTTTCCGCTTATAGTTAGAGGAGATGTTCCTGAAATTGCTGTAACTGGATGGATATCTACCGCTGTTTCTGTGAAATCGACAATCCCATTAATATGTTCAAAAGGGGTTTTAAATCCTTCAATGTGGCAAGTATTATCAATTAATTCTACACTTCCTTTAACTCTCATATCTTCGAAAGCTTCATCTGGTGGAAGTGGTGGATGTCCATATGGAACTGGAACTATTTTTGCTTTTATATTTGTATTTAAATTTACTGGTTTTTCTGCTGAGGTAAAGACTGCTAATCCTGCTTTTACATCTTTTAAAAGGAAACTATTATTGATTATTTCTAGGATATCTTCTGCTAAAGCGTTATTTGAACGTATATTAAAATCAAGATGGTTGTTTATTTTTACATAACCATCAATATCTAAAAGATTTGATTTTACGTATGCTTGTTTTGATTTAAAAGAAATAACATCTTCTTTAAAATCAACCCTTCCAGCCCCATCTTTTATTTCACCATGCAAGCCATTATATGTTAATGCTGCATCACGAAATTCACAAAATCCATTTACATTTACAAAGTTTATGTTGCCCTGAACATTTAAATCAAGAATGCCTTTTCCAGATGTAATATCCATTTCAACAATTGGACCAAGAGTAAAATTAAATACTTTACTTACAGGAACAGCAATTTTTTGTGTTAAAGGGAAGTCCAAATTATTTGTTGTTTTTATATTTACGTTGTTAATTCCGTCTCTATAAAAATATGTATACCCTTTAACAGTTGCTTTTTGATTGTTAAAAAGGTCAATTAATATATCCATATTTAATTTGCGTTTATCAAACGTAATATCAACAGTGCCATTATGTAATTTATGGATTGATTTATCCAGTGCTTTAATGTTTCTACCTTTTATATATCCAATAATGTCTGGTTGAGGAATTTTCCCTTTGATGTCTGCTTTTGCTTCAACATCTCCGTATACCTTGTAAACTTTAACTTTTTTTATAGTTCCTAATTTCTTTGTAATGTTTTCAGGCAACATTGCAAAAATTTTTTCAGCTCTTGAGTTTTTTATTTCTGTGGTTATATTCAATTCTGGAGTTTTGTCTTTAAAATTTATACTTCCAAGTGCTTTGATATCTATTTTATTAGCAGTAAGGCTTATTGTTTTTACATTGATTTGATTTTTTTCTGGTTCAATGTGAGCATTTATTTTACATTCCCCTTCTACCCTAGCGTCATTTAGCCAGTCTTTTCTATCATATATGACGTTTTTCAGAAGGGTATTTATAGAAACTTGATTTTTTCCGTTGTCATTTATTGTTGAAATTTGGAAATATTTAATATCTCCTGAAATATTTTCAGTATTTTTATCAACAAATTTTGCCATAAATGGCAATAAAACATCTAGATTGATGTTGCTGATAAAGCAATTGCCAGAGATTATGTCTTTATTAATTTGTTTTGAAAGAGGGAATGTGGATTTTAAGTCAATATCAAAATCACTTTTTATATTCTTTGTTACTGTATATCCCGTTGTTTTAATAAAAATTTTTTCATTATTTTTTATAGCAAGTTCATCTAAATTGCCAGCAATATCGAGAGATTTTTTTAACATTTTGTCTTCAAAAGTTAGGTAATAATTTTGAATTTTAATGCTGTTATTTTTTATTAATGGTTTAAATTTAGATTCTCCATTTTTAGGGAAAAGATTTTCAATATTTGTCATTCCATTTTTATCTTGA
>JAFQOI010000108.1 GCA_017403285.1 bacterium
TAATAACAAAATATCTGAAATTCTTAATCCACTATTAATTCCAAAGTTAAACAATAACAAATTTCTCTTATTATTAAAAAGTACACATCTAATTCGTTCTATGTCTTCTTTTTCTTTAATTGGTTCTACTATGTTCATAAATCAACTCCTATTTTTTATATTTCATTAGTTAAGATAAAACAGAAGACCTTTTTACTTTTATTTTTGCCAATAAAAGTGCTGAAAAGCCTTTATTTCAAAGGGAATCTATGCTATAATATAATTGTGAATTCAATGAACAAACGATAAAAACTCAATGAATTTTTAAGAAATATAAAAAAGAGATATATTTATCAGATGTTCACAACATGTTCACAAAAATAATCAAAAATACAAAAAATATAAAATCAGTAAAATTGCAAAACGTTGATATATCAACATTATAGAGATTATAAAAGCAGTAAAGAACTTACAGAACCTCCCTTACAAGGAGGATGTCAGGAGTTCAAGTCTCTTAACGCCCACCATAAAACCGAGAATGACATTTGTTGTTCTCGGTTTTATTTTATGATGTTTTAGGATAGGAACTCCCACAAGGCGAAGCCTTATTTTGAGTTCAATGGGAGCAAGCATAGGCAGAAGTGACGGAGATGATGAATCTTCGGCACATAACGCCGTTTATTGCGAGCAAGCAAAAGGAGTCTCCTAACGCACACCATAAAAAAGACCGAAACCTCGAACTTTTTTATTTCGCATTTTTTAAATAAATCTTTTTTAATTGCTACTAATTCCATATATCCGGAGTTGCTAATGTTAATGCAATTATATTTTCGTATCCATTTTCTTTAAGTAATTTTATTATCTCACACAAAGTAGTCCCAGTAGAAGTTATATCGTCAATAATCAAAAGCCACTGCGATTTATCCGGCATGTATTTTTCATCTATATCAAATGCATCTTTAATATTTAAAATACGTTCTTGTTTTTTTAGATTATATTGTTTTTTTGTATCTTTAATTCGCAGTATAAATTTATCATTATATTTATATTTGCTAAGAATAGAAAATTCTCTAGCAACCAAATCCATGTGATTATATTTTCTTTCTCGCTTACGTAATTTATGAATTGGAACAGGTAAAATAATAAACTCTTTTTTATCTAAATTAAGCGATAAAAAATACTTAAACAACAAATCAGCAACTACGGAAGCTAGTTGCTTTTTACCATGATATTTCAACGCTTTAACAAGTTCTTTGATAATCCCATCATAAATAGCAACACAATACACGTTCACATTATTAATTTTTCTATTAACACTGGGCGGAAGAAAATGTATCTTAGAATAACACTTTGTACAAATCAATGCGTCATCCTTTTGTGAACCACAAAAATAGCATACCTTTATATATATAAGGTTAAGTAGTTTTTCCAATATCTTTATCATATAATCTAATTATATTAGATAAAAGAGATAATTAAAATGGATTTTATACAATCAATTAATGTAACAGCGGTTTATAACTTTTTTCATATGTTTTTAAGCGCAATAGCAATGATTTTATTAGTAAGTTTACTAATTATTGCCCACGAATTTGGTCATTATATTGCAGCAAAAGCAGTTGGAATTAGAGTTGATAAATTTGGTTTTGGACTTCCAATTGGTCCTACTTTATGGAGCAAAAAGGTAGGAGAAACTGAACTTGTTCTTCACGCATTTTTATTTGGTGGATATGTTTCTTTCCCTGATGATGAAGAAGATTGCGATTTGCCACAAGACTCCCCAAAACGACTAGCGAATAAAAACGCTTGGCAAAAAGCTTTGGTTTTTGTTGCCGGTGTCTTTTTCAACGTAATTCTCGCATATATTCTTATCTTTATGACAGGATTTTTATGGAAACAACTTCCAGATAATAAATATTCAATATATTTTGAAAATTTTGCCCCATCTGCTGTTGAATCAGTAAAAAATTCAGGAATAAAAAAGGGAGATAAAATATACACAATCAACGGAATTAACGTTTATTATCCTATTACGTTATCAAAATTTTTATTATTATCAAAAGAATTTGATGGTTTCACAAGCCAAGAAACTATTGATAAAAAACTTCAAGAATTAAAAACATTAAATCCAAATATCAAAGATAAAATCGGAGTAGGAACGAAAATAAAATTACCTCCTTTTACAGATGAAGAAGCGGTTAATTTAACTCAAGACAACATACTTGGACTTGAAAAATACATTTCTAAAGAAATCGCTTTAACAGACTTACAAAGAGAGTTAAGAAATGACATTAATTATCAAAAGTCTTATGTGGCAAAAAATGAAATCTCTTTAAAAGATGTAGCAGCGGCTATTTCTGACACAAAGAAACCAGTTAATATTGTAGTTGAAAGAGCTGGGGAAAAAATTGCACTTAGACCTGTTTATCCAAACACTCTTGGTTTACTAGGAATTGAGCAAATTTTAAAAGAAGACTACACAGAAACAAAAACATTAAAACAATTAACTTTAGCAACAATAAAATATGCTGATGATAACCTCAGATTAATGGGACGCGCACTTGTAAAATTATTCACTGGAAAAGTTCCAGTAGATAATATGAACGGAATTATTGCAATTACTAAAATAGGTACAGAAATGATTGCATATAAAGGTCTTTTTCAAGGACTTTTATTAACCGCTGTTATTTCTTTGAACCTTGCAATAATGAACCTTTTACCAATTCCAGCATTAGATGGTGGTCACTTATTATTCTTAATTATTGAAAAAGTAACAGGAAAACCCATAAATAAAAAAATATCAGAAATTTTAGTCAACGGATTTTTCTTCCTTTTACTTGGGCTTATCATTTTTATATGCTACAACGATATTGTCGCTTGGATTACAGGAAAAATTTAAGAGTCTTTTATGCAAAAAAACATATTATTTATAATTGATGATATAGAACTAAAATATTTTGAATTTAATGATTTAGTAACAAATTTTTGGCTTATAAAGGAATTTTTAAAGCGAGATTATACTGTATCAATAGCAATAAAAAGTGATTTATATACAGAAAATCAAAAAGCATATGTTCTTTCAAAAAAATCATACTTAAAAGAAGAAAATATTTTTTACGAAAAAGAAAGAACAAAAAAATTAATAAATGATTTTGATGTGGTATTTTTCCGCCCAGACCCACCTGTAGATATTAACTACATCAATGCTTGTTACGTTTTTGATTATGTAGATAAAAACAAAACATTACTAATAAATGACCCAACAGAAGTAAAAAACTTCAATGAGAAATTTCATATTAATTATTTCCCTGAATTTGTTCCAGAAAATATCGTAACAAGTTCACTTGAAACCATAATAAACTTCATTGAAAAACATAAAGAAGCCATACTAAAACCATTAAATAATTGTTTTGGGAATAGTGTATATTATATGAAAAATACGGATAAAAACCTTGTAACCATAATTACAAATATGACGGACAAAGGTAAAACCCCAGTTATGGTACAAAAATATCTACCAGAAGCAAAAGATGGCGACAAAAGAGTTTTAATAATTGGTGAAAATGTTTTGGATGAGTGCATTCAAAAACTTCCACCAGACAATAATTTTAAATTTGCTATTCATTCTGATAAATATTTTAAAGGTTGCCAACTTACCCAGAACGAAAAATTTATGGCAGAAAAAATAGCCCAAACACTATCCAAAAAGGGATTATTTCTTGTTGGACTTGATGTTATAAGTGAAAAAGTTATAGAGATAAATGTAACCAGCCCTTGTTATTTTATTCGTGAAATTAATCAACACTATGGTATTAATTTTGAAAACAAAATAATGATGCATTTAGAAAAACTAATCGAAAATCACAGCAAAAGGCAGACTGTATGCTTATAACAAATAAGGACGTAGAAACTTTGTTAGACTATAAAGATTTATCCGAAATCTTTTTTTCTGGTTGTAAACAAAAAGAATCCATTGGGGTAGAGACGGAAAAACTTCTTGTCTATAAAGGAAGCAAAAAAGCAGTCAAATATGATGATGTCGTTAAAGTACTTGAAGCGTTTCCTCAAGATAAATGGCAAAGAATATATGAACAAAATAATCTTATGGCACTAAAAAGTGATATAGGAGTAATAACACTAGAACCAGGGAGCCAAGTTGAATTAAGTCTTGCTCCTATAAATACGCTTTATGAAATTACAAAACATCTTGATGAATTTTATTCTCAACTTGAAAATTTTGCAAAAGAAAATAATATGGAAGTTTTAAATAGTGGGATTCAACCTGTTTCAACTTTTGACACCATTGAAATCATCCCCAAAAAAAGATATGAGTATATGACAAAATACCTTCCGACAAAAGGACTTACACCTTTTGTTATGATGAGAGAAACAGCAGGTATTCAATCAAATTTTGATTATAAATCTCAAGAAGATGCAATAAGAAAATTAAAACTTGCTATAAAAATGAGTCCAATTATAAGTTCTATATATTCAAATTCGCCAGTAAGAGATTCAAAATTAACTATGTTTAAGTCATATAGGGCAAATTCTTGGCTCAATGTTGATGAAGATAGATGTGGTTATATCAGCAAAAAATTATTTGATAAAAATGAATGTTTTACATTCAAAGACTACATTGATATTCTTCTTGATATTCCAATGATATTCATTCAAAGAGGAAATTCTTGTTTTGGTTATAACAAAACATTTAGAACATTTATGGAAGAGGGTTATAATGGACTAACCGCAGAAATTTCTGATTGGTACAATCATATAAGTCTTTATTTCCCTGATGTAAGATTAAAAAATTACGTTGAAATCAGAAATCACGATGCACAAAATAGAACAATGACATATTCTGTTCCTGCTTTTTGGAAAGGCATTATGTATAATAATTCAGCAATTTCTGAGATAGAAAAAATATTATCAAAATATACGTATGAACACTTTTTAAACTTAAGAAAAAATGCCCCAATTCAAGCTATCGGGGCAAAATTAAATCATACAAAAGTGATTGATTTAGTAAAAGAATTTTTTGAAATATCACAAGCGTGCTTAAAATCTAATAATTTAGGAGAAGAAACTTATCTTGCTCCTGTACTCGAATACATCAAAGCAAAACGAGTACCTGCTGATGATATCATAGAAGAATTTAACAAAAAGAATTAATTAAATCTCACTCTTGTTAAATCAGCCTTACGAATTCTTACATTTTGTGGCGTAATTTCAAGCAATTCGTCGTCAGAGATGTATTCCATGCAATCTTCTAATGACATTTTTCTATGTGCTTGCAATGTAACCATAACATCCGCTGTAGCACTTCTCATATTTGTAAGTTTTTTAGTTTTACAAACATTGATTTCAATATCTTGAGGACGATTATGTTCTCCCACAACCATACCTCTATATACTTTTGTCTTAGGTGTTAAGAAAAATACACCTCTATCTTCAAATTGAGCAAGTGCATAAGGAATTGCTTCACCTTGTTCGTGAGAAACTAAAGAGCCATTTCTCTGTTTAGAAATATCACCGGCATATGGCTTATATTTATCAAATGTATGGTTCATAATGCCTTCCCCACGAGTCATTCTGATAAACTCACCTCTAAAGCCAATTAAACCTCTTGCTGGAATTGAAAAGTTTAACATTGTTCTACCTTTTGCATTTTGCATATGAAGCATTTCACCTTTACGATTAGAAAGTTTTTCAATACACGCTCCAGCACATGTTTCAGGAACATCAATAAGTAAATCCTCAAATGGTTCCATTAAAACACCATCTATATTCTTCGTGATAACTTCTGGTTTAGAAACTTGAAATTCAAATCCTTCACGTCTCATTGTTTCTATTAAAATACTAAGGTGAAGTTCACCTCTACCAGAAACTCTAAAACTTTCTGTTGAATCAGTATCTTCTACTCTAAGACTTACATTCTTTTCTAATTCATCATAAAGTCTTTTTCTAACTTGTCTAGAAGTTACAAATTTTCCTTCTTGACCAGCAAAAGGACTGTCATTAACAGAAAATATCATTTGCAATGTAGGTTCATCAACTTTTATTAAAGGAAGTGCTTCTGTACAATCAACTTCTGTAATTGTTTCTCCAATATGAATATCATCAAAACCAGTTATAGCAACAATATCACCCGCAATAGCTTCTTGTGCCTCAACCTTACCAAGGTCTTCAAAAACATATAATTTGACTATTTTTCCACGTTGAATTGAGCCATCTGCCTTTATCAAATTAACTTGTTGTTGTGATTTTATAATACCATTTTGAACACGACCAATAGCAATTCTTCCAACATAATCATTATAATCAAGTGTTGTTGCTTGGAATTGCAATGTTGCCGTTTTATCCCCAGTTGGATGTTTTACATTTTCTAATATACAGTCAAGTAATGGTTCAAGTGTTTTTGAATCATCTTCTAAATTTTTCTTTGCATATCCAGCCAAACCATTTGCATATACATAAGGAAAATCAATTAATTCTTCATTATCAGTAAGTTCTGTAAACAAATCAAATACTTTATCAACTGCACCATCTGGATTTGCACCTTGTTTATCTATTTTGTTAATAACAACAATTATTCTGATACCAAGTTCTAACGCTTTTGATAAAACAAACCTTGTCTGAGGCATTGGACCTTCTTGTGCATCAACAATTAAAAGCGCACCATCAACCATACCTAAAA
>JAFQOI010000109.1 GCA_017403285.1 bacterium
AATTTAGACACAACATATAAAATGAAAGAAATATTAGGCTACATAGCTGAATGTGAATGTGGATATTTTATTGTGAATAGATTAGGAAATTTACAGTTATTAAGATTTAATAAAGATTTAACAAAAAATATAGATAGATATAAAGAATTTAAACCAGCTGAAAATACAGTAATAGTTAAAAAAGTCAAATTTAATGAAATAATTTCAGGAGAAGAAGAAGGACATACACTTGAATTAGACAGTAATAACCCTTTTATTGTGGATAATATAATCCAAAATATTTATGACAACATAAAAGATTTTACATATATGCCATATACACTAAAACTAATACGTGGAGATGTAGCACAAGACATATTAGATTATATAACAATAACAGATACTAAGAACAATATTTTTAGTAGTTATGTATTTAATAATAGTTGGACATTTAACGGTGCATTAAAACAAGATATGAGTGCAAAAGGTGAAAATACTTTAAAAAATTCACATAGTGCAAAAGGTTTTATTGCAAGAACAATTGAAAAAATACAAAAAGAATTAATACCAAATACTTTAGAAAAAGCAATAGAAAATGCCACTCAAATGTTAACAGAATTTAATGGTGGATATGTAATAAAAAAAGAGGGCGAATTATTTATATCAGATAATAAAGATTTAGATAAAGCAGTTAGGATTTGGAGATGGAATATAAATGGTTTGGGATATAGTTCTACAGGTATAAATGGGCCTTATGGAACAGCTATTACAATGGATGGTTCTATTGTAGCAAGTTTTATCACAAGTGGGAGTATGACAGCAGATAGAATCAAAGGTGGAACATTAAAAATAGGTGGAATAAATAACACCAATGGAGAAATACAAGTTGTTGATAAAGATGGAAACGAATTAGTAAAAATCAATCTTGAAGGAATTACTTTAAGTAATGGAACAAAATTAATAGGTGGAAACGGAGTGTTAAGTAATTTTCAATTTGTTGGTAAAGTATCAAACAATGGACTTTTAGGATTTTATGCTGATTATAATTTTAGTACAGTAAGAAAAAATAAAATGATATTTGATGTAATAATCCCTAATAATTTTGTTGTAGTACAAGCATATGTAACATTAGTACATTCACCAATAAAATGGGCGAGTGACCAAAGTTCGAGTCAATTCTTTGGTTATTCAAGACAATTGAAAGTAAAGAAAATTACAGATGTAAATTTCTTAAGAACTGCGTATGTGCTAAGTGAAATGTCTGAATATGATAATAGCTCATTAAGTGATTTGAACGTGTTGAATTTTACAGCAAGTACACCATCAGATAATTCTCATAAAACTGAAATAGTAACAAGCGGAGATTTCTCAAAATCTATTTCAAGTGGCTACAATATGTTTGCATTAGAATCAGATATATCAACACCAGATTTTAGTGATGATTTTATAGAACAGGCTTGTTATTCTAAAGTAGGAGAAGTAAAGGCAGTTCTAAACGTAATAGGATATATGAGTTAAAGGAGAGTGATTAAATGAGTGCTTTTACAAAATTTTTAAATTTATTTAAATGGCAACCAGATATAGATGGAGATGAAGAATTTGATATAGATAAATCTTTAAATGAAAACTGGGATAAGATAGATACAAAATTAGAAACGTATATGACTGAATTATCAAATGACGTTGAAGTTTTTAAAAATAATACAAATACACAAGTTGAAGATATAGCAAATCAAGTTAGTGGATTAAGAGAAATCTCAATCTCCCCAACCCAACCAACCTCGAATGAAAGTGTATGGATAAAGAAGGGGAAGAATTTATATAATCCTAAAAATGCGTATATTACAGGAACCTTATCTCAAAATATAGGTCTAATATACAGCAATATTAAAGTTGGGCAAACTTACACTTTCTCTGCTAATAATTATAGTTGGGTTAGTATAAAAGCTTATAATTCTTCTAATCAAATTATAAGAGAATTAGGTAATACAGAAACTACTAAAAATGTAACTATAACTATTCAAGATACAGAAGTATATATAGAATTAATGTTTTTTAGTGGTGTAAATAACTTAAATTCTATAAATAATGTTGATTTTACAAAAGTTCAATTAGAACAAAATTTAACAGCAACAGATTTTGAAGAATTTGTAGAAGAAAAAATATTGATAAAAAATAATGCAGGAATATTTGAAGAATATAGCGACGTAGCAATAAGTCCAGTTATGCCAACACAAGGTAAAGTTTGGATAAAGAATAGGAAGAATGAGTTTGATAAAAGAAATCTTGAAATAGTAGAACATTGGAATGTAAATTATACAGTTGATGATAACAAAAAGATAACTGTAACAGTACCACAAGTAACACAAGCAGTTGCATATATAAAAACATCTAACTTTGTTATTCCAGAAGGACAACATACAATTTCGTTAAAAATCGAAGGTCAATTAAATACTATGAAGTTAATTAATGCGCATAATACGGATATTTGTATAAAAGATACTAATGAAAATACATTTACAGTTGATTTAGCAGAAGACACAACAGTATTTATATATTTTTATATTGACTCATCATCTACTGCAAATACTTTAACAATAGAAAATATACAAATTGAGAAAGGAAATACTGCAACAGATTACGAAGACTATGTAGAAAAAGAAATTTATGTAAAAAATGAAAAGGGTGTGTTTGAGAGGTTTTATAGTGAAAGTGAATTGAACAAACAAGACTATTCAACAGAAGAACAAAAAATTGGAACTTGGAATGGAAAAAACGTTTATCGAAAAATATTTACTGGAAATAATCCAGACGTAACAGGGTGGCAAGCTATAGCGGATTTATCAGATTTAAACATTGATGACATCATCAATTTAACTGGAATAATAAAAAACACTATGTCTGATTTAAGAGTATTAAATGTTAATACTTATGAAAACGAAAATTATAATTGTTCAGTGTCTTACTTTGGATTAACAAAAGCGCTTGAAATGAAGGTTACAGGGTGGACATACAATACGCATGGTTTTGTGTATAGAATAATATTAGAATACACCAAAACAACTGATTAGGAGGTGCTAAACAATGCGAAAAGATATAAAAATAAACGTAGATACACAAACAGATGGAATATCATTAAGTAGCAGAAGGCTAGGTATAAGTAGCGAGAATTTGCAAGGAAAAATCATATTCACACCTAAACCATTTATAGATGGAATATGCCGTATGTACATAGAAGGACATGGCACAATAGAAATGGACAAGCAAGAAGACTGCTATACATTAGATATAAAAAGCTCATTGCTAATAACACCATCTATAGATGTATGCTTTAAGATAACAGAGCCAGAAAAAGACAATGGTGTACCAATTTATGCTACAAAGATAATGCATTTTGAAGTGTTAGACACTATTGAAAGTAATGAGCCAATACCAGAACAATACCCACAATGGACTGAAAAAATAGATAAATATGTAGAAACAAAGGAAACAGAGTTAGATACATACACTACTAATAAAAAGACAGAACTAGACACATACAAGACAGATTTAGAAAAAGAAATATCTACTACTAAAGATACTTTAGTAAACGATTTTAATAGCAATGCAGAAAGTAAAACAAACGCATTTAATGATAACGCAACAGAAAAAACAACTAATTACAATACTAACGCAGAAACAAAAATAAAAGAATACAACACAAACGCAACAAACAAAGTAAATGAGTTTAACGAAAATGTAGATAGCTTGGAAAATGAGCTAACTGAATTAGCTAATCAAATGCCATGGAATACTACAGAAATACAAGATAGTATTCATGTTGAAGATAGTGCGAAGTATAGCAGAAATAAGTTAGGTTTGTTTGGGAATTTAGTGCAGGAGAAAACTGAAACAGGAAATAATAAATTTGATGGTATTTTAGAGGCAGGAAATATAGGTTATGAAACAGGATTAAATGAAGCATCTAATATTAGAGTTAGAAGTAAGAATTATATTGATGTATCAGGAGCAACAAAGATAACAATAGTGGCAGAAAGTGAATATGAAACAGCTATAAGTATAGGACTTAGATTATATGATAAAGATTACAATTATATTGGTAGAAATGCAGTTTCTGATTTTACTAAAAGTGTATCTTTTAATGTAAGTGCTGCACTTATTGATAAAACAACTGTAGCAAAATACTGTAGATTTAATGTTGTTGATACAGATATTACTAAAAAGTTTTCTGTTAATATAAATGAAATATTAGAGTATGAAGAATATATTCCTAATAAGCCAAGTATAGAATATCCATCAATGCCAGTTGTTGCTACTGGGATACAGAAGATAAGTAGATTAGGAAAGAACTATTTAGATATACCAGATATAGAAATCGAACAAAGTAGTGGTATAACTGCAAAAGTAGAGAATAATAAAATAATATTAAATGGTACAGCAACAAGCAATCGTGCAATAATTATATCATCAACTTTAGGAATTGTTTTGGATGGCACATATACTTTTTCTCAAAAAGTGCTAAGTGGAAGTGCTTCAGGAGGAGCGTATAGAATTTATTTAAAAGAAAATAGTTCAATTGATTTACTACAATCGCCACTTACTTTTACTTCAGTAACAACATATGCAACAAACACAATAGATACAGTTGTAAATCAACTTGGAATGTATATAAATAAAGGAAATACTTTTGATAATTACACAATACAATTACAAGTTGAAAAAGGAGATACAGCAACATCATATGAAGAACCAATAGAAAAAGAAACATTCGAACTAGATTTAGGCACAACAGAACTATGCAAGATAGTAGATGAAAATAACAATGTAGTTGCACAAGATAGAGCGGTATATAAAGATGGTAAGTGGCAGTTTGAAAAGAACATTAGAAAAATACTTTTAGATGGAAGTCAAGCATGGGTTAAGAGTTCTTATTCAGATGATGTTTTTTTATGTGTGTATTTGAAAAATCCAGCAGCGAATGTAAGACCAGAAAATATAGTAAATGATAAATTGCCAATAGGCGATTATGTGAGTGTTTTAGATAAAGAAGTGATTAAAAATGATAAACAATTTAAGTTAAGAATTTTAGTAAGCAGATTAAAGGAAAATTCTGTACAAGGCTTGCAAGATTATTTAGTATCTAATCCAATTACTATATATTCACCTATGATTGAGGCAACTTACGAAGACTGCACACCAGCCCAATCAGAAGTACTAGACAAGCTATATAAATTAAATCTACAACAAGGCACAAACAACATAATTGTAGAAAGTGAAAATGGAGTTACAACAGAATTACAACTTACATATATGCAAGACTTAATGAGTCAAATAAACGAATTAAAAGAAGCCATTGTGGCGTTAGGGGGTAATGAATAATGTTTAGAATAATTAAAAGTGTAATAAATAATAAAGATTTTAGATTAGAGGACATATTATATAAAATCAACAAAATGTATGTAGAAGATATGTTAAGTGAAGAAGAAAAGAATGAGCTAGATAATTTAGCTCGTTCTAAAGCTAAAATGGAAAACAGCTACGATATACAAAGACAATTTGCTGATATATATGAAAGACTAGAGAAGTTAGAAAACAATACTTCTACAGATGAAGAAGTAGAAGTTGAAGTTGAAGAATACCCAGAGTATAAACAACCAGCTGGAGCACATGACAGCTACAATATAGGTGATAAAGTAACATTTAAAGAAAAGAAATACATTTGTAAAGTAGATGGTTGTGCATGGAGTCCTGAAACATATCCGCCAGCTTGGGAGGAAGTTGTAGAGTCTGAAAGCGTGGTGGAGTAGATGGATATAGCTACAATATCAATAATATTAGCAATAGTCAGCTGTCTAATAGGAATAGCTGGCTGGCTATTGAACAGAGATAATAAAACAGATAAAGATGCAGAATGGAAAGGAACTGTTAATGCTAAATTAGATACCATTATTTCATTAAATGCAGAGGTTTCGACTGCAAAAAATAAAATACAAGACCATGAAACAAGAATAACAATTTTAGAAAAAGATAATGAAAAAAAGAAATAAAAAGATTTGAAAGGAATGATTTGATATGAATAGAAAAATGATAAGAACGGTAGATGTAAAATTAACAAGCGAGGAGCTTTCTGTTTTCTCGCTTTTCAAGGATAAGAATACAAGCGGAAATGATAGAGCTAAAGAAATAGTAGAAAAAATGAAAGATTGTAAATATGTACACTTAATGATACGAGGGAAATTAACAGATGGAAGTTTTTTCACATTTGTTGATGTAATAGTGCCAATCAAACAAGTAGAATATTTAAATAATAAATTATACGAATTTGTTACAGTAACAAAAGATAAATCAGCATTATATTATAGCGAGATAGAAGATACTTTTGTAAATGTAAATTGTATTGGTAAAGCTCAAATTACAATAGTAGCAACAAAAAATGAGTTAATAGAAACTTAAAGGAGATGATTTATATGTTAGATAAATTAAAATCAAAGAAATTTTGGGAATGTGCAGTAGCACGTTGTATAAGAACAGTATGCCAAACTGCATTAGCAACAATATCTACTGGTGTAGTTTTAACCGATATAAACTGGGTTATAGTTGCTAGTTCAAGTGCAGTAGCAGGAATAACATCTATATTAATGAGTATTGTGATGGGTATTCCAGAAAGTGAGGAATAGTTATGGATTTTGGAAAAGCAATTCAATTATTAAAAGAAGGAAAAAGAGTTCAACGTAGTGGTTGGAATGGAAAAAATCAATACATAGAATTAGCAACTAATATAAGTTATAAAAATGCTAATGGGGAAATAATTAATGCTGAACATGAGGCTATAGGAAATAAAGCAATAGCATTTGTAGGAACTAGCGGAGTTCAACTTGGCTGGTTAGCAAGTCAAGCTGATATGTTGGCTGAAGATTGGAAAATTGTTGAATAGGAGGTAATCTTATGATTAAAATAGGTTTAGATGCAGGACATGGTTTACGTACTGCTGGAAAACAAACACCAACTGGGATAAAAGAATGGACTTTAAATGATATAGTCAGAGATAAAGTAGTATACTATTTAAAAGGCTATGATGTAAGTTTTGTGTTTACAGATAATGACGAAGGAAACACAGATGAAAGTTTAGGTTCAAGAGTAAAGAAATATATTGACGTTGGTGTAGATGTTTTTGTTTCAATTCATCACAATGCATTAAGTGGAAAATGGAATCAAGCAACTGGTGTAGAAGTATTTGTTGATAGAAATTGTACTGCTGAAGATATGAAACTTGCTGAAGCAATTTATAAGAATTTGCCAGCATATACTGGTTTAAAGGGTAGAGGAATTAAAAAAGAAAACTGGTATGTAATAAATCAAAATAAAATCCCAGCAGTTTTATGCGAAGGCGGTTTTATGGATAGTAGCATAGATTATCCAGTTATTACATCTGAAAAAGGTCAAGACGGATACGCAAGAGCAATAGCACAAGGTTTGATTGAATATTTAGGTTTAAAGAAAACAACTGAAACTAATACACAAGTGCCAAGTTCTAATGCACAAGTACCAAGTGTTAATTATTTAGTTAAAATCAATACTAAAGAATTAAATGTTAGAGCAGGAGCTGGTACAAATTATGATGTAACAACAAGAGTAAAACAAAATGAAGTATACACAATTGTAGAAGAAAAAATGAATGGTACTACTAAATGGGGTAAATTGAAAAGTGGTAGCGGTTGGATTAGTTTAGCATATACAGTAAAAATAAATAATACAATAGAGTCTGAATATTATCCAATCCCAAATTATAGTGGTACATCTATAGTAGAGGCTTTAAAAACAATAGGAATTAACAGTTCAAAAGAAAATCGTAGAAAAATAGCAGTAAAAAACGGTGTATATAATTATACTGGAACTGCAGTTCAAAATAATCGTTTATTGTCAAAATTGAAAGCAGGAAAAATGAAAAAGATTTAAAATTAAGAGGTGGATTGATTTCAGTCTGCCTCTTTTTTGCTTATTTACATAAAATATGTTATAATTATTAGAGGTGATTTGTATGAGTACAGATTTATTAATTATCAGAAATAGAAATAAATTAGAAAAGTTAATTGAGGAAAATGCAGATTATAAATTGATATTAAGACAGAGTAAGCGACTTGATATGTATATTAACAGAAAAATGAAAGAATTGAGACGATAAAGTATATGTCTTGATTTTTAAAAAGGCTTAAAATTGATTGTCGTGAGACGGATTTTTGTTGATATTATGCATAATTTTTGACATTTTACATAAAATGTGTTATACTTATATTGGTATCAAAAAGTGTCAAAAAAGTAACACAATTTGTGTTATATCTATTGACAAAATAAAATTACTCTAGTAAAATATATTGGACAGAAATGAGATAAGTGTTTAATGTCATAGCTTATCACCTCCTTTCTGTAAAAAGTTTGATAAATGATTTCATCGAACAGGAGAACAAAAATACTAGAGAACGCAATCTCTAGTATTTTTTTATTAAAAAACAACCCCACATTTCTGTAGGGTTGCCGCAACGAAGATATGTACTAATCAAACATCTTTAAGATGTACGCAATAATGATTAATACTATAAGTTTAATAAATGATTTCATCTCAATATCACCACCTTTCTGATGATGAAACCAGAAGAACAAAAACATCATACCAAAATTAGACAAATTTTTCAATACAAAAAGATAAAATAATAAATAAAATTTAAGAACTAGCCCAACTAGTTCTTTTATTCGTTAAGGGGAAAATTAATGCAATTTTTAATGCAACATGAAAGAGAAAGTATGAAAAGATATAAGAAACGAAAAGAAATGAAAAAAATAAATATTAAAAAAATACTTATTTTTAGCACTTTAAGAGATTTTATAAAACAGGAAGAGATAGGAAGAAAAGTTTAAAACAACACGAGGAGCCATGAAAAGAACTCTTGAAAATGCAGTAACATCAAGCATTTCGAGAGTTCTTTATTATTTAATTAATGCAATTTTAATGCAACTAAATATTTATTGCTTTTATATATTGTTCAACTTTTGTCATTTCATCATCCTTAAATTGGTCAAAAACTGAGGTATATGTGTTAAGTGTTGTTTCAATATCCTTATGTCCTAATATCTTTTGTAAAACTACTGCACTCATTCCAGCTTCAATACATCTTGTTGCAAATGTATGTCTAAGCATATGAGTATTAACATTACTAGATTTTAAATTTACATATACATCTTTTTTATTTTTATCTTTTTTCTTCTTTTTTGTAATAACAACTCTGATGTCTGCGTTCTTACATATTTTTTTAAAATGTGAATTAATTGTATTTGGTGCAATAAAAGTTCCATTTTCTAAAAACAAGTAATTTGATGAATTATTAACTAAATATTCAAGTGTAGGTTTTAAAACACTTAAAAAAGGAATTTCACGTACACCAGCATATGTTTTTGTTGTTGAACCTAAAATAACTTTGTCATTAGAATCTTTAGTTAGTGTTTTATTTATGTTTATTCTTTCATTTGTAAGGTCAATATCATTTTTTGTTAATGCTAATATTTCTCCAATTCTCATTCCAGTATAGATTGCAACTAAAAAAACCTCTTTATATTTATCTTCACTTTGATTTAATTCTCTTAAAAAAGCTTTTTGTTCTTCTACAGTTAAAGCTTCGACAACTTTATCATTCTTTGTAGATTTCGGCTTTAAAATTGCACCTTTAATATTACAAGGATTTACATTAATAACTCGCAATAAAACCGCTGTATCTAGTGTTGATGAAATTAAGCCATAAATTTTAGATATAACAGAATTAGAGTAGTCTTTTATATTAGCAAGTGAATTATTAATGTCTGTAATTTTAATATTTTGTATAGGCATTTTTGCTATATCTAATGTGCTTATTATTTTGGCAGTTGATTTTTTACGATTATAACTAGCTTCTGATATGTTATTTGTATTATATTGTTGTTCAATATTATTATTCATTAATTCTATTAAAGCTATATTGTTTTTATCTATGAATACATTATCTTGCACTTCAGCTAATGCTTTAGTCATTTTCTCTTTAACTTCTTTTCTTGTGTTCCCATAAACAGATTTACGATTTAGTTTTCCATCTGCTTTTCTTCCTGCTGTAAATTGCCCAACCCATTTATTTAGTTTTTCACTATAATAGATTGTGCCTTCGCCATTTCCTCTTTTTGACATTGCTTTTTCGCCTCCTTTAAATCTATTTCATATAGCTTTCTTGCTATGTCTCTTGCTAACATGTCTAGAGCTTCTTTATCGCTAACTTCATTTAAAAACGTAACTTTTACAGTTCTTTCTTTTATCATGTTGAACCTCCTTTTTTAATTATAAAATAAGATAAGTATTGCTACTTATCTTTTGTTCTATTTAAATAAGTCTAATAAAGTTGATATAAAAGATTTTTTATTGTTATTCTTATTAGAGTTATTATAAAAAATTTTATTATCATCCATACTGTAATATTTATAAATTGTACTGTTTGGATTCGGTCTATTAAAATTATAATTTGTAACAACAAATTGTTTATCATTTATTAAATCACAAAAAATCTTATAACATTCGCTGTTATCAAAATATTTAAAAGGAATCTTAGTTGTAAATGTTTCGTTTTGCATATAATTGTATATGTCAAAATCAAAATCTTTTGTAATCGAAACAATACTTTTTAATTCTTTGATAAATGTATAATGAAAGAAAATCCCTGATAGATTTCCAAGATAATTATCATTATAAAAATTAAATAATTTTAATTTAAAGGATATGATATAATATTGTAATGCTTCTATATATTCATCAAGCTGAAAATAATATTTTGCTAATTGAGATATTCTCATTTCATAGTCACTCCACTTTTTTTCAGTAGGTAAAGTTTTAATAGAATCAATAAGAATAAGTTTGACCAAATTTTCATTTTTTTCATTAGGGTATTTTGCGTATATATTTGCAATTTGTAAGTTAGTGAAACCATAATTATTTTTCTTGTTTAATATAAATAAATAATTATTATTAATTAATTGTATACCACTATCAGTTAAAGAGAAAATTTTTTCAGGGAACTTTTTTTCAAGAGTATCAATATCAATATTTCCTAATATTCTAAAAATCAAATCTTGTTTTTTCCCTGTTAATTCTAAATTATTTTCTCTTAAAATATCTTTTAATTGCGGAATAGTTAATTTTTTTAATGTTTTTTCAATATTTATTTTATACTCTATTAATCCAGCGTTTAATAATTTTTCTGAAGTTTTATTTGGTTCAATTCCATAAGTAAATTTCCAGTAATCTGGTAAATTTTGAGTATATGACAATCCATCTAAATACTCTAAAAATAATATTTCATTTGGTTGTATATTCATAATGCCTCCTTTATAAAATTTAAATTTTCCCTTGATAAGAAACAACCTTACCAACAATCTTAATAGAAATATCTTTTGGATTATAAATCTGTACAACATGTTCTGAATTAGTTGACATAGGTGAAAGGATTACCAAACTATTCTCATACTTGTATTTTTTTACTGTTGCATCCATTCCATCTACTAAAATAACACCTATTTCATCATTTTCTAGATCATCTTGTTTTTGTACTAATACAATGTCACCGTCACTGAATTTTAAGTTCATACTATCTCCATTTACTCTTAAATAAAAGTAATCAAAACCTTCTTTTATATATGAAGATGGTGCAAATTCGTATCCCTCTATATTTTCTGTAGCTAATAATGGTAGTCCAGCAGATATTTTCCCTAAAATAGGTACTGATATTGGCTTGTCTGTTATTGGAAAAATATTGCTTTCTTCATTATTTATAGGGACATCATATCCTAATAACCATACAGGACTTACATTAAGAGTTGTAGCTAATACATAAAGAGTATTTTGATTGGCTTTATATCTACCATTGACATATGAAGAAATTTTTCCTTTATCAATTCCAGATTTTTCAGCTAATTCAATAGGTTTCATATTTCTTAAAAGTAATGCTTTTGATAATCTGTTAGCAAAAGTGTCTATTAAATTATCCATATAAACCTCCTAAAATTTTTTTCTGATTTTATTATAACCTAAAAGTTTAGAAAAATCAACGAAAAATAAAATTTTATTTTATATCTAGTTAAATTTTCTAAACTTTTTTTAAAAAAACTATTGACATTTATTTGTATTGTGATATTATATCTATAGTTTAGAAAACTCAACAAAAAGAAAGAGGTGAGTATTAGTGAAAGAAAAGAAATACATTTTTGATTATCAAAAATTAAAAGGTAGAATAGTAGAAAAAAAACAAAAACAAGAAAACTTAGCAAATGAAATGAGCATTACTAAAACAACATTAAATTTTAAGTTGAATAATAAAATACCATTTAAACAACAAGACATAATAATGCTAAGCAATATTTTAGAAATTCCAAAAAACGAAATAGCAGATTATTTTTTTACACTGAAAGTTTAGAAAACTAAACAGAATGGAGGTGAACTAAATGAAAGAAAAGAAACCAACAAAAAACTATGAAGATTTACCAGATACTATAGGTATAGAAGATTATATGGAATGGCGAGGAGTAGGAGATGCAACAGCAAGAAATATATTTAATAGTAAAGGTTTTCCAAGATTAAAAGGAACAGGAGTAAAACAGTTAGCAGATAAAAGAAGAGTTCTATTGTACGAACTAGGATTGACAGAAGAAGATAAAAAAGAAGTACTAAAAGAAATGGCACGAAAAATTATATAG
Source organism: bacterium (assembly GCA_017403285.1). GTDB lineage: Bacteria > Cyanobacteriota > Vampirovibrionia > Gastranaerophilales > Gastranaerophilaceae > Avigastranaerophilus. Next base: position 12,739 of record JAFQOI010000109.1, read on the forward strand.
AAAGAAGGTGAACAAAAGATGATAAGTTTAGCAGAATGGAAGTTGATAGGAATAACAATGATAGCAATGTTTTTTATATCAGCAATAGTTTACGGAATTATGTGCGAGATTGTTGCGAGAATAAAAAATAAGCAACAAAAAAAGGAAAGCAAACAAGTTATATATAAAAGACCTAAAAACACATTTTCAATTGATTATGACAAATTTATTAATGCAAATTTTGAAAAGATTACATATTTATATGAAAACAAAAATAGAAAATCAGAATTAGTAAGAATGATTGGATAGGAGAAACTTATGGTTTATGAAATTGAATACAAAGGTATTGATGAAAATACGCATAAACAAGAACTAAAAATATTATTAGTCGAAGGTTCAAGAAATACTATGTTAGCAACTGTAAAGGATTTTAAAGACAGAGGAATAGAGATTACAGAAGTATGTAGGGTTAACAAAGATAGTATATATACACCAATTAAATTTTAGAAAGGAGGGAAAATCATGGATAGATTAGATAAATTATTTGTAGCAAATGAAGTTAGAAAAGCAAAATTATATTCAGTAGTGAAACCGCTACGCAAAAAAAGAGAACTAGCACTGTCTGGTAAACGTAACTAGTTCAAAAAAATGCAAATAACAAAGCATTCTCTACATTTATATTAACATAATTTGTAGAGAAAATCAAGGGAGGAAACAAAATGAAAAAAGAATTTAGAGAAAATATGTATGTTGAAGTATTAAGTAGAAAAGGATTTATATTAGGAAACAATGGGTTTTATATTGAAGGACAACCTATAGGAAAGATTGTAAAAATTTTTGAAAACACAAAATCAAAATACAAATATAAAGTAAGAATAGCACCTAGAACTTATGTGTATTGTACTGAAAAAGAAATTAGAGATATGAAAATTGAAAAATAGTGGAGGTTTTTATGGAAGATATGAGAGAACCTTATGAACATTACTATGACAATTATGAAGATAGTGAAATAAATTATGATTATTATTACGAATATTTAGCAGAAAGGGATGATATGAATTATGACGACAACTGCGACGAATAAAAGAAAAATAAGTGATTTAAACGATAAAGAATTAATAAGTGAATTGAATTATGCCAATAAAATGAGTAAGTTCTACTATGCAAGGAAAGAAGAAATAATGAAAGAAGTAGAAAGGAGAGCAGATAATGGTTAGAGATTTAAAAGAAAATGAAATTGAATGTAAAGTTTCTGCAATAAGCGAAAAAGGATGTTCATTACTTCTTTATAAGACAGCTAGAACTGATATGGCAGTATTAGATGAAACTTATGGAGAAATGAATTGGCAATGTGAATATGCAGAAGTAAAAGGAAATATGTATTGCACAATTAAAGTGTATGACAAAGAAAAAGAACAATGGGTATCAAAACAAGATTGTGGAGTAGAATCAGCCTTTGGAGATAAGGAAAAAGGTGAGGCAAGTGATGCATTTAAAAGGGCAGGGTTTAAATGGGGAATTGGTGTTGAATTATACACAAGTCCATTTATATGGATACCAGCAGATAAATGTAAAATTGTTTCAAAAAATGGAAAATATACAACATACGATAAGTTTATAGTTGAAAAGATAAAAATTGAAAATAAAGAGATTACAGGCTTAGCAATAGTAAATCAAAATACAAAGGAAAGGGTATTTGTATATGCAAAAAACGGAAATAATTAAAAGTCAATTTGAAGAAATATTATTGGATGATTGTCAGCAATATAGAGAATTGTTTAGAAAGTATAAAAATAGAACTCCAGAAGATATACAAACATTATATGAATTAACAAGTGATAGTTTAATGTTAGCTCAACGTTGGTCAGACATAGCAAGTAATGCATCGTTATACGCAAAGACTTATGAAATATCAAAGTGTGATTTTAAAGATTGGGCTTATCAAAGATACAGAAATTTACAAGAAATGCACACAGATTGTAGAGTATTTTACAAAGATGCAAAAGAAGATTTAAAGAATTTTGGTAGGGTAGAGTAGTTGGCACTAATAGAAGTCTATTTTAATGCAAGTAAGGAAAAAATAGTTTGTTAGTGCCACAGGCCCCATAAAAAGGAGTATCAATGATAGTAAAAAATTTAAGTAATAGTTTCTCTCCTTTTCCTAAAACACCTATAAAGGAAAAAGAGAAGAAAACAACAATAAAAAAGAAAAGTAATAAATTAGCAAAAAAAGAAAAAGAAAGATTTAGTATTTTAACAAAGAATTTAGAAAAATGTTATTTATGTCAAAACAAGAAAAACGAAATACACGAAATTTATAAAGGATGCAATAGACAAACAAGTATGAAGTATGGATTTTGTATTCCAATCTGCAGAATCTGTCATTCTAAGACAGAAATAGATTCCAAATTAGATTTACAACTAAAGAAAAAATGTCAAAAGGAATATGAAAAAACACATACAAGAGAAGAGTTTATTCAAATAATAGGACAAAGTTATATAAAAAAATAACTTGTCAGAAAGGAGCAAAAGATAAGTGGCAGAAGTTAAATGGATAAAAATAACAACAGATATGTTTGATGATGAAAAAATAAAAATTATTCAATCGTTACCAGAAGGAGATTCTATATTAGTTATCTGGGTCAGGTTAATTATTTTAGCGGGAAAAACTAATGCAAATGGTTATGTATATATAAATGAAAATTTACCATACACAGAAGAAACATTATCAATAATTTTCAATAAACCAATTTCAATAATAAAGTTAGCGTTACAAACATTTAGTAGCCTAAAAATGATTGAAAATGATATAGATGGAATTTATTTAATAAACTTCGAAAAATATCAAAATATAGATGGTTTAGATAGAATCAGGGAACAAAATAGATTAAGAAAACAAAAACAACGTGAAAAACAAAAAATGTTAAATAGTCACGTGACATCACGTGACAGTCACGCAACAGATAAAGAAGAAGATAAAGATATAGATAAAGAAATAGATGATGTAGAAATAATAAAATGTTATGAAGAAAATATTGGAATAATAACACCAGCATCAGCAGAATTACTTTTATCTTATACAGATACTTTTAATCAAGAAATAATATGTGAGGCAATAAAAAAATCAGCAATAGCAAATAAAAGAAGTTGCAAATATATAGTAGGTATACTTAAAGACTGGAAAAATAAAGGATTAAAAACATTATTAGACATAGAAACAGAACAAGAAAATTTTAAAAGCAAAAAAGGAAATAGAACAGAAACAGATGAAGAAAAGATGGCAAGAAAATTAAAAGCGTTAGAAGGTGATTCTAGTGACTAATGCAGAATTTATACAAGCTACAAGTAGATTAGAGAATTATTACGATAAAGAATATACAACAGAACAATTAAAAATAATGTTCGATATGCTAAAAGAATGGAATATACAAAAATATATTAGAGCAATTAATTATTGTATAAGAAATAACAAATTCTTACCAAAAGTTGCAGATTTAACAAGTGCAGAAAGTGACAATAATCAAGTAGTAGAAAAGCCTAAAATAGATTTTATAAAGTGCAATAAATGTAGCGAGGGATTTGTAAGATATTTTAAAGAACTGCAAAATGGAGGAAAACCAATAAAGTATGAATATTTAGCTTTATGTACTTGTGAAAATGGGCATAAACAAAGAGAAGTAAATGGTTACAATTTTCCTTCAATTGCAGAAATAGGATTATAAGGAGTGAATTACATATGATAGAAAAAAACGGATATTCATACCAACTACAATGTGATTGTTGTAGTAACTATATAGAAGATTTTATAGATTTTCAAGAGGTTGTAGATTATAAAAAAGCAAATGGGTGGAAGAGTGAAAAATTGGTACTAAATGGATAGATAAGTGTCCTAATTGTTTAAAAAATAAATAAAGGAGTGAAGTACAAATGAAAATAAGTCAAAAAGACAGAATAATAAATTACATAAGAGAATTTGGTTCAATTTCAAGTTGGGAGGCGTACAGCGATTTAGGAATAACACAGTTAGGTGCAAGAATTGACCAACTAAAGAAAGAGGGATATATGTTTGTAACAGAATGGGAGACAGGAAAGAACAGATATGGAGAACCAACAATGTATAAAAGGTACAAATTAGCGGATATAGTTGCTGAAAATATGCAACATATCCCACAGATATAGGAGGATGTATATGAAAAAAGGAGATATTTTAATTAATAGATTTGCTGGTCATATAGATTGTAGATATTTTATTTACTTAGGAACAGTTGGCGACTATATTGTTGGATTAGAGTTTATAGAAGGGAGACCAAGAAAAACAAGATTTTACAGAAGTAGCTTAGATGAAATAGTTCCAGCATTAAATAAAAAAGCTTTTGAAGTGGTTGGCCACACAGATTTTTTAAATATAGCAAAAAAAGACTTAGAAAGTATTAAAAAAGAGGATGATAGATTATGGAAAAAGAAGATATTATAAGAGAATGGAAAAAAGGTTTAAAAAAAGAAACAGTAGCAAAAGAATATATGAAGTCTGAAAATAAAAGACGTAAAGCATTAGGTGAAAAACAAATAACTGCACATGATGCTTTAGCACATGTTGAACCGATTATATTTGAATATCAAAAACAAGTAATGAGAGGAGCAGAAGATGGATATAACGATAGAGGAACTATTGAAACTAATGCTTAACTTCTTTCAAGATATAGATAAACAAATACAGCAGATAACAGCAGAACAAAGTCAAAAAGATTTAGAACGCGAAGATATATTGCATTATTATGAAAATCACAATATGAATGCATCGGACTATTGCAAATACGGAAAAATGCTAAAAGAAGTACTAACGGAAAGAAGGAAAGTAAAATTTGATTTAGATAGAGCTAACTGTATTAGAGATACGTTAACTCAGAAATACAATAATAAATTGATTACTGGAGATATCATAAAAACATTAAAAGAATTAAAAGCAATAGATAAAAGACAAGCTAATCCAAAGTATGTTAATAGAACAAATATATTAGAGGAGTTGAATGCGAAAGATGAACAAATATAGAAACAAGAAAACAATTATTGATGGAATAAAATTCGATAGCATTGCAGAAGGAAGACGTTATAAAGAACTTAAATTACTTGAGAAAGGAAAATATATTACTGATTTAGAATTACAGCCTAAATTTGAATTACAAGAGAAATACACTAATGCAAAAGGAGAACATATAAGAGCAATTACATATAAAGCAGATTTTAGTTATATAGAAAATGGAAAAATAATTGTAGAAGATGTAAAAGGAATGGAAACCAAAGAATTTAAGTTAAAGAAAAAGCTATTTGAATATAAGTACAAGGATGTTGAATTTAGATTAATAAAATAGGAGGTAGACAATGATAAGTAAAGAGCAATTTGTAAAAATAATAAATAGATTAAAAGATACAAATGATTTTGTAGAAGAAACAAATAGTAAAGCAAGAGAACTACAAGATGCAATAGAAAGTGATTTTTATAACACAATGAGTTTATCAATATCACATGAAAGTATAGTTGTAGAGCTATTAGAAAATATGTTTAATGATAGAGATTATATAAGCTGGTGGCTATATGATTTAGCATATGGCAGAGACTACAAAGATGGATGTATTCAGGATGAAGAAGGAAAAATAATAGATTTATCAACACCAGAAAAGTTATACGATTTTCTTGTGGAAAATGTGTAAAAGTTGTGGAAAAGTCGTAAGGAAAATGTGAAAGGAGCAAATATGACGAAAGATAATTTAATAAAAATAAAAGAATACGATACTTATATCTTATTCCAACATAAAGATACAGGAATAAGAGAATGTTTTATGAAAAGTGATTTAGAAAAGCCAGTAAATAAAATAAAAACTGGTAGAAATAAATGGGAAAGAAAGGAAATAAGTAGAGTATGCTAAAGAAAGAGGAGAGAGTAAAAATAGATATAAGAAAAGAAATATTAGAACTAATACATAAAAAGTACAGCAACATAAGTGTAGGGGATTATGATCCAGATGAAATAGATATTGTGTTAGATGAATTAAAGGAAATAGCTGAGATGGTAAGAGATAAAGACAAGCTAATGGAGTGGTATCAGCAAAGAAGACACAGTAGGAATAAAAATGTAAGCAAGTATTTTAATTTTGACAAATAAATACAAAAGAAATTTTAAATGTATGTGGAGGTAAAAATGATGAACATAGGGAAATGTAAGAATCAACCTAAATACATTTGTGATAAATGTGGAAAAGAAATAATAGGGTATCACAGAAATAGTAAAAAATATGAAAAACCACATAAATATTATAAATGTGATAAATGGAATCAACCTAGAAAAGATTTTGATTTATGTAGTAGCTGTGAAAGATTATTTAGACAATGGCTACAAGAGAAAGAAATACCAACAGTAGAAAACTTATTAAGTAAATTTGAAATATATAAGGAGGACAAAAGATGATGTTTTTTATAGGATTAATTGTAGGTGGATTTGTAGTATTAGTACTAATGTGTGCTATACAAGTAAATAGAACAAATGAAGCATTAACAACTGTAAAACAATGTGAAAGTGCAATGGAGCATGAAAGGGTTATAGCAATAAAGGAAAAGAAAAGTATAGATTACATAAATGGAATGAGTAGAGCAGTTGGTTTGTTTAAAGCTTTTTACGAGGAGGAGCTAAGATGAAATTATGCAAATATAATATAAATGGTATGTGTTATTGTGGAAAGGTTATAGGTTGGTTTTGTTGTGGCAAAAACTGCGAATATTATGAGAAAGAAGATGGTGTAATTAATGAACAAACAGCTAAAAGTTAAATTATTAAACGTATTAAAAGCAGATTTGAGAAGGTCAATAGAAGTAGATCCAAAAGAAGTAATAGATGAAAAAATGAATGACGTTTATAAGCTATTTAAAATAATAGAAGTATTTGATGATAAAGATTTTATAAAACTAGTAGATGATTTTTTACATAAAAAGCACAAAAAAGAAAAGTGGGAAAGATAGTGTTGGAATGAGTAAAGCAGACGAAATGTTTGAAGAATTAGGATATGAAAATCAAAGAAAAGGTAATGGAGGATTGCAATGAGTAAAGCAGATGAAATGTTTGACGAATTAGGATACGTTAAAAAACACGATAATAGAAGACATATAATATATAAAAACGGATTAGGCATAATTGAATTTACACATAAAAATAAATGGATTTTTGCAAATTTTAATATTGATATGCAAGAACTACAAGCAATAAATGAAAAAGTAAAGGAGCTTGGTTGGAATGAATGATGGAGACTTAAAGATAGAAGAAAGAATAATAAAAAGATTAGATATACTTAAAAATGTCAAATTAGATAAAGCTGTTTTTAATATTAAAGATGTTCAAGATTTATTAAATTTATACAATAAAGAAAAAGAAAAGAACGAAGAAGCAAAAAAATATATATTAAAAAAACAATCAATTCAATACAAGTATGCATTATCTAAAATAGAATGTGAAGAATTATTAAAAATATTGGAGGGGAAATAGAATGTGTGAATATTGTAAAGAAGATTTTGATGGATATTATAAAACTTTAGACAAAAATGGACATGTATGTATTTTTGATATGGCATATGAACAAATTTTAGATATCAACTGGTATGGGCATAAAATGAAAATAAATATAAGTTATTGCCCAATGTGTGGCAGAAAGTTAGGAAGAGATAATAAATGATATATAAAAAGGAATGGTTTAAATATAAAGATATAGATGATGATGATGTTACGCTAGAAATAAATTTTAATATGTTAAATGCAAAAGCATTCGCAACACTTTATAACTATAACGGCGAAGTAAAAAGCAGAAATAAAGTAATTGGTTGGTGGAGTGCTACAAATAAAAAGAAATTTTTTAATATATTAAGAAACAATATTGGAAATATGTCTGAAGAAACAAGAAAAGAGTATTTAGAATTTATAACTGAATTAGAAGATAAATATAAGGAGTGTGATAACAAATGACTAAAAAAGAAAAAGAACGATTAGAAAAATTAGAATATTTAAACAAAATAGTAAATGAAAAAATAGAATTTGATGAAAGAAAAGAAGAGTTAGTATTAGATTTTATATTTAATATATTAGCAAGCAATGTAGTAAGCAATCGTTATTGCTGTACGATGTATGGAAATCTAGAAAAAGGAGAAACAATTAGATTAGCAGATTGTATAAATTATGTTGGAAGAAAAATAAGAAAAGAAATATAAGGTGGTGGAATAGATGGAAGAATTATTCAAAATATTAAATATTAAAGAAATAACATTTTTATTTATAGATTATGTAGATAATCATGGGAATTTTAAAACATTAAAATTAGATTATAGACAAGAACGAAAAGACAGTTAGGTGGTGGAATAAATGTTAAAAATAAAAGATAATGTGGATTTGAGAAAGCTAAAAAAATATGGTTTTAAAGAAATACAACAAAATAAAAGAATTAACTATATATTTTTCCCAGGAGGTGAAAAAATAAATCGTTCAGGAAATGTTATTGTAATAAATAACGACAGGAATTTATTTAATTATGATTATTATATAGGAGAAGATAGAGAAATACATTTTGACTTAAACCCACAAGCATCATATGAATTTGAAGAGATAATGGATAAGTTTTTCGACCTAATAAAGGCAGATTTAGTAGAAAAGGTGGTGGAATAGATGACAGAAAAAGAAAGTATAGAAAGATGTAAACAGATAGTAAAAGATAATAATGAAATAATAAAAGAAGCAAGAAAAAATGGTGATATAAACACTATGAACCTAACTGCGAGTTTGGATAACGATAGTATAGCAATAGATACAGTTATTCAAGCATTAGAACAAAAAGACAAAATAATAAATAAAGTATATAAAGAAGCAAACAATATTTTATGGTTAGATGACAGTTCCGATTATTGTTGTGCACTATGGGATATTTTAAGAATAATTAATCCAGATTTAGAAGAATATCCAGAATTAAGTTATATAGATGAAAGTGAGGTTGAACAATGACAGAAGAAAAAGCAATAGAAATAATGAAAGATTGGATAGTATTTCAAAAAGCACATAAAGAAAAAATAAACAAAGCTGATGAATTAATAGAAATACAAGAAACTATTTTAAAAGCATTAGAACAAAAAGACAAAGAATTAGCAGAAGAAAGAATAAAATACATAAGTAGTAACTTAAATAATACTATTAAGCAAAAACAAAAGGAAGATGAACAATTAAATGCACTTAATGAGGGTTGGAAAATTGAGTTAGAACAAAAAGACAAAGAAATACAAGAATTAAAAGAAGATAATCAACATCAATGGGATGAAAGATGTAAATTGACTTTTGAATTAGAAAAACAAGAAAAAGAAATGTAAAAATGAAAAGCAGATTTATATGAATGCAACAATATAATTTCTGATTATATAGATACGGTTAAAGAAAAAGATGAAATAATAGAGCAATACAGATATATGATTTTAGGACATAAAAAACAATTAAATAAAAGTGGAATATATGGATATGATTATGATTTGAAAATATTAGAAAGCGAGGAAGAAAATGAATAGAAAAGAAAAACTATTAAAAATAATAGATACATACAAAATAATGCCACAACTAAAATATTTTCAAAGTGAAGTGTTTGAGTTAAATGAGGCAATTATAAAAAATGAAAATATAGAACATATAGCGGAAGAGCTAGCAGACGTATTAGTTATGTTAGAACAGTTTAAATTATATTATAACATAAAGAATGAAGATATTGAAAAGATTATGGATTATAAAATAGATAGACAAATTAAGAGAATAGAAATAGGAGGGGAAAGAAAATGAGTGAAAGAATAGCAAATATATTTGTATTATTAGGTTGTATATTAATGGCATCAGGTTTTATTGCAGGTTGTTTTATGCTTCATTGGATACTTGGAATTATAGCACTAGGATTTAGTATAGTAATAATGGCAGTATTATTCTCAACAGATGAATGTTCTAGTTGGGACGATTGGGATGATTAAGAAGGAGGACTAACCTTATGGATAAATACGAAAGATTTGATAAATATTTTATATGCAGTTATTATGAATTAGACAGAAAAGTAGGAGTATTTAGTATAGATACACCGGAAGAAATTAGAGCAGAAGCTCAAAGGATGTTTGATGTTGTAGAATATGAGTAGGATAAGCTGGAGGTACAAATGGAAAGTTTAGAAAAAATACAAATAGGTGTGCAATTAATGGCTGAAGGATTTGGTGATATATTAAAAGATATAGCAAACAATATTGCTAAAACATGCAAAAAAATAACAGAAAATTTGAATCCAATATTAAAAAAGAAAATAACTAAAAAGAAATTTTGTAAGTTGTTACAAAGTTACAATATTCAAAGGAATGAAATTAATAAAATAATAAAAGATAATAAAAGACCATATAATTATAGTTTTTTATATGAGATTGTTAATGCGAGGGGGAATTAAAATGACATTAGCTAGTGTTTGGACAACTGTAGGAATAACATTTGGATTATTATTAATTGTAATTATGTTTGCAATTATAGTAATAATAATTCAATCTATATTTAGAATTGGAGGTACAGATGAAAAATCAATATACAAAACAAGAAAACAGGATAATAAAAAAGACTGAATTGAAATTTGAAAAATTTTTAAATAGTTATGACTTCTTGATTGAAAAGCTAAATGATATACAAGAAACCAAGGGAATTGCAGAGCAACTTAATAAAGATACAACAATAGGATTTAGTACGAGTAAACCATCAGGAAGTAAAATCGAAAAAACAATAGCAGAAGCTCAAGAAATTTCAGAAACATATAAAGATGAAATTACAACTATATTAAATAATAAAATAAAATATACAAAGATAGCAACAACTATGGATTTTCCTTATGGAGAAATAATATTTTATAAATACATAAAAAATTATACTTGGGAAAAAGTTGGAGAAAAAATTGGATATGAAAGAGAAAGTGTGAACAAAAAGAAAAAAGAGGCGTTATTACGATTTTATAAAGCATCTTCGGAATTTTATAAAAACAATCACATTAAATCACAGAAAATCACAAAGTAATAATGTTATAATTACAATGTCAGTAATGACACATGCTCCATAAAAAGATGTTGAATACGTTTGTTTAGAAAGTTAATTGCAGAAATGTAGTTAGCTTTCTTTTTTTATTGAAAATATTAAGAAAAAGAAATATCTTTTGCGGAGCTTTGTTATAGATTTATTTTATAGCGAGGTTCTATTTTTCTAATATGTGTAGTGGCGGAATAGACACCAGTAAGGTGGTAAATAGTAGACGCTAGGTTAAAATACATCAACTTTCTGCAGGAAGTATGTAGCCGAGTAGAGATACTTACATATTGAGTGCAAATCTCAATCTACACAAATATGCTTATTAATGATACTAGATAAATTAATATATATAGCTTATTTATTGAAATAAGCCTCCTTTCTTAAAATTTATATATAGTTGCAAGGTACTGGTAAGCTGATTCTAGTTAAGGCTGTTATAAATAGTATGTAGGGTATATAAAAAATAAATTGCAGTTTGGCAAAAGTAGGTTGATATGAAGTATTGGAAAGTAATAAAAGCTGAAGTTAAGCCAAATAGTTCTAGGGTGCAGAATTTATTAGCCTTGTGATTATACAGGGGTATATCTTACATAGTGTTTATAAAAATAAAGAAAGAGGTGACCATATATGACAGAAGCACAAAAAAGATTTTGCGATGAATATTTAATTGACCTTAATGCAACTAGAGCATATAAGGTTGCTTATCCTAATTGTAAAAAAGATGAAACAGCAAGAGCTAACAGTAGCAGATTGATAGCAAATGCTAACATTCAAACATATGTAGCAGAAAAAATTAAAGAACGAGAAAAAAGAACAGAAATAACACAAGATATGGTTTTAAATGAACTTGCTAAAATAGCGTTTTTAGATATAAGAAAAATTTATAATGAAACTGGAGGATTAAAAAATATACAAGATATAGATGATTCGACAGCAGGAGCAATTACTTCTATAGAATCAGTTGAAGAATTTGATGGATATGGAGAAGATAGGGAACAAATAGGATATAACAAAAAAATTAAAATGTTAGATAAAACTAAAGCACTTGAACTGATAGGAAGACATTTAGGAATGTTTAAAGATAAAGTTGAAGTAGATGTAAAAGAAAAACAAGAAAAGAAAAATACTATTACAGATATTTTCTCTCAAATGAAAGAAGTTGATGAGTAATGAGTTTAGTATTATCACCAAAATTCAAAGATTTTTTAAGTATAAAGTGTGAAAGAGAATATCTTGAAGGAACAACGGCAGCAGGAAAAACAACTGTAGGTATTTTTAAATTCATGTGCATGGTTGCAGGAAGTAAAAAGAAATTCCATATAATTGCTGGAGCGGATAAAGGAACTGTTGAAAAAAATATTATCAATGCAGAAAATGGATTGTTAGAACAATTTGAAGGGATAGCAGAATATTATCCATCTGGAAAAGGGAAAATAACATTACCACATATTGAATATGAAACTTTTGATGGAATCAAAATTATTTATGTATGTGGTTATGATAATAAAAAACGTTGGGAAAAAGTATTAGGTGGACAAGTAGGTTGTGTATTCATAGATGAGGTTAATATTGCAGATATGGAGTTTTTAAGAGAAATAACACATAGATGTGATTATATGATGACAGCATCAAATCCAGATGACCCAAACAATCCAGTATATAAAGAATTTATAAATAAAAGCAGACCATTAAAGAAATATGAAAAAGATTATCCAGCAGAATTATTAAATGAACTAAGAGAACCACATATAAAAGGGTGGGTACATTGGTATTTTACATTTTATGATAATGCTAGCTTAACAAAAGAGCAGATCAAAAAAAAAATAGATGCAGTTCCAGTTGGTACAAAAATGTATAAAAACAAAATACAAGGACTTAGAGGTAAAGCAACAGGATTAGTATTTAAATATAGTAAAGAAAACATTATAACAAAAGAACAAGCAAAAGAAATGAAGTTTATATATTATTCATGCGGTGTTGATACTTCATATTCAAAACAAACACATGATAAATTAACTTTTACATTAGTAGGTATTACATTAGACAGAAAATGTGTTGTATTAAAAAATAAAGAGTTTAACAATAAAGATAGAACTGTACCTTTTGCACCATCAGACGTAATACCAATGTTAATTCAATTTTTAGAAGAATGTAAAATAGAATATGGTTTTGTAAAAACAACTTATATAGATAGTGCAGATACAGCTACAATTGCTGAAGCTCAAAAATATAAAAGATTAACTGCATGTATTTATGATTTTGAAGGGGCTTGGAAAAAGAAAACAAACATTGTAAGAGTTCAGTTCCAACAATCATGGCTACATACAAAAGATTTTTTAATTGTAGATGAGTGTGTTCCATACGTTCACGAATTAGACGTTTATAGCTTTAATGAGGATGGAACTTTAGAAGATGGTAACGACCATAGCATACAAGGTGGTCAATATGCTTGGTTGCCATATATAACAAAAATTGGTAATTATGAAGAATTAATGAAAATTATCAAAGACAAGGAGGATAAGAATGGGGTGGTTTAAAAATATGGTAAAAAATTGGTTAAACATACAAGAAAATCCAGGTATTAGCATTATGATACAAGAAACTAATACATTTGAAGGAAATTGTTTTGAAAATGAAATGTGGTATAGAGGAAACTCATCAGAATTACATCAATATTATACTCAATTTGATGATTTTGTAGGTAATTCAAGATTTTGGGGAGCTGAATCAACAGAAGGAATAAAGTTTAGAAAAATACACACAGGATTGCCTAAAACAATAGTAAATACATTAGCAGACATATTAATCGAAAACTTTAATGGAATTGAAATAAAAGGCAATGACAACAATAAAAAGTCTTGGGAAAAGATACAAGAAGAAAATGTTATGCAAGAACTTTTATATGATGCTTTTGTAGATTTAATGATTATTGGTGATGGTGCATTTAAAATAAGATATGACACAGATATAAGCAAGTATCCTATAATAGAGTTTTATTCTGGAAAAGATGTCGAATTTGAACGTGTTGGAAAAAGAATAAAAACAGTAATATTTAAAACACAATATAATTATGATAATACACAATATACATTAAAAGAAAGATATGAAATAACAGGTAAAAACTCTGTAACATATCAATTATACGATTCAAATGATAATCCAGTAAAATTGAGTAAAGTTCCAGAATTAACAAATCTAAAACCTATTATTGAAAATGAATTTCCACTTGCTATTCCAGTAATACCAGTAAAATCAAAAACTTTTAAAGGTAGAGGAGAAAGTTTATTTGAAGGTAAAAAAGAAAACTTTGATTCTTTTGATGAAGTATGGTCACAATGGATAGAAGCAATAAGAGACAATAAGACTGTAACATATATTCCAGAAGATTTAATTCCACGTGATAATGCTGGGAATTTACTTTCTGCAAATACATTTGATAGAAGATTTGTAAAAGTAGAAAAATCTAGTAAAGAAAATGATGCAAGTAAAATACAAAGAGAAAGTAGCGATTTTGATTACGAAGGAATGTTAAGTAGTTATTGTACAGCATTAGATTTATGTTTAAATGGCAAAGTAAGTCCATCTACATTGGGAATTGATACTAAGAAATTGGATAACTCAGAAGCTCAAAGAGAGAAAGAAAAAACAACATTAAATACAATAAAAAAATATATTAGAACAATTACACCTGTATTAAAGAAATTAGCTCAAATTTCAATAAACACTTACGAAAAGAAAGAAAAAAAGGCTATTTCAGAAGTAGATGCAGAGGCAAAATTTGCTGAATATGCAAATTCAAGTTTTGAGGCTGTAGTTGAAACTATTTCTAAAGCTAGACCAGGTCAACCTATAATGAGTATTGAACAAACTGTTGAAGAATTATATGGAGATAGTTTAAGTAAAGAGAAGAAAGAAATCGAAGTAAAAAGATTAAAAGAAGAGGTTGGAATAATAGAAAAAGAAGAACCTAGCATTGTTTAGGTGGTGGTTTAATTGGAAAAAGAATATGATATAAAAGAAATATTTCAAGAAATAGAGGATAGATTAATATCCTCTATGAAAAGAAATTTATATACACATAAATTAGATGAAAAACTAGAGGGATTTGATTGGGGACAATGGCAAGCTCATAAACTTAAATCAATGCAAAAGTTCAGAGAAGAAAATAAGGAAATTTTTGAAGAATATAGTGATGTAATCAACAGATATTCATACAAAACTATTAAATCACAATTTAAAGAGGGTGCCAACAAAGTTAATAAAGAAGCTATAAAATGTGGTTTTTTAAATAAAGAAGATAGTAAGCTTGGTGGTTCTTTCTTTAAGATGAATAAAAGAAAAGTAAATTCATTAATTGATGTTGTGAAAAATGATATGAAAGATGTTAGAGTGGCAACATTAAGATTTATGAATGATACATATAGAAGTACTATATATAAAGCACAAATATTTGCAGGAACAGGTGCAGGAACATTACAACAAGCTATAGACATGGCAACACATGACTTTTTAAAGAAAGGTATTAACTGTATTGAGTATAAAGATGGTAGAAGAATAAATATAGCTGATTATTGTGACATGGCAGTAAAAACAGCACAAACTAGAGCCACATTAATGGGCGAAGGTGCATTAAGAAAAAAAATAGGTATTTCTACAGTATATATAACAAAACATGGGACTTCTTGCGAAAAATGTTCTAAATGGCAAGGTAGAGTTTATATAGATGATGTTTGGAGTGGCGGAACTGAAAAAGATGGTAAGTATCCATTATTAAGTACTGCTATTGAGGGTGGAT
This sequence comes from bacterium, assembly GCA_017403285.1. Lineage (GTDB taxonomy): Bacteria > Cyanobacteriota > Vampirovibrionia > Gastranaerophilales > Gastranaerophilaceae > Avigastranaerophilus. The sequence continues at coordinate 28,621 of JAFQOI010000109.1, forward strand.
TATATCATCCACGTTGTAAACACGGTATGAGTACATATTTTGAAGATATAAATGAAGAACCAGAAGAAATAAAAGAAAATGAACATAATCAGAGCGATGAATACATACAGGTTTTAAACAGAAGAAAAAGGGAATATGAAAGATTATCATTAGGAAGTTTTGATAATAAAGAATATAAAGATAAAACAAAAGAGTTGCAAAAAGAAATAGAAGATAGTAAAATGGAGTGGAAAGATTTTGAGAGTATAGATGATGCAAAAGAATATGTTTATAATAATTATGAAGATTCTGATATTGATAGTATAAAAAATATAGAATCAATAAATATTACATGTAAAACGTTAAATAAATTACAAGATAAATATCCACTTAATCAAAAAATATTCATTAGAAATAAAACTATGTCTAAAGCAGCAGCTACTGGAAATTATCAAGGAATACAAATAAATACGTCACATTTTAACAAAGCAAATAAAAAAAGAATGATTGGTAATGAATGGATTCAAGATTGTAATAAACAAATTGAAGAATTGAAGCAATATTTAGGTGATATGCGATATAAACAGAAACCAATAGAAAAAGGAATTAAAGAATTGGAAAACAGAAAGAAATTTAAATGTTTTTCGATTTCGAGTTCTTATTCTGATTTAGAATCTATAAGAGCAACTATTTCGCATGAATATGGTCATGTCATTGCAGACCAATATTTTGGACAAATAAATAAAATTAATGCTAATAAAAATTTTGATTATTTTGATTCGAATGAATGCTGGAAAAAGTGTATAGAAGTTTCAAAAGTATATAATGAGGCAATAAAGAATAATGATATATATAATATATCTTATTATGCATCAACAGATGAATATGAGTTTTTCGCAGAATGCTTTGCTAAAAAACAAATGGGCGGAGAATTACCTGATTATATAAATAAAATGTTAGAAAGGGTATTAAAAAATGAAAAATAAATGTCAAAAATGTTTCTATTATGATTTATGTGTACAACATGATTATATTATAAAAGATGAAGGCGAAATTACAAATAATTACTGTGGAATATATGAACAAGGTATTCCTTCAAAAATTTGGAATAATAAAGAAAATTGTGAAGAATTTATCAGAAAAAAATAATGTGTCGAAATATGTCGAATGATGTCAAAATAAAATGATTGCATCATTCAACTTTTTATATTATACTCCAATTAGATAAAAGGGGGAATGTATATGCAAAAAAATGATAGCATTTTAAAAACTATGTTAATAATTATAATAATTATTACGGGGTCTTGTGTAGGACTATATTATATAATGAAATCAGAAAAAACATCTAATTCAACAACTAATACAAGTAGTAATACAAGTAGTAATATTTCAAAAGAAACAAATAAAAGTGTAATTAATAATGAAAATAAAAATTATGAATATATAGAAGACACAGATATATTTACCCCTAGAAGTGCATGATGAGACTATGATGTATACATATTCTAAAGATGGATTAAATGTTATTTTAGGAGTTAAATCAAATTCTTTTGAAATAACTTTATCTAAGTAGTCACACAAAATCACAGTAAATCACAATTAAAATATGTTAATATTATACTAGCTAAAAGCGAGAAGAAATTCAAAAATGAGTTTCTTCTTTTTTTTGCGCAAAAGGCGGTGATAATGATGTATGAGTTAGAAGTAATAGTAGATGTTTTTAAAGATATTCGAACTAAAAAAGAATATAAAAAGGGCGATAAGTTTAAATGTGATAAACAAAGAGGAGCAAGTTTAATTGTTAAAGGAATATGCAAACTTGTTGCTGAAATAAAAGAAGATGCAAACAAAGAAAACGAAAATAAAGAAGATACAAACACTAAAAATAAACAAAAATAGTTATCAGGCTGTACAGCAAAAAAAATATATAGTCGACGGACTTAAATCGGGGGAGGTTCCAATATGGAAAACGAAAACAAAGAAAATGTAGATACTCAAACTGCAACAGAAAAAGAGGAAAATCAAAGTACTCAAAAAACTGAAACCAAAAATGAGGGTGAGAAAGAAAAGAAAACTAATGCTACTAAAAATGGTGATGGTTCAATTACTTTCGGAAGTCAAAAAGAGTTAGATGGTTTTATTGATAGAGTATTTGCTAAGATGAAAGAAAATCAAGCAAATAATGTAGTAGAAGAAAATAAAACTACTCAAACAACACAAGAAACACAAAACGTTTCAACAGATTTTACAAGTGAAATAGCTTTAACAATGGCAGAAAGTGGAATTGATGCAACTAAAACACGTAGATTAGCAAGATTGGTTGACCAATCTAAATGTGTAGTTAATGGTGTATTAGATTCAGATAAACTAAAGGCTGAAATTGAAGCTATTAGTTCTGAGTTTCCAGAATTTAAGAAAAAAGAGGAAACAACAGATAGTAAAGATGATAAAAAAGAAGGCTTTAAATTTGGAGCAGTAGGACAAGACGAAAGTCAAAGTCAATCAACAGGTGCCGTTCCTAAAAAAAGATGGAATAGGTTTAATTAATAAGGTAGGGATTTAAAATGCCAAATTTAAATTATGCAGAAGTATGGGATAAAGATTTATTAGCTATATTAAATCAAGGTATGTTAACTAGTCCATTCTTAACAACAAATGTTAAATGGGTTGGAGCAAAAACATTTCATTTTACACAAATGAATACAAGTGGTTATAAATCACATAGCAGACAAGGTGGATGGAATAAAGGAAGTTATGAACAAAATGATGTTCCATACACAGTAACACATGATAGAGATATATCATTCTTAGTAGATAAAGCAGATGTAGATGAAACAAATGCAACAGCATCAATAAAAAATATTTCAAAAACATTCCACGAAACTCAACAAGTACCAGAAATAGATGCTTATTTCTTCTCTAAAGTAGCTCAAGAAGCTATGAAATTACAAGGATATCATTCTGAAACAGCAGAAGCTGATTATACAGTAGAAAATGTTTATACAAAATTAAAAACAATGTTAGCTACTGGAAAATTAAGAAGATATGTAAAAAATGGTTCTTTAATTTGTTATGTAAGAAGTTTCATAATGGATTTATTAGAGAATTGTAAAGATTTTACAAGAAAAATAGAAATGACACAAATTGCTGAAGGTGGAATAGGTTTAGAAACAAGAGTAACAGAAATTAATGGTGTAACTCTTATGGAAGTAATTGATGATGAAAGATTTTATAATAAATTTGATTTTACAGACGGTTTTGAACCAGTAGCTAAAGCTGATGGTGTAGAAGGTTCAAAAAGAATTAATGTTTTAATTGCTTCTTTAGAAACTGTTAAAACTGTTCCAAAACTTTCAAGTATTTACTATTTTGCACCAGGTGCTCATACTGAAGGTGATGGATACTTATATCAAGATAGAAGCTTATCTGATACATTCGTATTCCCAAACGGTAAAGATAATAAAATCGATAGTATATATGTAGATGTTGATACTACAGAATATACAGCAGAATAGGGGGTATAACAATGAAGAAAATTTATAAAGACAATGTAATACTTTCTGTTGATGAAAAGCAAGTAGATGAATATAAAAAAAGAGGTTTTAAAGTTGTAGGAGAAAAAGAAACTAAAGAAGATACTAAAACTTCTAAGAAAATCAAAGACTTAGAAAAACAAATTGAAACTTTAGAATCTGAAAAAGCTGAATTAGAAACTAAAGTAACAACTTTAGAATCTGAAAAAGCTGAATTAGAAAAGAAAATAACAAAATAGGAGTATATATATGAAGTATATAACAATAAAAGATTATATGCGAATCTCTAATACTCAAGAAGTAGAAAATGAAACAGACATAGAAGTATTAATAGAACTTGCTTCTATGTCTGTAAATAAAGCTACTTTAACTAGAATAGAAAAAAGAGGTTTTGATAATTTAACACCAAACCAACAAGAATTAATTAAAAAAGCTGTTGTAGAGCAAATGAACTATATTAGTGAAGAATATTCAGAATTAAGTAATGTAAGTAGTTATTCTTTAAATGGTGATATTAGCATCAATTTTAAAGATAATAACGAGATATATGACAATTTAGAATTAACTAAAAAAGCTTATTTATATTTACAACAAACTGGATTAATGTTTAGGGGGTGTTAAATATGATTAAAAAGTTTAATAATAGAATATTAGAGCCATTTATACAAACAGAATGTGTAGTTAGTATAAATAGAGAAGGAGTTTCTGAACAAGGAGAACCTTTGCAAGATTTAGTAATTAAAACTAAATGTAGATTTGTAGAAAAACTAAAAAAGTTTTATACAAAAGAAGGACAAGAAGTTAAATTACTAGGAAGAATTACAACTTTAGGTGATATTGCACCAAATATTGAAATAAGTGGTGGAACTGTAGAAGTTGAGGGAAGTAAATATTATATTTATGAAGCTAGACGTGGAAGAAATCCAGATGGTTCAATTCATCATACTGTTTTGGAGTTGATGTAATATGAAAATTAATGTAAAAACTAAAATTAACAAAGGTAAATTACAGCAAATAACTAAAAATGCTGAAAAGGCATTAATAGAAACTGCTGAAGCAATAAAAACAGATTTATATCAAAGTCAAACAATGCCATTTGATACTGGAAACATGCAAAATAATTCTACTTTTGTAGATGATGCACAATCTAAAAATGGAGTTGTAAGACTTGTTACAGATACACCTTATGCAAGAAAGACATATTTTCATCCTGAGTACAACTTTAAAAAGGATAATAATCCTAATGCTCAAGGGAGATGGCTTGATATTTATATAACAGGAGTAAAAAAAGATTTTGCTCAAAAAACTTTTGCAAAATTAATGAAAAAAATGGAGGGGTAATATTGGATATAGAAAAAGTAAAAGATGGCTTAAAAAGTATTATCACAATGGAAAATTGGTCTTGTGGAACTATTGATAAAAATAAAGAACAAGCTATTGGAGTATATGATAATACTAGAAGAATAGAAAAAATAAGTCAATTCGATAATTTACAAACATATACAATAGTACCTTTTTCTTTATTAATAAGATATACGCAAAATTATGTTAGTGCAAATAAAAAAGCTTATGAAATATATAATGCAATAAAAGATAAGAAAGTATTGGAAATTGATAATAAAAAATATTATATGATTTTGGTTGATGAAAATCCACAAAATACAGGCCCAGATGATAAAGGAATATATGAATTTGTTATTGATTTTAATTTATTAGGAGGAAAATAAAATGGCAGATAATAACGGAGTATTTCCATGTTATCAAAACCAATTCCAAATTGGAAATGATAAAGAAAGTTTAAGTAATATAGCAGATATGGAAACTTTTTCACCTTCTTTTGATAATGGTATCGAGGAATGGACACCTTATGATACAGAAGGATGGATAAGAAGATTAATGACTGCTAAATCAGTTACTATTTCTGTAACAGGAAAAAGAAATATAGGTGATACAGGAAACGATTTAGTAGCAGGTTTGTTAATGCAAAATGGTAGAGCTGTTGAAAAACCATTCCAATGGACTTTCCCAGATGGAACAACAGTATTATTCGAAAATGCAATAATAAATGTTACTGCATGTGGTGCAGGAGATTCAACTGGTGTTGGACCTTTAGAGTATGAAGTAATGTCAAACGGTAAACCTACTGTAACTGTAGCAGGATAGTATTTTCAAGAGGTAGTGTTGGTACTACCTCTTTTTAAAATTTAAAAATGAAAGGATGAAGCAAAATGGCTGATATTAATATAAGTGATAGATTATCACAAGAAAAACAAACAATAACAATAAAAGAAGGGGTGACATTTGAAGTTGATTGTTCAGCAGAAACAATGATAAAGGCACAAGAAAAATTTAAAGCAGGTGCAGATTTAAATACTATGTTTGAAATAATTGATTTGTTATTAGTTGAGGAAAATGCTTTAGAAATTATAAAAGGAATGAAATTGAAAGCTAAACATATAGAAACTATAGTTTTAGCAATAATGGCACAAGTTCAAGAAATTCCATTTGAGGAAATGGAGAAACGATTTCGCGAAAACACAGCAGAGTAATTTTGAACAATGGTATGACATGTTTGATGATTGGAAATTAATTGAATCAAGTATTGCTCAGCAATATGGAATAAGAGTAAGAAAAGAAATAAAAAATCTTACTTGGGGCGAATTATCTTCTTATATAGAAGGAATTAACTCAGATACTCCACTTGGACAAATTATTGCCATAAGGTCTGAAAATGACAGGGAAAAATTAAAAAGTTTTACTACTGAACAAAAAAGAATAAGAAATGAATACAGAAGTAAAATGGTAAAAAATAAACCTATTTCAGATGAAGAATTTAAGAAACAACTAGAAGGCATGAAACAAGCTTTCATTGCTATGGCAGGAGGTACTGCTAAAAGAAAATAGGTGATGTAATTGTCAGTAAATGTAGGAGAAATAGATTTAGAACTACTTTTGAGTAGTAATAAATTTAATAAACAATTAGGAAACGTACAAAACATCGCAAATAAATCTGGTGGAGCAATAGCAGGTTCATTTAAAAAAATAGGTGTAGCAGTAGCAGCAGCTTTTTCTGTTAGTAAAATAGTAAGCTTTTCTAAAGAATGTATCGAATTAGGTTCTAATATTGCAGAAGTACAAAACGTTGTAGATGTAGCATTTAAAACAATGAATCAAAATGTGAATGATTTTGCAAACAATGCAGTAGAACAATTTGGATTAAGTCAGCTTGTTACTAAAAAATACATGGGAACATTTGGAGCAATGTCTCAAGCTTTTGGTTTTACAGAAAAACAAGCCTATGAAATGAGTAAAACATTAACTGGATTAGCAGGAGATGTAGCATCATTTTATAATTTGAGTACAGATGAAGCCTATACAAAACTTAAATCTGTATTTACTGGTGAAACAGAGAGCTTGAAAGATTTAGGTGTTGTAATGACACAAAGTGTATTAGACCAATATGCTTTAGCAAATGGTTATGGTAAAACTACTGCAAAAATGTCTGAACAAGAAAAAGTGGCTTTAAGATATAGCTTTGTATTAAAGCAACTAGAAATGGCTAGTGGGGACTTTGTAAGAACACAAGATAGTTGGGCGAATCAAACAAGAGTACTTAGTTTAAGATTTGATGAATTAAAAGCAAGTATTGGACAAGGTTTAATAAATTTATTTACACCATTAATAAAAGTAATTAACAGTGTTTTAGCAAGGTTGCAAGTATTAGCAAGTTCTTTTAAATCATTTACAGATATGATTACAGGAAATGTTAATAGTGGTAATAGTAGCGGATTCAGTTCTTTAGCAGAAAGTGCGACAGATGTGTCTGGTGCAGTTGATGGTATTGGAGATAGTGCTAAAAAAACACAAAAAGCATTAAGAGGTTTAAGAAATTTTGACATATTGAATAATATGACAAGTGCTAAAAGTGATAGTTCAGATACTGGAAGTTCTGCAAATAATATTGGAATGGGAGCTATAGATTTTGAAAGTGTTTCAAGTTCTATGGACACAGCTTTTTCAAAAAGCTTTGAAGAGTTCTTTAAACCATTACAAAATTCTTGGGATAGATATGGTGGAGAAATATTTGCTAACATAAAAAAGGCAGTAGGAAACTTTAAGAAATTATTTAAAGAATTAGGAAAAAGTTTTAAAAATGTATGGACTAATGGAACAGCTGAAACTGCACTAAATCATATACTATCAATAACTTCTAACATAATTGAAACTGTAGGAAATTTAGCAGGTGCTTTTACAAATGCTTGGGCAAACGCAGGTAATGGAAATGCAATAGTTCAAAATATGTGTGATTGGTACAATAACTTATTATACATAGTAGATAGTATAAGTGAAAGTATAACAGAATTTACAAGTAGTCCAGAGTTTCAAGAGTTTGCTAACAGTACAATAGAAACCATAACCGCAATAACTGATACAATCAGCCATGTAGGGGATGTATTAAGAGAGTTATGGGATGAATATGGAAAAGCTACTTTTGAGCAAATGTTAACTACATTAGCTAAGTTGGGAACTGCAATAAACAAAGTATGGAAACTAATACAACCTGTTGTAAATTGGATTATTGAAAATGTATTAAAAAAAGTAATAGAACGAATGATAGATAGAACAAAAGCTTTTTGGGAAATGCTTGAGGGCGTTGCTGATTTTGTTGTAGGAGTTTTTTCTGGTGATTGGTCAAGAGCTTGGGATGGAATAAAAGAGTGTTTTAAAGGTGCATTACACTTTATGAAAGCACAATTTGAAGTAATGTTTGGACCAATGATAGATAAATTTAAACTTGGTTGGGAAACTGTAAAAAGTGTTTGGCAAGGAGCAGGAAACTTCTTTAGTGGAATTTGGCAAGGAATTAAAAATGCTTTTGGTTCAGTAGGAACTTGGTTTAAAGATACATTTAGCAAAGCTTGGGAAAATGTTAGAAATGTATTTTCTACAGGAGGGCGTGTATTTGATGGAATAAAGGATGGTATTGATAGAACTTTTAAAATTGTAGTCAATAAATTAATTGATGGTATAAATAGAGTAATTAAAATACCGTTTGATAAGATAAAAGATGCATTAAACAAAATAAGAAATGTAGAAATTGCTGGATGGCATCCTTTCTATGGACTTCCTTATATATCTACGCCACAAATACCACGTTTAGCTCAAGGTGGATATTTCAAAGCAAATCAACCAACTCTTGCTATGGTAGGTGACAATATGACTCAAGACGAAGTTGTAACACCAGTTCCAAAAATGCAAGATGCATTAAGAACAGTATTAAATGAAGAAAAAGGAAACACAGAAATAGTTAGCTTATTAAAACAAATAATAAACTTATTAAAGAATATAGGTGGAGAAACAGTCTTACAAATTGGTGAAGAAGAGTTAGCAAGAGCAGTAATAAAAGGAATGAGGGTTTTACAAGCTAAGTCAAGTAAACCAATATTAGATTTTATATAGAAAGGGGAGAAGTATATGGAAGAGAATAGGTCAATAATACAGTTTAAAGGAGAAAATATACCTTCTCCTTTACCACCTCAAATAGGAATAAAAGATTTAGACCAAGATTCTGATACAAATGCACAGGGAGAATGTGAAAGAAATAGAATAGCAGTAAAAAGGACATTATCATTAGAATGGGGACCTTTGCCTTGGGCTGAAGTTAGTAAAATTTTAAATTTGGTAAAAGATGCATATGTAGAAGCAAATTACCCTGATCCACAAGATTTTAAATTTGAAACAAGAACATTTTATGTTGGTGATAGACCAGTTTTAGCAGCTTTTGAAGATAGTGGCACAATTATGTGGACAGGTTTAAAGTTTGAAATGGTTGAAAAGTAGGGGGGATAATATGTATATAAAAAATCCTTACTATTATGAACTAATGAATGATGATAATAGAACGTATGACGTTTTAATAGAATCAAATACAAATAGATTAAATAGTAGAGTAATAAAAAGCTTAAAATATGATTTAACATTAAACAGTACATCTAAGTTAGCTTTAGGTGGAGTATATGGAGCAACAATAAATTTAGATTTAATAAATTTTAACAATTTACTTGAAAATGTGAATTTTGATAATAAGGAATTTAATATTTCTATAAGGTTAAATAGTGATTTGATTTATACAGTAAATAATATAGATACAATAAAAGTAGGAATATTTAACGCAATTCCAATAAAAAGAATAACTGGAATGTGGATTCCAATTGGAAAATTCTATGTTAGTGAATTGACGACAAAAGAAAAACAGAAGATAACACTAAAATTAACTGATAAAACAACGTTTTTAGATAATGATTATATTCCTAGAATTTCATTTCCAGCAACACTTAACGATATAGTTCAAGATATCTCATCACAAATAGGAATTGCAATAGAACAATACGCAACAATTAATGAAAATATTTACATTAATAATTTAGACACAACATATAAAATGAAAGAAATATTAGGCTACATAGCTGAATGTGAATGTGGATATTTTATTGTGAATAGATTAGGAAATTTACAGTTATTAAGATTTAATAAAGATTTAACAAAAAATATAGATAGATAT
>JAFQOI010000110.1 GCA_017403285.1 bacterium
ATTATTGAATAAAAAAGAACGTGAAGAATTATTCATGAAATTATTACGTGCCAATAACATGAATGTTGATTTTGATTGGTTTTTTGAATATTTTCAAGACGAACACGCAGATAGAAGATTTAAAAAACAAGATTTTACACCTCAATGCGTTGCAAATTTACTTTCAAAATTAGCTTTAACTACTGACGGAGATGCTGGAAATTATTACGAATGTTGTGCAGGAACAGGAGGGATCATGATTAAACATTGGGATAATTTCAGAAGAACCTTTTCACCATTTGACTATAAACCTCAATATCATTTTGCTTTTGTTGAAGAATTAAGTGACAGATGTATTCCTTTTCTTTTGTTAAATATGATGATTAGGGGTATGAATGGTGTTGTTTTACATTGTGATACATTAACCAGAAAATGTAAAAACGCATATTTCATTTGTAATACTAAAAACGACCATCTTCAATTCAGTAATATTTCAATTATTCCTCACACTGAACGATTCGAAAAAGAATTTAAAATCAAATGGACTTCACCTGATTACATTGAACACTTAGAATTAATGGATTTAGATGAAGTTTACACTTTATTAGGTTAATAAAATCTAAGTTTTAGGGAGATGTTGAGATGGTTAAAAAGTCAAAAATGCTTCAAGAAGTTGATAGATTAGTTAAATTAAATGGCTTACCTGATGAAATTTCATTAGTTCAATCAAATAAATCATCATATTATATAATTTTGATGTTTGGAGAATCTGGTGTAGTAGTTAATGAAATTAAATATTACATCAACGCTAAACGAGTTAAAAAAGATATTGAAATACACTTAAGTAAAAGAGTCGATTAATTTCGACTCTTTTACTATAAGAAAAAACTTCCATTCATTATATTATCAATGAATTCAGGAGGTGATAATATGAAATTACTCCATTATTTACAAAGTGTATTAATTGGAATAAAAACCTTAATTGAGATGAAATGTTTTAGATTATTATTATCGATTTCATCAATCCTAGTAGCTGTTAGTGCTTGTGATAAAAAAGACATTCAAATTTTTCTCGAAAAGAAAACAAACCATTTAGTAATGATGGTTGAAAGTGAAATTTATGTTTTAAGTTTTAGTTTAAAACCATCAATTGAAATAAATATCATCAAAAATATCATCGAAAGTTTAAATTTAAAGAACGTAAAACCACTTAGCGAAGAAGAAAGTTTATACACTTATCTACGTTTGAAATATGGATATACTTATTCGGATTTGGTTATTAAAAACATTTGTCAACAGTATTCAATTCAAGGGGGGAATTAAATGGGAAGTTTTTGTTTATTTTTATTTGTATTTTCAACTATTTGTATTGTTGTAGATTGGTATTTAGATCGATAGGAGGAGAATTTTATGACATTAGTGTTAAACCCAACAGGTTTATTGTGTTTATTGGTGATTGTTGTTTTATTGACCTTATTTGTTGAACATAACACCGTAAATATCAAAAGACGCAGAAGAAATAAAAGACGATAAAAATCTATCAAAAATTTTGATAGATTTTTTATAAGAAACAAGTTTTTATCATTATATTCTTAATGAATTTTTAAGAAAGGGGATTTATAAATGATTGATAAAGAAAAAAAGAAAGTTTACATCGTTAGTTTTAGTGGTGGAAAAGATTCTACTGCTATGTTATTATTACTCCTTAAAAAAGGATATCCTATCGATGAAATAATTATGTGTGACACAGGAATGGAATTTGATGATATGTATACTCATATCGAAAAAGTTAAACAAAACATTAATATTCCAATTACTATTTTAAAAAGTGAAAAAACTTTTGAATATTGGATGTTTGACCATGTTAAAACTAAAGGTAAAAATAAAGGTTCAAAAGGGTATTCATGGCCAGATTTCAGAAATAGATGGTGTACGTCAAACCTAAAACAACGAGTTATTGCAAATTATTTAAAAGAAAAATATCCAAGAGATAAGTATGAAATTTGGGAATATCATGGAATAGCGTTAGATGAAGCACAAAGAACG
>JAFQOI010000111.1 GCA_017403285.1 bacterium
AATACAATTGGATATATAACTCTTAATATAATTAAAGAAGTTGAACTTGAAACACATACTTTATTTATTGCAAAAATAACTGGTGGAGATATTCTAAATAACGATATTCCAATGACTTATAAGTATTATCATGAAGTGATAAAGGGTAGGGCTCCAGAAAAGGCACCAACATATATTGCTACAGATGATATTATTGAGTCTAATAATGTTATGAAATCAACACGTTATAAGTGTAAGATTTGCGGTTATATTTATGAAGGTGATATATCATTGCAAGATGATAGTTTTGTTTGTCCAATTTGTAAACAAGCAAAAGAGGTATTTCACGCTATTTGATTTTGCCAGTAATATAGGATAAAACCGCATTGATAAATGTCAAAGGATGGATGGGACATCCAGGGATGTATAAATCAATAGGGTATTTTTCTAAAAATTCTCTGTTTAATTTGTTGGATTCTTTAAATACACCACCAGAGATTGCGCATGAACCTGCTAAAATTACAATTTTTGGGTCAGGTGTTGATTTGTAACAATCTTCAAGTGCAAATGCCATATTTTCAGAAATTGGTCCTGTTATTACTATTCCATCAGCGTGTCTAGGAGATGCAACAAAATCTATTCCGAATCTTCCCATGTCAAAATTGCAATTAGAGCAAGCGTTTAATTCCATTTCACAACCATTACAACCTGCTGCTGATACTTGTCTCAGTTTTAGTGATTTTGAAAAAATTTTCTTTATTTCTTCTTTTGCTTTTATTGCTTTTTTTTCGTATTCTTCTGGTGAAATATCTGCTGTAATTATTAGGTCTTCTCTTGATGTTGAAGCTAGTTTGTATTTGTTAGAAAATTGAATGGCTTCGCATTTGCAATTGCCACAAAATGTGCATTTGCCCATATCAATTGTAGTTGGATTACTAGTTAGTGCTCCTGTTGGACAACAAGATGTATTTACTTCAATATTCTTTATTATAGGAAAACCTCTAAAAGCTTCTCTCATTGGAGCATTTTTTATGTCTTTTATGTATTGTTTTCCTTGAAGATATTTTAGTTTTATTGTATCTAACATTCTATTTCCTCTTTTTATAAATCATTTCCACAGTATGAGAGATTAAAACTCTTGTTGCATAATGGAAAATCTGAAATTCCATTGTTTCTTACTGCCATTGCAAGCATATACCAATTATTGAATGATGGATCTTTTATTTTGTATCTGATTAATTCAGAATTTTCTCCTGTAATACCGATATGAACCACCTCTCCTCTCCAACCTTCAGTTATCGAGATGACCAAAGAGTTTTGAGTTAATTCATTAATAGTTGTTTTTAATCCATCTTGATGTTCTTTTAATATTTTAATAAAATCTTTAATCATTTCTATCGATTCTTTTATTTCTTTATATCTTAGTAAACATCTAGAGTAAACATCACCAGTCGCTTTAAAATCAATTGTATTCGATTGTCTTTTATACCATATATCGTGATGGTCAAATCTAGAATCTAAATTAATTCCAGATGCACGAGCAGCCATCCCAACCCCACCAAGTGCAATTGTTGTTTCTTTGTTTACAACGCCAGTACGTTCCATTCTAGAGGTGCAAGATGGCATATTAAGCATTACATTTGCTGTTTTATCAACATAATTTTCAACTGTATTTAGCATTGAGATAATTCTTTCTGACATTTTATCGTCTATGTCAAAATTAACTCCACCTACATCAATTAGTCCTCTTCCAAAACGACTTCCTGATATTTCAAGCATTGTATTAATAACAAGAGTTCTTGTTGTTCCAAAAATAGATGCACCCATTAAATATGCTATATCTCCTGCTATTGCTCCCATATCTCCAATGTGAATGGCAACTCTTTCCATTTCAAGTGCAATTCTTCTTATTATTTCTGCTCTTTTAGTAATAGAGGTATTAGATAATGCTTCTATTACTTGGGAATATGCCATATTGTAGCTGATTACACTATCTCCGCAAATAGATTCTGCGAGTCTATTGTTTATGCCATTTAGTAATAGTTTTTCAACACCTCTATTTTGATAACCTAGCATTATTTCTAAATCATAGACCTTTTCTCCTTGGCACATAAATCTAAAATGACCAGGTTCAATTACGCCGGCATGTATTGGACCTACTGCAACTTCGTGAACATCTTCTCCTTTCATCTCAAAGAAAGGATATTTATCTTGATTTGTTCTAACAGGCTTTAACCATGGATGGTTTAATGGTTCTATTTTAAATTCTTCAAAAAATTCTCTTTCAAAAATGTGGAATTGAGGAAAATCTTTTGTTAATGATTCATATGCTTTTTCTTCTGCACTAAACAGTACAGAAGTAATCATTAATTTCCCTTGTTTATCATCTGATAAAACAACATATAATCTTACATTTTCATATTCTTGTTTTCCAAAAAATCCAATAGGTCTATGTCTAAGATTAGAAATCTCTACTCTTAAGTCTTCAATAGAAATTATTGGAATTTCGTACGTATTAATTTTTTTATTGTTTTCTGTAATTAACCAGTTCATATTAAATTACCTCTAGAATCCAATTACTGCTTTTTCTATTGTTTCAGAAAAGGGAAAATAAATTCCTATTCCAAAAGCAATAACGAGTAATATTATTTGCGGAAAATACATCAACCAAGACATTTTTACTTGTTCTATTTTTTCTGACTTGTTACCAAAAGACATAGAAATTACTGCTTTCCCTATTCCAAAAAGAACTATTGTTAAAAGCAATAAGAAAAATATACCCATAATATATTGTCCATTTTTTATCATTGTTTTAATTATAAAAAACTCGCTAATAAAAAGAATAGATGGGGGGAATGCTGTAATCCCTATAAATGACAATATCCATAGCCATCCAGTTTTTTTGTCAGTGGATAAAATGCCTGATATTGAGTTTATTTTTTTTGTTCCGTAAATCTTTAATATATTACCAGATGTCAAGAAAAATGCTGCTTTTATTAAAGAATGACCAATAAGATGAATTATTGATGCAAACATACCAATTGGGCCAAGTGCTGTTCCAATAACTAGTATTCCCATATTTTCTATTGATGAATAAGCAAGCATTCTTTTGTAGTTGTTTATGTGATAGACAAATACTGCTGCAATAAATAACGATAAAAAGCCCATTGCTAAAAGTAGTATTTTTGCATAATTATCAGTATTTGCGGCTATCATAATTTTGTATACATTTAAAATCATAAGGAAAGCAGAATTTAAAAGCGTTGCAGAAAGCATTGCTGATACTGGTGATGGCGATTGTGCGTGTGCATCAGGAAGCCAAAAATGAACTGGAGCGAGCCCCATTTTTGTTCCTATTCCAAAAAGAATGAAAACAAAGGATAGTTTTAACCAAAATTCGTTAAAAAATCTTGCGTTATTGTATAAATCCTCGTAAAATAATGAGTTTAAATTTCCAGTTGAAATCGTAAGTAAAATTATTCCAACAAAAGCCAATGCAATACCTATAGAGCATATAAAAACATATTTCCAAGCAGCTTCAATTGAATGTTTTGTTTTATGAAAATAGATTAAGTATGCACTTGCAAGGGTAGTTGCTTCAATAAACACCCAAGTTAATCCTAAATTTGTGCTTAAAATTGCACCTGTCATTGATAAAACAAAGAGTAAAACAGCATATCCATATCTTTTTAGTTTCTTTATAGAAGATGAATCATCTTTCATATATTCAATGTTATAAATTGAAAAAGCCATAAATACTATTGAAAGCACTAAAAGAAAAATTTTATTTAATCCGTCTAGCGCAAAAAAATTTTGCTCAATATCAAAAGGATTAATATTGGCACACAAGCAAATTGTAGATATAAGATGAATTAGTGAGTACAAGAAAATCACTGAGTTTTGTAATGCTCTTTTCTTTACTAAAAATAATATCAAACATGCAATTATTGGAAATATTAAAATTAAACTAATCATTATTCATAATCCTTTAAATCAGATAAATGTGAAACTTCTAGGTCTTTAAATTCTGTATTGATTTCTTTTACAAGCATTCCTAATATAAATACGGCAATAAATATATCAAGAAGAACGCCTAAATTGACAATAATTGGCATTTCTTTTGCCACTGCTAGTGAAAGTAAAAATATTCCGTTTTCCATTGTAATAAAACTAATTACGTTTGATAAAACTGTATGTTTTATTGTAATTAACCATAGACTTATTACTATTATAGAAACAGATACGCCAAAATATAGAGGTGAGATAAGTTCAAATGCTGGGAATTGGATATTCGCAATCATAAATCCTGCAAAAAGAACGGTACTTGAAATTACTAAAGCATAGAAATGTGGTATATTTGCGGCTGAATCTCTATGGGCATGAGTGTTATTTAATACTTTCTTTAGAAAAATAGGAATAAGAATTGCTTTTACAAATAATGTTTCAACTATTATAACAAACAAGGTAATAATATGTTCGATATTTACTGTTGTAAGTTTAAATGATGCTATATTAAACCAATTTTCTGAAGGAAGTCCAGTCATACAAATGAAAAACAATAGCCAACCTTGTGCAATCAGCATATTAATATGTGCTAAAAATCTTGATGTTGACGCTATATATATCATTGATAGTCCAAGTAAAATTATAAAGATATTTTCCATAGTTAATTCCCATAAATTTTATATGTTACTAGTGTTAAAATTAAGAGTGCTGTAATAGACATAATAAAAATAAACTCAAAAACGTGTGTCATCCTAAATCTAGCCATTGATGACTCAATTGTTCCGATAGAAATAGAAATAATTAAGATTATGCCCAAAAAGGCGAGAATAGAAAGCCAGATAGGTAATCCTGAAGGTATAATTAAAGCGGCAATTAATGCTTCTATAATAAACATTTTTATTGCGCTCCCCCAAGTTATAAATCCTAAATCAACACCAGAATTATCAAGTATCATAACTTCGTGAATCATTGTTAATTCAAGGTGAGTTGTTGGGTCATCAACTGGAACCCTACATCCTTCTACTAAAAGCATTATAAATAAGGTTATTACTGCTAGAGTTATTATAAGTACGCCATAAATTCCAGCATTTTCTGTAATCATTTTTAAATTTTCAAAACTATTTATTTTTGTTAGCGCAACAATTGAACCCATTGCAATAAAAAAGGCAGGTTCGACTATTGTAGAAAAACAAGCTTCTCTTGAAGCCCCCATTCCTTCGAAACTGCTACCAGTGTCAAGTGCACCAATTAATGCGAAAAACTTGCCAAATCCCAAAACATAAGAAAAAATAACAAATGCAAATGGTATGTTTATTATAGCAGTTCCTGTCGCAAGTGGTACAAATAATGATGCGAAGAAAATTGTTGTAAATAGTACAATAGGGGCAAATTTAAAAACCCAAGAAGTTGTTTCTGAATAAACAGACTCTTTATTCATTAGTCTTATGAAGTCCCAAAATGGTTGAAATATTGAAACACCTTTTCTTCCAGCCCAAAATGCTTTTGTCTTTTTTATTATTCCTATCATTAAAAATGGTGTTATTAATAATATCAATATATTTATTAGTGTTATTATCATATCTTTTGCCTCAACCTAAATATATAAGTCCAACAATTGCTACTATCAAAAATATAAGTCCAAAAAGTATATATTGTTGCATATTTCCGTTTTGTATTCTTTCAAACTTAGATAATAATTTTTCATCTAGTTTAATCAGGGGCTTAACTATATATGCTTCTTCAATATCTTCAATTTCCACTTTATAATATGCCTCTTTTGGAAATAAATCTTTTGGTTTCTTAATGTGCGATATTCTTTTAAACATTGGTTTTAATGTAGACACAAATAAATCTGCGTATGATGATGCAGTGTATTGCATTCTTGGATTTGCTCTGTTATATCCACACCCCCATGTTGTATGTTGTCTGTTTTGATTGTTTATTAAATTTCTAACTATAATCATAAATATTAAGAAAACTAATAAAATAAAGAACAACAAACTTATTGTGCTCATAAGTTCTACAACTGAATTAAATACTGTTGGAAGTGATTTTTCTTTTAATAACATTGTAACAGGTGCTAATACTGGAACTATTGCATACTGTGGAAAAAATCCGATTATAAAAGTAAAAAATGCTAAAATTGACATTGGAATAAGCATTGTATTTTCAACGTCAGAATCTACTTTTTGTGCTTGTTCACTTCTTGGGGTTCCCAGAAACATAATGCCAGTAACTTTTGTGAAACAAAGTATTGCCATTGTTCCAACAAGAGCTAGAGCCGCCAAGGAAATTATCAAAGTCATAAATACTGCAATGTTATTTCCTTCTTGTATCCCAAATAACATGCCAGCATAAATCAAAAATTCACTAATAAACCCATTGAAAGGTGGTAGACCACAAATTGCAACTGAGCCAATAATAAATAGTAACCCAGTGTATGGCATTTTCTTTATTAATCCACCTAAAAGTTCAATATCTCTCGTATTGGCTTTTTTGTAGACACTGCCAGCGGCAAAGAATAAAAGCATTTTGAATATTGAGTGGTTTAAAACATGCAGAATTCCACCAGTAAAGCCTAGTATTGCCATTATTTGATTTTCAAATACTAGCCCCAAAAGACCAATACCTATTCCTATACCAATTATTCCTATGTTCTCTAAACTATGATATGCCAAAAGTCTTTTTATGTCGTGCTGTGTTATTGCGTATAATACGCCCCAAAGTGCTGAAATTATTGCAATTGATAAAACAGTATATGCAATTAATTTTGATGGAACTCCTATTAAGTAAATCATTCTTAATATGCCATAAATGCCTGTTTTAATCATAATCCCCGACATTATACCTGATATGTGAGTTGGCGCAGCAGGATGGGCATCAGGTAGCCAATTGTGTAAAGGGACTAATCCTGCTTTTGTTCCAAATCCTATTAATGCAAGAACAAATATGATATTAGTAATTTGTGAATTTTTGCTTAAAACTGCTGAAAAATCATTGAAATTAAAACTACCAGATTCTATATTCAGAAGTGCAAAAGCAGCAATAATAAAAATGACGGATATATGCATATAAACCATATATTTTAGCCCAGCATTTAAAACGTTTTTTTTGTTCCCTTCGAAAATTACTAAGAAGAATGATGATAATGACATAATTTCCCAAACAACAAGGAAAAATAAGGAGTTTTGAACTATTACAACACCAAGCATTGATGCTATTAATAGCATCAAAAATAGACAGTGTGAGTTTAGGTTCATTTTTTTGTTTTGATATGGTTCTGTGTACCCAATTGCATAAATAATTCCTAATAAACTCATCAATGAGATAATAAGAATGAAAAAGGCGCTTAATGTATCAACTACAAAATTTATCCCGCCAAAAATTGGTAAAATTTCAATTGTTTTTGAACATATTGTTCCTGTTATCAAACATCTGAATGACAATATAGAAAGCAAAAATGTTGATATTCCTGCTACAATTGAGCAAAATTTTAGTTTGTATTCTTCCTTGAAGAATAATGATAAAATTCCTCCTAAAATTAAAAGGAGAATTGATATAAAATATAGTTTCATGCTAGCATACATCCCATATCTAAAGACAAGAAAATTAAAGCACAAATAAAATGAAGAAAAAAGTCTAATCTATTAAGTTATATTTTTGGGCAATTAAAAAAGATTCTTCGTCCATTTCAAATTTAATTCTTGGCATTCCTATATCTCTCATAACTGCAAAACGATGGCGTCCGTCATAAATTTCAAGATGTAGTTTGTTTTCTCTTTCACTTAAATAGAGTTTAGTTGCTTCTATATCTCGGCCGGTTAAAAGAAATTCTAGAACTCCTTTATATCTGTTCCCAATCGCGCCTTTCTGTCCTTTGTATGAAATATATGAATCTTGATTTTCTTTGAATAATTTTTCTACTTTTTCAGTATTTAGACTGACTAACATTTTACCTTCTGGATATTGTCCTAAAACAATTCTGTCATATATATTTTCAAGTTTTATAGCATCGTTTTTTGACTGTTTTGTAAACGGAATATTCCTTTGTTTTAAAACAGATTCTATATATTCATCATATCTGTTTGGTGATGAAATATGAATTTTTTGATAAACACCAGTTTCGAGAGATTCTTGAAAAGGAGTAAAAGTAGCATGTGCTTTAAATTCTTTATCTTTAAATTCTTTTTCTGCCAATATGTCTGCGGCATCCATTGCTTCACTGAAATTCTTTGTTGTTACAGTGAATCTATAGTTGCTTCCAAATGATAAATTACTTTGTATGTTATTAATTTTCATATTTATCTAATATTTCAAAACTATAAAAGTTGCTATAACTAGTAAAAATGATACAAAAAGAAATATTTTAATAAGGGTAGTTCACAATCAAATTTTATTATGATAACATTACTTTGACGGGCGGTTAGCGCAGTTGGTAGCGCATCACATTGACATTGTGGGGGTCGCTGGTTCGAGTCCAGTACTGCCCAGTCTCTTTTAAAAATTTTGTAAATTTATTTTTGAAAACTAACAAAAATTTTTTTTATAGGTTTTTATTCATTTGTAAGTAAAAGTAAAGGATATTTTATGGAAGTTAATAACACTAGAATCAATCCAAGTACAGGCATTGCTGCAGGCATTGGCGCTGGTTTAATTGCTGATAAAGCGATTAAAATGAATCCTTATAAAGCGTGGACAAATTTTATTACTAACAAACAAGCTGGTTTTGTTTTAAAACAAACTGCTAAAGATGTATTCCAAATAAATACAAATAAAAATATCATTGAAAAAGCAAATGGTGCTTTAATTAATTCAGATGGTATTGCTAAAGCTTCTAAAAAAGGCTTGGAAAATCTTGCTAAACGTTTTAATTTAGCATTTAATGAAAGTTCTACATCACAAACAATTCTATCTGAATTGCAATCTAAAACGGATGATGCTATGACATTATTTGCTAAAAAATGCAAAACAATGAGAACTTTCAACTTTGTAGCTCTTGGCGCAATTGCTTTTGGTCTTGCTACTGCAGTTATAAATAAATTTTCAAATAAAACTGAAAAAGTCTAAGTTAAATTAATATACTAAAAAGCACCTTCAAAAATGAAGGTGCTTTTTTAGTTAAAAAAGTTAACGAATTTTACATATAATACCTATCATGTAACAATTTTTTTTATTTACAAGTTTTACGTTTAATGCATGTGTGTTTATAGGAGTTAAAATTCTGTTATGAAAATTTCGGGTATAAATTCAAATATTCCAGTTTCTGCTCAAAAAAAAGTACAAAAAGCAAAAATAAATTCAAATAATTCTGCCAAAGCAGGTCGATACAATGTTATTTCTCTGTCAGAGTACATGGCTAGACCATTAAGTTTTAGGGGAAGAAATAAAGAACAAGCAATTTTTTACGGCGCTGAAGTTGCACCATTTTCTAAAGCAGGTGGTGTTGGCGTAGTAATGAAAGATTATGGCTTTTTGCTTGACCCTAAAGATGAAGTTGTTGTTTCTCCTTATTATAGGGCAGATGTTGATAAAGTTACTGGCGAAGTTACCCCTAAAATGAATGAAAATGGTGACTATATTTTAGAAACAGGAGATGGTCCGAAAGTTTTAGACCTAGTTGCAGAAAAAAATATGCAATGGGGTAATAGAAAAAACAATAAAATAATGCTTTTTAACTTAAGAGATGAAAAAGATAAAGTTCATTATTTTGTATTTGACGATTCAACTGCTCATTATCCAAAACCATATGCAGGCGGTCAAGTTTATGCTTCCGGCTCTAAAGCAAAAACTAACGCTTGGAATGGAGACCCATACGCAAAAAACTCTAGAGCATTTGTTGAGCTTTTACCAGAATTGATAAATAGCAAAGAAGGTTTTAATCCTGCAACAATAGTTTGTTCTGATTCCCAAACTGCATACACTCATGAATATATGGTTCAAAAAGCCGTATCAGACAAAGATTACGATGAAATTAAAACAACACATGTTGGACACAATTTAGGTTCGGGTTATTGTGGTGAAACATCTATGCAAAATATGTTTGTAAATTTAGGCGCTACTCCAGAACAGATTGAATTGATTGAGAAAGATCCAATGTATTCTCAAGGAATACTTGGTGATAAATATTTTGAACCATTTGTTTCAAATACACTTGATGCTACAGGTACGGCAAGTGCAACACAAATTGCGTTACATCACGCTAAAAATGGTTTTGTAAAATCTTTCAGTGTAGTTGCAGAAGATTATGCTCATGCATTAGCAACTAATCCACAAGCAGCATATAATATTTATTCTGATGTTAAGGAATTATATCATGATGGCACTTTCAATGGTATTTTGAACCCATTAGAAGATGCTTCAATTGACCCAACTAAAGATTTACCAAATCCTCTTTATAATGTTGATTGTGAAGATACAGACGGAACAGTGTTTGAGGCATTTGAAAAATATCCATCAGACGTAAATTTTGAAGAAATGCGTGCTATTAAAAATAGAAATAAATTAAGATTGTTAGAAAGATTTTCTGCAAAAGACATTTCTATTTTAACAGGTACAAAAGGAAGAAAGGCAAATATAAATCCTGAAGCTGATGGGGTTTATTCTGGTCCAATTATTAGAGAAGATTTACTCAAATTAGTAAAAGAAGGAAAAGGTGATCAAGTTCCGTTATTTATCAGTTGGGGAAGAATTGACACACAAAAAGGTCATGATATTTCTTTATCAGCATTTGAAAAATTTGCAAAAACTGAAGAAGGAAAAAATGCAATTTTTATTTTAGGTGCTGGACTTGATGGTGGTGCTGAGTCAAAAAGAATTGAAGCAAAATTAAAAGAACTTTTTGCTGACCCTGAGTTGCAAGGTAGAATAATTCACATTGATGGCTGGGCTCCGGCTTATGCTATGGCTAGTGCTTCAGATGCTGCTGTATTTACTTCTAGATTTGAACCTTGTGGTTTAACCGATATTGAAGCAATGAAATATTATTGTAATCCAATTGTTGCAAATACACAGGGCTTTAAACAAAAGAATTTTGATCCAAGGAATCCTGATGAAGCTAAAAAAGCAACTTCATTTAAAACAACACACGAATTTGATTTGTTGAGCGAACAAGTTGATAAAATTATTGATGCATACGTCAATAATAATGAAGATGCAAAAAAAGCAGTACAAGAAGAATTTCCAGTATTCTGGACAGAAGAAGATGGACAAAGAGTTTATGATGACTCTGTATTTGTCAAATTTGCAGAAGAATATACTGAATTTATAGATGCAAAAAGTAAAGAATTATTGCTTGAAAGTACAGATGGTACACTGCCAGATAAATGGGATAATTGGGATGAATTATCAAAAGAATATTCTTTTAAATATGCTGGTTTCGCAAGGGATTTGAAAGATGCTGTTCTTGCTGCTGAAACTACAGAGGCAATTAAACAATATGTATTGGCAAACAATGATACTAAATCTTTGATGTTTTCTAACTTAAAAAAATTAAATACTGGTTGGAAAGGTAATGCAGGGCTTCATCCAACGAATGAATCAAGTTATGAATTATATAGAAACAGACATTTGTTGAAAGATTACACTAAACCAACGAAAGAAGATGTAATTGCTAAAGACGATAAGTTTATCACTGACAAAATGGAAGAAAGACAAACAGATGACTTAAAATATAGATTAAAAAAATACCTTCCAAGTGGAGTGGCAGTTGTGACAGCTCTTCTTGTAAATTTGAAAAAAACAAAAGATAATAAAAATCTTGAAATGCAATTTAATTCTAAAATTAAAGAATTAGAAACACAAATTGCAAACCATTCTCAAGAGTTAAAAGAACAAGCAACAAAGTATTCTCAAGAACTACAAAGTCAAGCGATGAAACTTGCTAAAGTTGGTAAGAAAAATATGATTATTGCTGGTGTTCTTTCCGCTGTCGCTGCTTCTGCAATAACAGTGGGGGTGCTTAAAAAAATTCAAAGCAAAAAGAAAACTTTATCTGAAGAAAACGAGGTTGTTGAAAAGAAAGAAATGGAGCAGTCAAAAGTTGAACAACCAAAAGTTGAAACTACTCCAGTTTCGATTGCTCAAACTCAATTAAAACCTGAATCTAAAGGTGTTTTTTCAGATTTTGTTTAAAATTATTAGAAATTAAAAGAGGAGTTGGTGATAATACTAACTCCTCTTTTGTAATTAATAAGTAGTTAAAGTTAAATTTTGATAAAAAGAGATGTAGATACATGCTTTAGTTTATTATAGACCTACTTGTGTATAAAATAAGCAACAAAAAATGGGCCCGGTAGGATTCGAACCTACGACCAAGGGATTATGAGTCCCCTGCGCTACCGCTGCGCCACAAGCCCATCAACATACTAAAGAATAACATCAACAGTTTTTAACGTCAAGAAAAATTTGTTCTGTACTCCTTTATCATTGCAGCACCAATTGCTCCAGCAAAATCGCCTAATCTTGCTCTGTCAAATTTTGTGCCTGACGATGCAATCTTTAATGTTCTTTCTTTTGTTAATTCTATTGTTCTTTCATAAAAATAATCTATTCCATTAATTAATCCACCACCTAAAACTATTTTTGATGGATTGTAAAAATTTATAATAGATGCTATTCCTGTTGCAAGATATGACGATGCTTCATCTAAAATTAATCTAGTAGTTTCATCATTGTTGCTTAGTGCTTTCCTTAGCATTGCTGTTTTTATTGGTTTGTTTTCTTTTATATAATTTGTAATGTCAGATTTCATGCCTTTGTTTAATTCTTCAATTATCCTTTTTTCTATTGCTAATCTTGATGCGTATGCCTCAAGACAACCATTAGCACCACATCCGCATTTTCTTCCATTATACTCAATGATTATATGTCCAATCTCTCCAGCATTGCCTGTTGCACCGTGTCTGATTTTTCCATCTTGTACAATGCAAGAGCCAACACCTGTTCCAACAAATATGCAGATAAAATCCTTTTCATCTTTACCACCACCGAATAAGATTTCTGCAACTGCTGCAACTTCTACATCATTACCAAGAAAAACTGTTTTATTAAATTCTTTTTCTAGTATTTCTTTTATATTTAAATTCTCAATTCCAATATTAGGTGCATTTATGATGATGCCTTTTTCCCTATTTGTCTGACCTGCTGCTCCAATACCGATTGAATCTATTTCTGAAATATCTTTTTGTGCTTCGTTTAAAACTTCTTTTATTGATTTGATAATTTTTCTAATTATCTTTTCTTCGCTTTTATTTCTTTTTGTTTTTATTTTTGTATAGCACAAAACTTCACCTGTCGTGTTGTCTACTATTGCGGTTAATATTTTTGTTCCACCTAAATCTATGCCGATAGAATACTTATTCATAGAATAATCCTCTTTATTCTAATTATAACATTTTTTATAAAATTAAATTAAAAATATAGGTTTAAATCATGGGACAAATAGGGTATAATATCTAAGTACACATTTATGGAGGCAATATATGCGCATTACAGTTAAAGGGCGTAACATTGAAATTACTGATCCTATCAGAGCTTATGCAGAGGAAAAAATTGGAAAAGTTATCAATCACTACGATCAAATCCAATCCATTGAGGTAGTATTGAACGTAATTAAAAATCCTTCTGTTGCATTAAGCCATACTGCTGAGGTCTTGTGTAAATTTACTTCTGGCTCTGTCAAGGCGGAAGAAAGTGCAGAAACTATGTATGCAAGTATTGATTTGGTTTCTGATAAATTAAATCGACAAGTTAAAAAGTTTAAAGAAAAACAAATTTCTGGTTCAAAAAATGCTTCAATTAGAACAGATGCACCTGAAGAAAAAGAAGAAGAATAATCAAGTTATTCACAATAAAAAGCCCCTGTTGGGGCTTTTTTTAATTTAATAATTTCCCTTTTGTGTAATTTATTAACCCATTTGAATTTATAATTTTTTGTATTTCAGGAGGGAACTCTGCACTTTTATATTCTTTGTTTGTTGTGAGGTTTTTAATAACTCCTGTTGATAAATCACATTCAAGAATATTATCTTTCTCACATTCGTTTGGAAGATCGCTATTTTCCATTATTGCTAGCCCAATATTAAGTGCATTCCTGTAAAAAATTCTTGCAAAGCTTTTTGCAATTACAAGGCTAACTCCGGATGCTTTAATCGCGATTGGAGCATGTTCTCTCGAACTTCCACATCCAAAGTTTTCTCCTGCAACTATAATATCACCTGCTTTGACTTCTTTTGCAAAAGATAAATCTATATCTTCCATGCAATGCTTTGCTAATTCTTCGTGTGATGATGTATTTAAATATCTTGCTGGAATAATTACATCAGTATCAATATTGTCAGCGTACTTCCAAACTTTTCCTTTTATCATTTTGACTTTACAACCTTTATTATCTGTTCTATACTTTAATTATACATTTACATGTCTGAAATGTTAATAGCACTCACATGAAAAGGAGAATTTAATGATGGAAATGATCGGTGAAACAGCTGGACAAATTTGGAACTATTTAAATGAAAATGGTGAATCAACTATTGCAAAAATGAAAAAAGATTTAGATCTTAAATCAAATTTTGCTGAACTTGGTCTTGGCTGGTTGGCAAGAGAAGGCAAAGTTGAAATGTCTAAAAAAGGCACTTCTACTAATGTTAGATTAGTATAGTTTTGCTGTGAAAAAGTTTAAGTCCGGCATTGTCCGGACTTTTTTAATATTGAATCAACAACAAAAGGAACAGGTTAATGGAAACAGTTGCAATCAAAAGAGAATATCTAGAACAAGCAGAATTATTGGCAAGAGGAGCAGAAGTTCTTCCTGGTGGTATTGAAGAATTAGCGTTAAAATTACAAAAGTCTAAAGAAGAAAATAAACCTCTTCGTATTAAACTTGGGATGGATCCTTCTAGACCTGATTTGCATTTAGGACATACTGTTGTTCTTAGAAAAGTTAAAAAATTTCAAGAATTAGGACATAAAATTATTCTTATTGTCGGTGGTGCTACGGGTATGATTGGTGATCCGTCAGGCAAATCAGATACTCGTCCAAGTCTTACAAAAGATCAAGTTGAAGCTAATGCTAAAACTTATTTTGAACAAATTTCAAAAGTTGTTGATGTTGATAATGCTGAAGTTGTAAATAATGCTGATTGGTTATATAACCTTAATTTTATTGATATGATTAAATTGGCATCAAAAGTTACTGTTGCTCAGATGATGACAAGAGATGATTTCGCTAAAAGATATGCTGAAAATCGTCCTATTTCAATTCATGAATTTTTCTATCCCTTAATGCAAGCATACGATTCTGTAGTTGTTGATGCTGATATAGAATTTGGTGGAACAGATCAAAGATTTAATAATCTTTTAGGTCGTGATATACAATCTGCCTACGGGAAAGAAAATCCTCAAATGGTAATTTTATTACCGCTTCTTGAAGGTACTGATGGTGTTATGAAAATGTCTAAATCATATCCTCAACATTGCATTAGTCTTACAGATCATCCAAGTGATATGTATGGGAAGTTAATGTCTATTTCTGATAACTTAATTACAAAATATTTTGCTCTTTTAACTGATATTTCTGCTTCTGATTTAAAGCAATTGGAAGAAGATATAAAAACAGTTAACCCAAGGGATTTAAAAATGAAACTTGCTTATACAATTACAAAAATGTATAACGGTGAAAATGCAGCAAATGTTGCACAGGAAAACTTTGTAAAAGTTGTTCAAAATAAAGAAATTCCTGATGATATTCCTGAAGTGAAAATAACTGATAATATTTCTTTGATAGATTTTATTTCAAATTTTGACAAATCTTTATCTAGAGGAGAAATAAAAAGACTTGCTGCTTCAGGTGCATTGAAAGTTAATTCTGAAAAACAACCTAATCCAGCATTTATGTTAGAAGTGTCAGCATTGCCTGTTGTAGTTCAATATGGCAAAAGAAAATACATAAAAGGTGTGTAATTAATGCGTTTGATAAAAAAAGTATTTTCTCAAATCAAAGAAGATATTAAAACTATTTATGATAAAGATCCTGCGGCAGAAAATATTCTAGAAGTATTGTTTTGCTACCCAGGACTTCACGCTTTAATCGCTCATAGAGTTGCTCATAAATTGAATTATTGGAAAATACCATTAATTCCAAGAGCAATTTCTAATATTTCTAGATTTTTTACAGGAATAGAAATTCACCCTGCTGCCAGAATAGGAAGAAGGTTTTTTATCGATCATGGTATGGGGGTTGTGATTGGCGCAACAACAATAATTGGTGATGATGTTCTTCTCTATCAAGGTGTTACCTTGGGAGGGACTGGAAATGAACATGGAAAAAGACACCCAACTTTAGGTAATAATATAGTAGTTGGCGCTGGTTCGAAAGTTCTTGGTAATATTACTATTGGTGATAACTCTAGAATTGGCGCTGGTTCTGTTGTGATTGATGACGTTCCTGAAAACTCAACTGTAATTGGTGTGCCAGGCAGAGTAGTTAAACAAAAACTTATGATACAAGGGCAGTTAATGCATAATAGAATTCCAGACCCTGTTACTTGTCAATTGAATAGATTAAAATATGAAATGGAAGACGTTAAAGAACAAATTCAAGAAATAAAAAAAGGTGGAAATTAAATCCACTTTTTTATTGATTTAAATAAAATAATTAAGTATAACGCCTCCAATTGCACCAAGTAGAATTGTTATTAAAGGATTTTTTTTAAAAAATGACATAGATATTAGTAAAACTATAAATAATCCGAACTGTTTTATATCTATGCTTTCAAAATTTATTTCCTTTGTATTAAATAGTTCAGTAAATAAAAGTGAAATTCCAATTGATAACAATAAAGCGCAAGCCGCTGGTCTTAATCCCATAAATAAATTTTTGATTGTATCATTATTTTGTAATTTTGAAAATAATTTCGTAATTAATATTGTAATAATGAAAGGAACAATTAGCATTGAAAAAGTCGAAACAGTTGAACCTAGTATTCCTGCTGTTTTGAATCCTGCATATGTTGCCATATTAATTCCAATTGGACCAGGTGTTATGTTCGATATTGCAATCATATTAGTAAGTTCTTCAATGCTAAACCAATTATATTTATCTTGAATATGAAATAAAAATGGTATAGCAGCATAACCACCACCGATTGCAAATATTCCTATTTGTGCAAATTCATAGCAAAGTAAAAAATATAGTTTAAGCATTTTTTACTCCTTTTATTTTGCTATAAAAGATTGCACTAAATCCTGCTCCAATAATGACAAGTGTTGGTGATGTTTTGCAAAAGAGTAAAATTAGTAAAATTATTGAAAACAAAATGTATGTAAAAATAGAATTTACACTTTTTTTCCACAAATCTTTTACCGTTAAAATAACAAGAACAATAACAGCAGTTCTAATTCCTTTAAATGCTGCTTGTACTATTTCTAAATTCGCGAAATTAGACAGTAGCATTGCAAATAATAAAATAATTATAAATGATGGCACAACTATACCCATAATTGCCGCAATTGCTCCTTGTAATTTTTTTATTTTATAGCCTGTTATTGTTGCGATATTTGCTGCAATTATTCCCGGAATACATTGACTTATTGCGTATAAATCAACAAGTTCTTCGTCTGTTATCCATTTCCTTTCATCAACTATATATTTTTTTAATAGTGGAACTATTACATAGCCACCGCCAAGTAGTTGAATGCCAATAATGAAAAATATTTTAAATATTTCAATTAGAGATTTATTCATAGAAAAATTATCTCACAAATAACCTTAATTGGTTTAAAAAACAACAAAATAGGGAATACTACAATTGTAGGAGTTAATATGCAAAAAGTCTTACTTCTCGATAAAGAAAATAGACCAATCAATTTCTGCACTTGGAAAAGGGCACTAATTCTTTTGTTAAAAGGTAAGGCTGAAACGGCCCGATATTTAAATGAATTAGATAGTATGATTAAAGTCAATAATATATTAATTCCACGTGTAATTAAATTAACTTATGATTTGGCAGTTCAATATAAAGAACTGCCTTTTTGTCGTGAAAATATTTTAGTTCGAGATGAGTTCGTTTGTCAGTATTGTGGCAAAAAATTTCCTGCGGAGGAACTTACATTAGACCATGTTTATCCGAAATCAAGATTGGGTCCCGATATATGGGAAAATATAGTTGCTTGTTGTAAAGAATGCAATCAGAAAAAAGCTGATAGAACTCCAAAAGAAGCTAGAATGAAATTATTAAGAAGACCGTATCGTCCAAAAGATTACATGAAGTTCGAATTAAAAAAATATCCCGAGTCTGTTGTAAAATATTGGCAGGAATATTTTGAAGCATCTTAATCAATTATAAGTTCAGGATGTCTTTGTGAACAAAAATCGCCTAATTCTTTTGTTGAGCGTGCCGTAAGTGGTCTATCTAGATTAACTTTGATTTTTTGAATCATTTCATAATTATCTTCATCAAAAGGCAAATGTCTTTCAGCCATGCTAACTCGAAATAAAGAGCGATTCATTCTTGCTGCTTCTCTCATTTTGTTTTTCGCAAATACTTGATTATATTTCCCAATTGCTCCAGATAAACTATCACAATATGGAAGCCAAGGATCGATTACTATTAAATCATTTTTTCTGGGATTTTCTTTTCCCATTGCTGTAACAACAAGGGCGTGGTCAATTGGATCTCTATGCCAATATTCTATTTGTTTTGTTTTTTTATTCATGAATTGTGTATCAACAAATAAATTTACTTCTTTTCCATCATAGATACCGTTTGCGGCTAGTGCTGCAAGTACTGCAACTGATGCCTCATGACAATTTCCTGCTTTTAACTGTTCTAATCCTAATATTGTTGGGGCATATCCGATTTTTATATCATCATATTTGTACTTTATTTCATCTGAAAATAGTTTATCTTCAAAAGTTCTTATTTTATCAATTTTTTTCCAAATTTTATCCGAAAGTTTTTTGACAAAGCCCTGAGATCTTGCTTTCTTTGATGAATAAAAAGTATCTATAAAACTACAACTTTGCATTGGAAAAACATTCCTAGTTGTGCGCATAATTTTATCAGCTTTTTTAATATCGCTATTTTTTGCGCAAAAAGATACAGAATGGTTTGTTTGTAATGATACGTTCATAATCAATACAAAAATCAAACATGTTATTTTTTGCGGTTTAAATTATAGAATGCCTTTTGTTGATGGTATTTTTTCAAGATTTTTTTCATCTATAGATACTGCAATTTTTAGTGCTCTTGCAAATGATTTAAATACCCCTTCAATAATATGGTGAGTATCTGAACCATCTAGCATTTTTATGTGGATTGTCATCAAAGATGCTTGTGCAAAACTTGAGAAAAAGTGAGGTAAAATAACAGTTTCAAAATCTGACGTTTTTTCATCTACAACTGTAACATCAGTCTTTGAAAAGATTCTACCAGAAATATCTACAACACTTAAAATGAGCGCTTCATCCATTGGGAGAATTTTCTCTCCATATCTTGTAATTCCTTTTTTATCTCCAAGAGCATCTTTTAATGCACTTCCTAATGTAATTGCAACATCTTCTACCACGTGATGATTATCTTTATCATATGAAGTAACATCAATATTTAAGTCAAATCCAGAGTGATGCGCAAATTGTTCAAGCATATGGTCAAAAAACTTTATTCCTGTATTTATTTTATATTCACCATTTCCATCAATATTCAATTTTACAAAAACTTGTGTTTCATTTGTTTTTCTAGTTTTTTCACACTGTCTCATATTTTTGCTCCATCAATGTTTTAATTTCGTTTACTGAATTAATGACTTTTTTTGCTCCACTGTTTATAAGTCTTTGTCTTAAATCGTCAGACTTATCCTGAGGTGGAAGTGTTCCAATTGGAAAATATCCTGCATTTTTTGCACAAGTCATATCATCAATAGTATCACCAAAATAAAAATATTCTTTTGATATTGTTAGGTCTTTTATTAAATTGAGACCATAAGAATCTGGTTTACCTTTTCCTTCTGGAATATCATCTGTAGTTATTATTGGATAAAAGAATTTTTCCACATTGTTTTTCTTTAGTGCAAATTCTGCTTCTTTTCTTAGTCTTCCAGTGAAAACAGATAAATTATAGTTTTTTGAAAGTTCTTCAAATAAATTACTATCAAATAGCGGTGTTTCGATATTGATTAAGCCTTTTCCGTCATTCCAATAAATTTCCTGAAAAGAGTTAACGATTTCAGTGTATGAAATGTTTATACCATCCTTTTTTAATAAAAACTGAGTTAAATCCCAATCATTATTCATTCCCCCTTGGTTTTTAACACTTTGAATTTCTTCTTGTGTTGTTTCTTTTCCAGAAAATTTTTCATAAGTTTTCATAATAGTTTGTCTATATGAAATTGCATTAATCAAAACGCCATCCATATCAAAAACTAATGAAGGCTTTATTGTTAGTGCTTCTTTTATTGATTCAATCCCTTTTTTTGTAGGAATTGTTATTCTAATATGATTTTCTAATAAACTACCTTTTTTAAATAATTTTACTGAAATATTTTTATCAATTAATTTTCTATAAATAAATTCGGCTTTTTGTTTAAAATCAACTAACAAAAAGTTTGCATATGACTCATAGACAATTCCACCAAGTGTTTCGAGGAAATTTTTTAATTCTTTTTTTGATTCAATAATTTCATTTTTGACATTTATAAAATAATCAACGTCATCAAGAGCAGCAATACCTGCTTTCATTGCAAAAGCATTAACGCTGAATGGGCTTACAACTTTTTTTAAATTATCAATGTTGTCTTTTGTACTAATTATATAACCAAGTCTAAGACCAGCAAGGGCAAAATCTTTAGAAAAAGATTTGACAACAAAAACATTATCGTATTTATTTACTAACTCCTTATAGGTAATATCTGAATAATTTGCATAAGTTTCATCTATAATAATGGCTTTATCTTTTGCTGTATCACAAATTTTTATTATATCTTGTTGTTGAATTATGTTACCTGTAGGATTGTTTGGAGTTGCAATATATACAACTTTTATATTCGGATTTTCTAATTCCTTTAAAAACGCATTTATAGGGAAACACCATTTTTCTTCAAAAGGAACTTTTATAACATTTCCACCTTGAATTTGCGTATATACAATTGGCATATAAAAAGATACGTCAAGAGTAAGTAATGACTCGCCTTCTTCTAAATATGTTTGAATAATTGCTGCAATTGACTCATCTGCGCCATTTGTTACTTTTATATTTTCTATGTTAAAGCCTTGGTATTTTGCAATTTTTTCTGACAATTCTCCGTAAAATGGGTAAAAACTAATATTTGAAAATTCACAATTTTTTAGTGCTTTAATTACCTTAGGAGATGCTCCATAATTATTTTCATTTGAGTCTATTTTTATTTCCCAATCTATCCCATACATTGGGACGGGATAGCCTGACATGTTTTCTACTGATTTTTTTGGTTTTAACATAATTTCCTATTTTACATAAAAATTAGCGTTTATATAAATGCGAACTTTAACTTTTCCTGATTCAACAGGCGTAGAGGCTTCTTCTATTGCTACAGAATCCAAGTTCCCAGCCGCTTTACTTATATAAAATCTGCCATTTGAAACATTAGATTCAACAGAGCAGGAAGCACCAATTGATTTTATACCATCTAAAGATGTCCCTGCTGCTTTTGCAAGTATGGCTGCTTGTTTTGTCAAAGAATCCATTAATTGTGGATACATTTCATTGCAAGCAGTATTTTCATTTTCATATGAAAAGTACAAGCCATCAATTCTATTTGCACCATTCTTTATTGCTAAGTCAATTAGACTGGATACATTTTCTATGCTTGATGTTTTTACTGTAACTGAATTAGTAGCTGAATAATTTTTTATTATTCTTTTTCCATCCTTGTTTGTTGCATAAATTGGGCTTACTGAAAAGTTTGTTGTTGTAATAACATCAGTTTTGGTATTTGTTATTTTTTTTAGTGCATTAATAATTTGATTTGAAGTTGTATTGTTGTCAGACGATGCTTTTTGTGCTGTCTCTGCTGTATTTTCTATAGCAAAAGTAACTCTTGCTGTATTTGGTTCAACTTCAATATATTTTGATGCATTTAATGAAACATATCCTGCATCTTTTTTTGTTTCAACTAAGGATGCATTTGCTGTTTGATTATATGAAAATAACAAAAGACATAATGCTAGTGTTAAATAAAATTTTCGCATAATTATTTCCTTGCTTCTTCTGGTTCATCAATGTTAATTGATGAGTTTTCTATATTTGTTTCAGAAAGATCATTTATATGTTTTTCTTTTAATTCTTTTAAAATTCTTTCCTCTGCTTTTTTTGTTTTTTCCATAATATCTTTAATTTGATCTGGATTTAGTCCCGAATATGAGCCAAAACCGATAAGCGCTCTTTTGTTATTAAGCCCATATAAAGATAGTGCTATTATTGCCCAAAGCAATATACCTTGTATTAAATTCATTTGTGCAATGTGATTTGAGTATTCAAATCCCCAGTTCCACAGTTTCATACAAACCCAGCCTGGAGAAATAATAAAACCAGCAATAAGTCCGCAGACTACAAAAATTGCCGCTAAAATTCCTCTAAAACCATTTATTGTTATTATTCTAAAATTTTTTTTCATCATTGTTTCTCTGAGCTAATAAATCAAAATCCCTTTCAGTTAGTATTATAACACCTAATTGAGTTGCTTTGTCAAATTTTGAACCTGGATTCTCACCAGCAAGAACATAAGATGTTTTTTTGCTTACGCTCGAAGACACTTTTCCTCCAAGTTGTTTGATCTTTTCTTCAAAGTTGTTTCTAGGTTGTGAAAGGGTACCTGTTATGACAAAAGTTTTTCCTTCGAAAATATTGGATATTTTTTCAACCGCACTTCCTTTTGGGGTGACTCCGTATTCCTGAAGTTTATTAAGAATGGTTATATTATTTTCATCTTTGAAAAAGTCAATAATGCTCTTAGCAGCTTTTTCCCCAATTCCATCTATTTTTGTTAATTCTTCTTCTGTTGCTGTTTTTATTGTGTCTATTGTAGGGTATTCATTTGCAATCAAGTCAGCAGTTTCTTTCCCTATATGTTTTATGCTTAATGCAGTTAAAAATTTTGTCATAGAGGGTGTTTTTGATGCTTGAATGGCATTATATAAATTATCAGCCGATTTCTCTTTAATTAAATCTAATTGCATAAAGTCTTCAACAGTAAGTTTGTACAAATCTGCAAAATCAGAAATTAATTTTTTTTCCAAAAGTTTTTCAACGATTGTTTCACCAACTCCGTCAATATCCATCGCTTCTTTAGATGCCCAAAATTCTATTTTACCTTGTATTTGCGCAGGACAATCTTTTGAGTTTGAACAATATAGAACAACTTCCCCTTCAGGTTTTATTAATGGTGAATTACAAACAGGACAATATTTTGGTGTTTCATAAATTCCCAAATCCTCTTCTTCTCGCTTTTTTATTACTTTAGGGATTATCTCTGCTGCCTTTTTAATTAAGACTTCATTACCAATATTTATTCTAAGTCTATTTATTTCATCAAAATTATGTAAACTAGCACGTTTTACAATCGTTCCTGCAAGTTGAACTGGTGTTAATAGTGCAACAGGAGTTACTGCTCCAGTTTTACCTATACTTAACTCTATTCCTTCTAACCTTGTCCAAACTTCTTCTGGTGGAAATTTAAATGCTGTAGCCCATTTTGGTGCTCTTGATGTGTAGCCAAGTTCATTTTGTTTTGCTAAATCATTTATTTTTATAACCATTCCATCGGTTGCATAATCTTGATTAAATCTTTCAGTTGACCATATCTCACATTGTTCAATTACAGGATTGATACCTTTTACAACTTTATAGTTAGGATTTACATTAAATCCGAGTTCTTTTAATAAGGCAAGTGCTTCAGAATGTGTTTTAAAAAGATTTTCTTCTTCAGAAATTGCAGTATAAGCAAAAAAGTGCAAATCTCTTTTCGCCGTTACAGTTGCATCTAGTTGCCTCAACGAACCAGCCGCAGCATTTCTTGGGTTCGCAAATTCTCTTAATCCCCTTTTTATATTTTCTTCATTTAATTTTTCAAATGAAGAAATTGGCATATAAACTTCACCTCTTACTTCAAGATTTAGGGGTTTTGATAGCTTTTGAGGAATCCCTTTTATTGATTTTATATTATCAGTAATATTTTCACCAACAATACCATTCCCTCTAGTAGCACCTATTTTAAGTATACCTTTTTCATATGATAAAGCACAAGATAATCCGTCGATTTTTAATTCAACTACTAATTCTAGTTCATTTTGTATTGTAAATTCTTTTATAACTCTTTCATACCATTTTCTTAAATCTTCATAGTTGTTAGAATTATCAAGGCTATATAGTCTGTATTTATGTTTATATTCTTTAAAACCATCTGAAATTTTATCGCCAACTTTTTGTGTTGGGCTATCAGGGGTAATTAATAAAGGATATTCATTTTCAAGTCTTTTTAATTCTCTAAAAAGTTCATCATACTCAAAATCTGTGATTTTAGGTGCGTCATTTACATAATATGCTTCGTTATTTTCTTTTATAAGTTCTTTTAGAATGTTAACTCTTCTTTGTGCTTCAATGAAATCCATAATACCCATCATAAAATTTAATAAAACTGTTCTCTTTATATATTTTATTTTATAATAAAAAAGCGATGTCGATAATAAACTTCTTAGAAGAATATAAAAAATTACACAGAACATTATTTACAACTCCCTCTCACGGACAGGGTAGTTTTATTGCGCCACTTGCACTCAAATACATTGGTAAAAAGTTTTTTTCTAATGATTATTCTGAAATTGATGGTTTTGATAATCTTTCAAATCCAAGAGGCATTATTAAGTCATTACAAGATTATGCATCAAAAATTTATGACTCAAAGGCAACTTTTTTCTTAACAAATGGTTCTACATCTGGAATTGTTGCTGCCATGTATGCACTTCTTAATAGAGGCGACAAAGTTTTAATTTCAAGAAATTGTCATAAATCAGTATACAATGGACTTGTTTTAACTGGTGCAGTTCCTGTTTGGATTTTGCCTAATTATAACAAAGATTGGGGTATTTTCGAGGGGATTAGTTTGGATTATTTAGAAGAAATATTTCGAGTTAACAAAGACATAAGAGCTTTTGTATTAACAAATCCAACCTATGAAGGTGTAATGTCTGATGTTTCAAGAATTTCCATAATTTGTAGAAAATATAACGTGAAATTAATTGTTGATGAAGCACATGGTGCTTTATGGAATTTTCATAAAGCAGTTGGAACGCCTTCTTTGTTACAAGGTGCAGATATTGTTGTCCAATCTTTGCATAAAACACTTGGTGCGCTTAATCCTTCGGCTTTACTTCATATTGGTAAAGATTCTACAGTTGAACCTA
This sequence comes from bacterium, assembly GCA_017403285.1. Taxonomy (GTDB): domain Bacteria; phylum Cyanobacteriota; class Vampirovibrionia; order Gastranaerophilales; family Gastranaerophilaceae; genus Avigastranaerophilus. The sequence goes on from JAFQOI010000111.1 coordinate 25,415, forward strand.
AACACATGCAACAAGCGCTTAATTTGATTACAACAACATCGCCATCTTATCCTTTACTTATCAATATTGAAGCATTAATTAAATATTTAGATTCTGAAAAAGGTAAATTATATGTTTTTGATTATGTAAAAAATGTTAATAGATTTATACGTTCGATTAAAACCATACCTAATTTAGAGGTTTATTCTGCAAATAATGATGTTACAAAAGTTTTGATTAAAGTTACTAACCTTTCTGGTTATGAATTGTCTGATATATTATTTAGTCAATATAAAATTGAAGATGAACTTGCTAATGACAAATCAGTTTTGCTTTTAACCGGTTTAGGAACTACAAAATCAAAATTGAAAAAATTAGAAAAAGCTCTTTTCCACTTGTGTGCAAATAACATTAAAATTACCCAAGATGATAATTCTAAAAAATTTGTGCCTGTTGAACCTCGTGTTCGCTATATCCCTTCTTTAATATGGGAAAAACCTTGTAAAGAAGTTGAACTTAAATACTCTCTTTCTAGAGTCTGTATGGAACTTATTGTTGATTATCCTCCGGGTATTCCAATTTTACTTCCTGGTGAGGTTATAAAGAAAGAGCATATAGAATATTTATCTTCCAAAAGACAGAAAATTAAGGTTCTTTTATAAATGAATATATTTAATAATCTATTTGAAAAGAAAAAATATCTTGATTGTCCTTTTATGAAAAATTCACTACACTTTTTCTATGATGCTGTTCGTGCCTGCTGTGTTAACGTATCTGGTCCTGTTTTTTATTCTGATTATAAAGGAGAAAATATTGATTTTGACTATATCTATAACGAACGTAAAAAAGTTTTTGATGGAATTTTAACGGCTAAAGAAAAAAAATATATTCCTGCTTGTTGTGAAAATTGCTGTGATGTAGAAAAATTCTTTGTTGATGATAAACCTCAATCTTTCAATAATGAAATAAAAACTGTATATTTTCATAATCACATGTCCTGTAATGCTAGATGTGTCTACTGTTCATACGATTACTTTGATAGAGGATATGGGTATGATGTTCTTAATTTTGTTAAAGATATGATAGAAAGAAGAATTCTTTTGCCTGATGCATCTATCTATATGTCTGGTGGTGAAATAACAATTACAAATGAGTTTGAAGAATTACTATCTTTGCTTTTATCATATATGAATAATAAAGTTGAGATTTTAACTTCTGGTATTAAATATTGTAAATCAATTCAAGAAGCTTTTAGTAAAGACAAGTGCAAATTAATAATTTCTCTTGATTCTGGCAACAAAAATGTATATGAAAAAATAAAAAAAGTAGATTGTTTTGACAAAGTAGTACAAAATCTAAAAGATTATATAAGTTTTTCTGATAATGCGAAATCAAATATTTTATTAAAATACATCATTGTTGACGGAATAAATGATACAGTTCAAGAAATTGAAGATTTTCTTAAATTAGCTTCTGAACTTGGTATTTTAAATGTAAGAATTGATTTTGACTTTGTTAAATACCGTTTTTCTGATGCCGTAAAACTTCCAAAACATTATTTTGAATTAATAGAATATTTTGATACAAGCGCAAAAGAAAAAAATCTTTCAATAAATACTTATGGTCAAATAGAAGCAATACTACAAAAAGCAAAAGAAAATGGATAAAATTTTACTTCTATTATTTATACTTATACGAATTTTTTCTAGTCCAGTTGCAAGTATTTTTCAAAAAAAACTTTCTAGTATTTATTCTTCTTTCACTATAAATTTTTATACATATTTTATACTAAGTATACTGTGTTTATACAACTGTAAACAACTCATATCTTTTGATTATACTGTTCAATTTATAGTGCTTGTATTTTCTTGTGGCTTTTTATGCACTATAGGTATGCTTTGTATGATAAAGGCAGTTAATATAGGTGAAATATCAGTCTTGGGGCCTATAAATTCATATAAAAGTATTATTGGATTGATTATTGCATTTTTCTTATTAAAAGAAATACCATCAATAACTGCATTAATTGGTGTTATTCTTATAATATTTGGAAGCAGATATATTTTTATAGATGAAAAAAACGGATTTAATTTTTCTTTATTAAAACGCAAGGATATTCAACTTAGATTTTTAGCAATGACTTTGACTGCAATAGAAGCAGTTTTATTAAAGAAGATAATAATTATTTCATCTGTTGAAATTTGCTTTATGTTTTGGTGTTTTATGGGGCTATTTTGGTCGTTTTTATTACTGCTTTTAACAGGAAAACCTACAAAAGTAAATTCATTTAAATCTTTTGTATCAATTTTTGTTATATCTTTATGTCTAGGGTTAATGCAGTATTCTACAAATTTTGTTTTTGAGAGAATGGATGTTGGTCTTTCCTTGTCTGTTTTTCAGCTCTCTTCTATTGTTACCGTCCTGTTTGGTTGGAAAATTTTTAAAGAAACAAACATTAGATTAAAATTATTTGGATGTTTAATAATGATTATTGGTTCTTGTTTGATTCTAATTAAATAATTTTTTACTAACAAAATAATTTATTTTTATTTTTTATACTCTGTGATAGGGAGTAAATGTTTTGAAAATATCGTCAAATTATTCAAGAAATATAACATTCGGTTATGATAAAGAATTAAATAAAGAATTAAAAGTAGAATTAGCGCAACATCAAGATAGAACTTGGGCAAGAAATATTTCTTCACTAAATTCATATTGTAATGGACTAGAAGCAAATTTAGTTAGATATGAAAAAAGTCAAAAAGATGCATCATCAAAATATCATGATTATTTGGATGTATTTTTAACTGCAAAGCAAATGCTTGCTGGTTTAATAGAAATAACATTTGATAAACTTCATTTTGCCGATAGAGAATATAAACATTATGATGATGAATTTATAAAAAATGGTTCAAGAGAAAAAGACTGGAGAAAAGATGCTCGTGAAACTTTAGTTGACTGGGTGTCTGATGAAGTCAAAGGCAGTGCGCCTGTTGAAACTAAAAAAGAACCTACAATTAAGCCAAAAGAACAAATTAGCAGTAATATTGAAGAGACTGAAAATTCAGATAGTTCTGTCGTTAATTCTGTGATGTCAATGTTAGCACCAAAATCTTTTTTAGAAGAATTTAAACCAGATGAATCATCACCTAAAGGATTTTCTTCTGTTGCTGGCATGACAGACTTAAAACGTGATTTAGAAGAAGGTATTATTCAGTTTGTACAAAATCCTGAACAATCAAAATTGGATTTTGAAGAATATGGAAAAACAATTCCCAAAGGATTATTGTTATATGGACCTCCTGGTTGTGGTAAAACATATATTACACAAGCACTTGCCTCTGAAATTCAATTTCCAATGTATATGCTAAACATAAGTAAAATGGGATCTCATTATATAAATATGACATCTAAAAATTTAAAATCTGCTTTTGATGAGGCAATAAAGATTGCAGAAAAGACAGATAGACCATGTATTTTATTTATGGATGAAATTGATTCAATAGGCTTTGACAGAAATTCAAGGATGGAGCCTGATGACTTAAAGCAAGTTGCAACTATGTTGCAAGCAATGGATGCCGCTAAAAATTCGAATGTAATAATTATTGGTGCTACAAACAAATTTAATTTGCTTGACCCAGCAATTAGAAGACGATTTGATAATCGTGTATTTGTTGATGTTCCAGATAATGAATCAATTAAATCTTTATTAGAAAAGACTTTATATCCGATGCGAAAAGCAGAGGCATTATTATCTTCCCCCGATGATATAGATGCTATTGCAAAAAAACTTAACGGCTATTCTAATGATTCGATATGTAAAATTACTAGAAGCGCTGCTTTAAACGCAATGAGAAGAAATAGAGCTGATATTTCTGTTGAAGATTTTTCAAAAGCAATTGAAACAACAACTGAAGAAAAACCAGACAGAAAAATGTATATGGCTGACTCAAAAACAAAACCTAACAAAATGGGCTTTGTAATTGATTAGTTCTAAATGATTTTATATTCCAAAGAACATTCTTGTATTTGCGTTTTTATTTATTTTTAGTAATATTACTTTCCCAATATACAAAGATAATATTGAAAGAAAAGTAACTGCTACAAATCTGAGAATAACAATTCCAATTACTTGAATAAAGTTTGTTATGTCAACCGGAACAACCCCTGGAAGATTAAAAATTTGATCATAGATAAATAACCAATACCAGTGGATAAAAAATAGTCCAAAACTATATTTTGCGATAAAATCAAGGGTTTTGTTTGTCTTTTCGTGTGAAAGAATAAACTCATCATAGTGTTTCAAATATCCTAATAAAAGCATAATTGAAAAAGTTTTAGAAATTGTATAATTGCAGTAAATGCCTTTATATGTTGTATAAATATCTATAGCGGATGAAAGTATCATTAATATAAATACTATTAGCCTATAGTCATAGAATTTATCTATTATTTCTTTTTTACTAGAACAAAACATTCCAAAAATGTATAAAGATAAAAAGTGTATAAATCCGTGTATAACATAGTAAATATACGCAAAATATTTTGCACTATAACTCAATCCTAAAAGATTTGAATATTCAACATCTACTCTTGGAAAAACAATAGTAATAATGAACAAAATTGGTAAAAGTTTATATAATAAACCTTTTTTTTCTAGTTTTAAAAGTAGCCAAGAACAAAAGAAAAATATGATAATCATTGGAATAAACCAAGTTGGAACATTATGAACTCTACCTACAGAAAGAAATATCGGTATTTGTAAAAAAGGATTTAAGCCATCAAATGCATTTTTATAGAGTGTTGGACAATAAAGACAAAGCAAAATACCAGGGATGGCAGTTATTAAATATGGCATTATTACATTTGTCCATTTCTTTGAAAGATAATTTTTATATTCAAATTTCCCAGAAAGATGGTGAAATAAAAAGCCTGAAATAAATATAAAAAGAGCAGTTCCACCGCAAATAATTTCACAATTTATTATATGCGCTAATGTTCCGGCATTGCCAATTTGCATAACGTGCCCCATTATTATCAGTAAGATTGCTAATCCTCTAAAAACATTTATATAATTTAAAAATGATTTCTTTTTTACTACTTCCACTTTATTTTCCATTTATTCTCTCTATATTTCCAGCCACAAAACTTGATATGGCGCTATTCTTAAATGCATAGTTCTATTTTGCAAAGAAATATTTACCTTTACATCATCATTATTTATTAGATTTTTTAAACTTTTAATTCTTGCATTGTTCTTAAGAATAAGCGTTGGTGGCAGAGTTATTTCTGCTATAAGCTTTTCTGATGATAAATTATTAACTATTAAAATCTGTTGTTCTTTATTTTTTCTTATATAACAGAAATTATTTTTTGATTTCGTTTTTAAAATTTCAAAATCACCATTAACTATAACTGGATATTTTTTTCTAATTTGAATGAGATTTTTGACTTTTTTATAAATTTTTGAATTGAATTCATAATAGCCTTTTGTAGACCCATAGAAGAGTTTTTGAGGAACTTCTCCTCTATTTATGTCTCTTGAGTCAAAAACAGACAATAAATTAGATATAGTTCTTTGTTTTTTCTTTCTTTTTTGTGCAGATTTATGTGCATTTGCAAAGTTATTCGCAACTCCAACCTCATCCCCATAATATATTATTGGTGTTCCAGGTATTGATAATAAGATGGCGAATGCTTCTTCAATCCTATTTGGGTTTTTGTCTAAAAAGTTTGCTAGACGTCCACTTACACCAAATCCATTTCTAAAATTTGCACCTTTTATAACTAAATCTTCAAAAATAATATTTCTTACTTCAGGGCTAACCATTTCTAAAGATAATTCATCATGGACTCTTAAAAATGTCCCCCAAGTTGCTGTTTTAGGAATGTCTGGTGTTTTTTTGTATGTATCAATAAAATATTTTTTATCTTCTGTGATTAAAGTTGCCCAAATCGCATTCATATAAGGGAAGTGATAAGCAATTTGCGCTTCTGATGTTCTTTTAAATTTTATTGTTTCGTCTTCAATTAAAGTTTCGACTTCTCTATCTTTTCCAAAATATGCTTGTATGTCTTTAGGTGATTGGCACGCTTCAACTTGCATAACTGATGATGGAGCTGTTAGTTGAATGTAGTTGCTTATCAAATTAACTATAGCGTGTGTTTTGGGTTGATTTTCTGCATTAGTTCCTTCTTCTTTTGATAAGTAGGGAATTGCATCCATTCTAAAAATATCTATACCTAAATTTGTCCAACCAGAAATTGTATCTAGCATATAGTACAAAACTTCTGGGTTCTCCCAGTTTATGTCGGGTTGAAATGGATAAAAAGTATGATAAATATAGTAATCTTTATTATTAACGGTTATCTTTCTGTAATGTGTTTCTGTATTTTCTGGAAATATTAATCTTCTTTTTGATATTTTTCCGTTTTCTTCTTTGTATTCAATAACAGTACCAAGTTTTTCATCATTATATTTTGTATATTCTGGCATATATTCTTTATAAACAAAATAATTTAGGTATGATTCATCACCTGCTAATAATTTTTTAAACCATTCATGTTCGTCAGAAAAGTGATTAAGCACCAAGTCGGCTTTTATTTTAAACCCACGTTTTTTTGCTTCTTTTACAAATTCTTTAAATTGAACCATACCACCGAGGTCTTTTCTAACCTTTCTTGGGTTTTTGACATCAAACCCCGCATCAGCCATTGGACTATCAGCAAAAGGAAGCATATATAAAGTTGTTACACCTAAATCTTCTAAATAATCAAACATTTTGACGGTATCGCTGAAAGTATTTAACTCATTTTCTTTAACTACACCAAATTGGTCAACATAAAACATGTAAATTATTTCATCTTTGTACCAATCTGATTTTCTTGTTTTATCCTGTTCTTTTAATTCTTTTGAGCGTAAACCTATTGCTTTGTTTGCATGTAAAAGTACTTTTTCATATATTTCATCAGTATTTTCTTTGCCAAAAATAGTAGTAATTGAATTTTTTATTTCTTTTTCAATTTTATTTTTTATACCTATAGCTTCAGTTGCTAGTTCAATATTGGGGTTTTGAATTTTTTCTTCTGATTCAGCAAAAGCACAGTTTGTACTTATAAATGAAAGAAGTATAAATATGAAAATTTTCTTTATTATATTCATAATATTTCCCAAAGACTTTTGTTTGATTTTAACTTGCTAAAAAAAAATTTGAAATTACTTATTAATTAATTTTACAAAAGCGAATGGCGACTCTAAGGCTACTGTGGTTTCTTTTTCTTTTTGTTATATTAACACTGTTTTTATTATGTTTATGGTTTTTTGTTCATGAAAGTAAATTTTAATAAAGCATATTGTGGGGAGAAGGAATTAGAAAATATAAAACTGGCATTTTCTTTAAATGGACTTTCTGGTGACAATACTTTTACAAAAAAATGTAATGAGTGGTTTCAAAAAAAAATTAATAGAAAAATCCTTTTAACTACGTCATGTACTTCAGCACTTGATATGATGGCAATATTAATTGATGCAAAAGAAGGTGATGAAATAATAATGCCTTCTTACACCTTTGTTTCGACTGCAAATGCATTTGTGCTAAGGGGTGCTAAGCCTGTTTTTGTTGATATAAGACCTGATACAAAAAACATAGATGAAAATTTAATTGAACAAGCAATTACTCCAAATACAAAAGCAATAATTGTTGTTCATTATGCTGGTGTTCCATGTGAAATGGATAAAATTCAGGCTATAGCAAAGAAACATGGTTTGTATTTACTTGAAGATGCTGCACAAGGATTTGGCTCTTCTTATAAGGGTAAATTGTTAGGAACAATTGGTGATTTAGGGACATATAGTTTTCATGAAACTAAAAATATTATCTCTGGTGAGGGTGGTTGCTTAATAATTAATAATTCACAATTTGATGAACGTGCTGAAATTATAAGAGAAAAAGGTACCAATCGTTCAAAGTTCTTTAGGGGACAAGTTGATAAATATACTTGGGTAGATATTGGTTCTTCTTATTTACCATCTGATATAATTTCGGCCTTTTTATATGCACAATTAAATTCATTTGATGAAATTCAAAAAAAGAGAATGTTAATTTGGAACAAATATAATAATTTCTTTGAAAAATTTGAAAAACAAGGCTTGATTCAAAGACCAGTTATTCCTCTAGAATCTAAGCATAATGCACATATGTATTACATTTTGTTTAAAGACCTAAAAACAAGAACAATGTTTATTGACTATTTAAAACAGAATGACATTTCATCAGTTTTTCATTATATTCCATTACATAGTGCTCCTGCTGGACAAAAATTTGGAAGGACGGGTTCTGATATGCGTGTAACGGATATAGTTTCTGATACCTTAGTTAGACTTCCATTATATTATGAGTTGACAGATATGGATTTAGATTATATTTTCAATT
>JAFQOI010000112.1 GCA_017403285.1 bacterium
TATAGTCATACTGAATATGCAGTTTTAGGTGTTATATGCCACTCTTTTGTATGGATGTTCGTTAGATTTTTTCCTTTTGTATTAATTGCATTAGTTGTTGGAATAGTTTTAACAAGAAAGAAAAAATAAATTACAATTCTTAAATTACTTTATACGAAAGTATAGAGTAATTTTTGTTTTTGTGATATTATAACAACATATAGTAATTTGTAAAGGAGGTATTTATGGGAATAGAACATTCGCAAAATTATTTACATAGTAAACAACTTGTAGCGACCTTGTTATCAAAGAGTAATATTTGTAACGACGATATTGTAATTGAGATAGGTCCTGGAAAAGGAATTATTACCAATGAACTTGCAAAAAAAAGCAAGAAAGTTATAGCAATAGAGTTTGATGCAAAATTAGCGAAAACTTTATCTGAAAGGTATAAAGAATCTAAAAAAGTTCAAATAATAGAGATGGATTTTTTAAAATATAAAATATCAGTAAAAGAACCATATAAAGTATGTGCAAATATTCCATTTAACATAACTGCTGATATTATGAAAAAAGTATTTGAAGATGATAATCCTCCTGAAGATATATATTTCATAATGCAGTATGAAGCTTTTCTAAGGTATTCTGGACAGCCTTTTTATAACGAAAGTTTGAGGTCTCTTTTATACAAACCTTGGTTTTCCGCTGAATTGATTTATGAGTTTAAACCATCAGATTTTTATCCTGTGCCAAATGCACGAATATGTTTTGCTCACTTTCAAAGAAAAACATCAGCAGATGTTGAGGATGCGACAGACTATAGAAATTTTTTATCATATATATTTTTAGCGTCTGGAAATACTTTCAAAGATAAAACAAAAAAATTGTTTACTTATGAGCAACAAAAACGCATTTGCAAGTTTTTAAAAATTAAATTAGAGTCAACGCTTACTGAAATCTCATACGATGGATGGCTGTACCTATATGATGTTTTTCTTAAATTTGTTTCCAACGAAAAAAAAGCTATTATATTAAATGCTGAACAAGCCATGAAAAACAATCAAAACAAGATTCAAAAAAAACATCGAAATCGTAATCATGGTTATTGGAAATTTGAAACTAAGCGCCAAAAGAAAATTTTTAAATTGAAAAATTGAAAATAAGAATTTTATCCAGTAGCTATATTTCCAATTTCTATATTATTAGCAATAGTGTAAACAAAGAAGTTGACAGAAAAAAGTAATAAGCAAATTATAAATTACAATTTAGTAGTTCGCAAAATAATAATTTGTAGGAGGAATAGATGTCTTTAATAAGTGTAAACAATTTAACTTTTGGATATGATGGAAGCCTAAAAAATATATTTGAAAATGTATCATTTAATATAGATACTGATTGGAAATTAGGATTAATTGGAAGAAACGGTAAAGGTAAAACTACATTTTTAAAGTTATTATTAGGAAAATATGAATATCAAGGTGCAATATCAAAAAATGTTGAGTTTGATTACTTCCCTTTTGAAGTAAAAAACAAAGAAAGAATGGCAATAGAAATAGTAAATGAGATTGCTCCGAATGTTGAAGATTGGGAAATTATAAGAGAATTAAATTTACTTAATACAGATACTGAAGTATTATATAGAAGTTTTAACTTATTAAGTGGTGGCGAACAAATAAAGATACTTTTAATAAGTTTGAATAATTCCCTAGGAAATAAAAAGTACGAAGAAAAATATTATTTTAAATAGAGATTGCAAAAGCAAGAGGTATTTCACTTTCTTCGACTTTTGCTCAGATTATACAAGGAGAAATCAATATGACAGCGTGGATTAAGGAAATTTCAATTGCAAATTTTGAATGCATAGGGCTTGGACATGAAACGAATGAGGATGCAAAGA
>JAFQOI010000113.1 GCA_017403285.1 bacterium
AAATGATTACAATTATTATCTAAAAAACGCATTTAAAACGAATATAAAATTTGAGAAAAAAGTTTTATAAATGGATTTTGCGATGTCAAAGTAGAGTTACTTGTCTTTAAAATTTCAAGTATATCTTTATCAATAATAAATTCATTTAATATCAAATCAAAATCAAAGCCAAGTCTTAAAAGCATAAGTATTCTATTTTTATTTTGTTTGTTATATTCAACTTTTACTCTTCTTTTTGGAGAAAATTCGCCATTTTGAACTTTAGAATTTAATTCTTCATCATTTATTAAAAGAAGATTATCATACACAGTATCTTGAATTGCGTTAAATTGCTCTACTTGTTTATTATAAATTGCTTTTGCCCTATTCATAAAAGCGAGGAAGGAAGTAACTTTTATATTGTATTTTTGTGCTGATTTTTCCGCATACTCAAGCATTTTTAGTGTTCTATTTATATATTTTTTGTTTTCACACTCAGTAGATGAAGAAACGGAATGTTCTGCATCAAACTGAACTTCAATTAATCCCATTTTTTTGCACGAAGCCAGCCATTTATCAATTTCTTCTGTCGTATCATTATAATTTGGGAGCAAAATAAATTTAGATATAACATAATCTTTTTTCTTAGAATGCTTCAGATATGTTTTCAAATTTTTTAGCACAAGATTATAAAATTTAGTGCCTTTTATTTTCTCAAAAGTCTCCTTTGAACCAGCATCCACACTTGTAACAATGGCTGCACTTTCAACCTTTTCTAAAGCATTACAAAGACTTTTGGAAAGTCTAATTCCTGAAGTTGGAACATATATCTCTGGAACATTATGATTAGAGAACAAATCAACGAGCCAATCAAACTCTTTTATCAACGTAGGCTCACCACCAACAAACCTTAAAGAACCATTATATCTAAGCAAATTTTTATTTGTAAGTTCTTCAATTATAGGCTTAATATCATATTCTTGTTCTGTATTATGCCATTCTTTAATTCTTCCAGTAGGACAATAAACACATCTCGAATTACACTTAATTATATGTCCCGCTGTTAAATGAGAAATATAATCCTCATTATCCCAATCTCTTTCTGTTAGCTCAAAACAGCCCTCACATTGGGAAGGATATATTCCTTTTTTTGCGTTTTCTCTTAGTTCTCTTTTTTTCTCAAAAATATAATCCCAATCCAATTTTTCATTTTTCAAATCAAAATACATATAGAGCCTATCAGTAAACTCAAGATGATCGGAATTACAACAATGCCCTACAACAAGCCTTTTAGTTCCAGGGTCATGATAAATGTATATTCCATGTTCCAACAATCGACAACTCTTATAACGCATAAATTTATGTTAGCATTAAAAGTATTTTCGGACAAACAGTTGTGCTATAATCTTTATGCAGGAAAAAGGGTAAACAAATGACAAAAATGTACAGATGCAGATATTTAGCACATGGGCTTTATATTCACTATGATTGTTTTCGTCATTGTCATTTATCAATTCACTCTCCAAATGAAAGAAACAATAACTATATAATTCCATACAAAGGTGGGAAAGACAAGGTTAATTGGGATGAAGTTTTTAGCATAAAAAATAAGCTTATAAAAGAGATGCGAGATGGTGAAATACCTGCTTTCTGCAAAGGTTGCCATTGGATTGAAAAATTTGATGAAAATTCTCCTGAGCAATTTAATTCTGATTTAGATAACTACATAGATATGATATGGATTGGACATTCAAATAAATGCAATGCCAATTGCATTTACTGTTTTTCATACAAAGAAATAGAAAAGAATAAAACCATTGAAGGTTACAATATTTTCCCTTTGTTTAAAGAACTTTTAGACAAAAAAATATACAACCTAGAAAAAAATCCATACGCTCACGTTTCATTTGCAATGGGCGAACCAACTATAATGAAAAAATTTGATGATATTATAAAGATATTTGTAAAAGGGGGAAATAAGTATTTTGCACTTTATACAAACGGCATTCATTTCAGCAAAATGACAGAAGAAGTTCTTGCAAAAAAAGATGTTGAAATAAAAGTTATAATATCTCTTGATGCAGGAAGTCGTGAAGTGTTCAAAAAAGTCAAGAAAACAGATAAATTTAAAGAAGTTTGTAAAAACATAAAGAAATATGCTCTTGCTGCGAAAAAATCAATTCCTTCGCACTTGGGAGTAAAATATATTATCATTCCTAATGTTAATGATACAAAGGAAGAAATAGACAAATGGCTTGACCTTTGTATTAAAGAACTTGGTGTAAAATACTTAATTGCAGACATTGAAGAAAAATGGTTTGTTCATCACGATGGTAATGTTCCCGAATATGTAAAAGACCATTTAAGATATATAAGGCAAAGATGTTTAGATGCAGATATAGAATTTGAATTTTTCGATAGAGCACTTGTCTTAAACCTTTAGGAAACAAAAATGAGTGAAAAAAAATTATATTTTTGTGATGAATTAAATAATGTCCTTTCTTGTTTCCACGATAGGATAATGTCTTGCTGTTCTGGGCAAATTGGACCTGTATATTATGAGGGTTATAAAGGACAAAAAATAGATTGGGATAGTTTCAGAAAAACAAAAAATGATGCTTTTGAACTACTTTCCGAAGATAATATTGAAAAATCAAAATGCAAAGGCTGTTTCTTTTTGAGAGTAAGAACAAAATCAGACATAATTTCACCTACATTTAGTACTTTAAATATAAGCCATTGGACGCACTGCAATTGTGGATGTATATACTGTGCAAGAATGCTACATTCAAAGGGAAAAATAGAAACAAAAGTCAAAAGAAGCGAATATTATGATATGTTGCCTCTTTTAAAAGGACTATACAAACATAATTTACTAGACAGAGAAAATTTAATGGTCGCGATTCAAGGTGGTGACATATCTGTTTTAAAAGAATTTGAACCAATTGTAAAAGAATGCCTAAAAAATGGAGTAAACAACTTTTATATTTTATCAAATAACATAAAATATCAGCCAATCATAAAAAAACTCTTAGACATAAATAAAACAACTTTTACTACGTCTTTAGACTGTGCAAATCGTGATATTTTTTACAAATTAAAGAGAGT
>JAFQOI010000114.1 GCA_017403285.1 bacterium
CGATTGTTATTGAAGTTGAACGAGATATTGATGATGAAGATGACGAGAGTTCTAATAAAAGATACGCCGATATGGAGATGTAAAACATTATGTATAAACTAAATTTTTTAGATGAAGAACTTGAAGTTGAAACTTTTAAAACAACTTATACTACTAATGATAATCTAGCAGTCGTTGTTGAAAATGAAGAATTTGAAGAAGTTTTGACTGTAAATCTTAAAGATAATCCTACCAGCAAAGATTGTGCTTTTGTTGATACTAATAATATCAAATGGGCAGAAAAATTCTTGCAAGAAAATAAAATTGCACAACCAACTGGTAGATACGGAATTTCTGGCTTCTGTTCTTACCCAGAATATCGCTTTGATATGAGTAAATTGAAAGATTACGAAGATGAAAGCAATGGAAAAAATAAAGAAGATATGGAGATGTAATGAATTTAGAACAACACAGAAAATTCCTTGAAGAATTAACTGATAATTATGAAAGTTTTAAATCTATGTGTTGTAGTGAAAGTCAATATGAGATGTTTGACAATATCAAAATGATTTACACTTACGACCAGCTTTATGATTATCTTTTATGTGAACATCACGATTGGAATATAAAATATCTTAAAACAAAGGATATTTTAAATTATTATTATGAAAAGTTTACCGAAACTAACTATGACATAACCAGAAGTGATTTAAAAGAATTTTTCAAAGACCAAATGGAAATTGAAAAGAAAAAACAAAATGATAATGAGATGTAAATATGACTAAAACTGAAATTGAAGATTTAAAGACAAATTTGCAATCATATTTAGAATCGCACGGAATTGATACAAATAAATTGTTTAGATGTGTTAATCCAGACCATACCGACAATAATCCATCAATGGAATATTTCAAAGACCATAAAGTTTATTGTTATGGTTGTAGGGCTTGTTATGACCTATTTGGTGTTATTTCTGCTATGGAAAATGTTGACAGAAGCGAAGCGGTTAAAAGAGCTATAAACTACTACACAAATGGCTATATGCCAAAGATATATAAGCCAAAACCGAAAGACATTAGAAAAGAAGAAAATGGCACTCCAAAAGATTATACAAAAGCATACGAAGTTTGGAAAAAGAACTTTTCTAAAAATGATATTGCAAAGAATTATTTAATCAATCGAGGCATTGATTTACAAACTGCTGAAAGATTTAATGTTGGTTATAACACTTTTAAATTTGGTGATGTTGAATTTAATGCGGTTATTATTCCTTCTAGTAAAAATTGTTTTACTGCAAGAAATGTTGACTTAAATTGCAATTCAAAAAACCGACATTACAGACCAACAGGTTGTCAAAGTGAAATCTTTAATGTTAGTGCATTAAAAAACGATACACCTTATTGTGTTATTACCGAAGGCGAGTTTGATTGTCTATCTTTTGAAACTCTTGGTGTTAATGCTATTGCGCTTGGCGGAATATACAATATTAGCAAATTAAAAGACGCTGAAAAAGATAAAAATAAGACACTTATTCTCGCCCTAGATAATGACGAACGAGGCAAAATGACAACCGAAGAACTTATTGCTTATTTCAAAGAAAATAATTTTAAATATTTAGTGTTTGATAATTGTGGATTTAAAGACGCAAACCAAGCACTTGTTGAAGATAAAGAACGATTTGAAAATAGCATTAAAGAACTAATACAACAACTGAATAAAAAACTAAAAACACAAGAAAACGAGATGTAATATGAATA
>JAFQOI010000115.1 GCA_017403285.1 bacterium
AGTTGCTAAAAAGTAAAGAAAAATACCGTATTTTTTATAATTTATATAAGAAATATATAAAAAATTAAACTTTTTACATCATTAAAACTAGTTTTATTGCCATGATAAAGGATTTACTCTATAATTTCCTTATAATCAGAGTAGTATGAAAAAATATAATAGTTTAAGTGAGGTACACATGAATTTTAGAAAGAATTTAGCAGCGCTTTTTCTCGGATTAATGCTGCTTTTCACAAGTGTTTCTTCTGCTTTAGCTAAAGATTATACCGATATTCCAGATGATTATTGGGCCGCTGAAGAAATTGAAGACGTTGTGACAAAAAAGATAATCCCATTATATGGTGACAATACTTTCCGTCCATTAGAAAGAGTTGCCAGAGTTGATTGGACAAATTGGTTGTTAAAAGCATTGGGTCTTGCTGAAGCACCAATTACAGCAGAACCAGCATATTCAGACGTAACAATGGCTACTTATGGATATTCTGATATCGCTAGATCTGATCAATTTGGTTTGATTTATGGTTATACTGATGGTGAATTTAAGCCACAAAGACTTATTACAAAATGTGAAACTGCATCTATCATGAGCCATATTACAAAAGATACAGAAGTGGATTCTACTGTTGTAAAACAATTTGCTGACTATGAAGAAATCCCTGCTTGGGGTGTTATTCCTTATGCAAAAGCAATTAAATATGGTTTATATGTTAACTATCCATTAGAAACAGAATTAAATCCAAACAGAGAATTAAATAGAGCAGAAGCTGCAGTATTACTTGCTAGATTAATGAAAGCTTTAGGTTTAGTTGATGATAAATATAAAGCAGAAGAACCAGTGGTTGAAGAAGAACCAGTCGCTGAAGAACCTGCTGAATATGTTTTATCTGTTGAACACTTAGAAAACTATGGCAAAGCAGTCGTAGATAGAGTTTCTATCACAAACTTAAGAAGAATTATTTTGGCAAAGAATGTATTTAGAGTTTCTTTCTTAGAAAAATTCAATTCTAAAAAACACCAAATTGGTGATGTAATTCCTTTCTACTTCAAAAAAGATGTTGTAACAAAAGAAGGGACATTAGTAATTCCTGCTAATACAAAACTTTATGCAACAATTGAAGAATTAAGAGGGAAAAGATGGATTAACAAAAACGCTGAAGTATATTTGCACTTTACAAAAATGGTATTCCCAAATGGTAATGAATATCCATTTATTGCTAGAGTTCTTAACAATGACGAAGGCGTGTTAAAAGAAAACTATTGGTTAAAACCATTAGAATACACAGTTGCAGGTGCTGCTATCGGTGGAGCTGCTATTGGTCTTCCAATTGGTGAAGCTAATGATCGTTCTGGTGACGGTATGGCAATTGGTTTCCCTGCTGGTGCTGGTGCTGGTTTAATCGCTGGTTTCTTAACTCCAGGGGTTAATTTCAAAGCTAAAGCAGGTGAAGATGTATTAGTTGAATTAAAAGTTGATTGTAGTTTATATAATGACTATGTAACTACAACAACTACAACAACTGAACAAGTACAATAGTCTTATAGACAAAGATTTAGAAACCCTCAAAGATATATCTTTGAGGGTTTCTTGTAATTAGTTTAAAAAATGGCTATAATTACTTTATGGAAAATATCGATTTATATTTGAAAAATCTAACAGGAAAAGATGAAATAAAAGCCAATGAAGCGGCTAGATATCTTATAAATTCTGCTGATGTAGAATTATTTAAAAAATTAATAGAAAAAACTGATTATTTGTTTGACTTTGTTAGAAATAATGTCATCCAAAGGATAGAAAAAGCGGTAAATGAGTGTAATTTCAAGAATATAATAAAATTCTTTAATGTGTATTCGTCTTATTATGATGATTTGTTTGCATTTATTTTGTCGAAAAATGCTGATGAAGATTTAACTGATGAAATATATGAGTTGCTTGAATCTGGTTCAAATGCTCAAAAAGCGTATGCTGCAAAATATTTTTGTTATATTCCAGATACCATTGCTGCAGATCTTTTAAATCAATATTCATTTTCAGACGATGAAAGTTTAAGTTTTAATTCTGCAGAAGCACTTGGACAAATGAATGATGAAGCTTCTTTTGTTCTTGCATTGGATTATCTTAAAAGTCAAGATGATTTTGATAGGCTAAAAGCGGTTAAGTTCTTTTGTGCCTATGGTAAAAATTATCCTTTAAATGAAATATTTGATGCAATGAAAATATCTAAAATGCCTGAAAATATAGCAGGACAAATTCCTTATATGCAGAGTCTTATTAATCTTTTAGATGATGAGAAAACAAGACAAAATACACTTTTAGCCGTTGATTATATTGTTTCAGGCTTGGGCGAAATATTACCCCTTTCTGATATTTTCCAATTTGAAATTTATGATTTAGTTGAATATCTAATAAAAATTAATAAAAATGAAAATGAATACTCTGGCGAAATATCTGCGACTTTATTAAAATTGTATTCGAAATTTTCTCTTTTTACAGAAAATCAAGAATATATTTTTGACGAAACAAAAGATGTTAAAAATGAAGTCAGCTCAATTTTTAATTTGTTAAAAAAACAAAGTGAAGACTTTTGGAGTGTTCAAAAAAACCATTTGTTAAAAGAACTAGATAAGGATAAAGAAAGGGTAATTTTTGCACTTTCTGTTGTTTCTGAATATTCTATTCTAGAAGCTGTTGATTCTATTAAAAATATACTTGCAGCAAGTAATGATGAGATTATTTTGTGCGAGGCTCTTTCAACTTTAAAAAGTATGAACTGCTTGCAGGCAAACGATGTTGCAAGTGTATCTAATAAAATTCAAAATCCGAATATTAAAGCAATTATTGAAAATTTTATTTAACTTTAAAATACAATTTTGCTAAAATCTGCAATTTTTGCGAACTTTTGTTTGATTGTATTTAAAAGTGTTATTCTGTTTAGTTTAACTTCTTCATCATTATCCATTACAAGCACTTTTTCAAAGAATTCAGAAACGAATGGAATAACTTTAATTAAAGATTTTTCTAGTTCTTCATAAGTTAGAACATTTTCGTTAATCTCTTTAATTGCGTTATACAAATCTTTCTCAGCGACTTCTTTGAATAATGATGTATTTATTTCTCCGAAATTGTTTTCATTTTTGATTATTCTGATAATTCTATTTATTGCTTCATGGAATTGGGCATAATTATCTTTTGCAACAATATCAGAAACAATGGTTAAGCGTTTTGTAAAGTCTTTCAAGTTGCTTAAAACGTCTTTTGATGAAATACAAGCTTCAAGAAGATCATGTTTGTATTTATCAGATAAGAAAACAATAAGTCTTTGTTCGAAGAAGTCTTTTATATCGTTAAATAATTTTGTTTTATCTTCTATTTTATCAGCCAGCAATTCAATTGATAAATTTAAAAGGCTTGTTAAGTCTATGTCCAAATCTTTTTGTAATATTGTTTTTAATATACCAAGAGTTGCACGTCTTACACCTAGAGGGTCTTGAGAACCTGAAATTTTCTTTTTATCTGCAAAAACAGCAACAACAGTATCGATTTTGTCTGCAATACCAACGATTTGACCTTCAATACTTTCTGCTAATTCAGAGTCTGCATTTAGTGGGAAATAATGTTCTTTTATACCTTTAGATACTTGAGGATTTTCGCCACTTCTAATAGCATAATCACTTCCGATATAGCCTTGAAGTTCAGTAAATTCAAATACTAATTTTGTAACTAGGTCTGCTTTGCATAATAGGGCAGTTCTTTCAACATTGCTTGATTGAACATTTAATTTTTCTGCAATAAACTTTGAAAGTTTTATTATTCTTTGAGTTTTATCATATACAGAACCAAAACCTTTTTGGAAAGTAACTCCTTTTAGGTCTTCAAGATAATCAATTAAAGGTTTTTGAGTGTCTTCTTGTACAAAGAAAACAGCATCTTCAAGTCTTGCTCTAACAACTCTTTCATTACCTGCTTTTATGTTATCGAAAGTATTTCCAACATAGTTACTTATTGTTATAAATTTGTTTAAAAGTTTACCATCTTTATAAAGAGGAAAA
Source organism: bacterium (assembly GCA_017403285.1). Lineage (GTDB taxonomy): Bacteria > Cyanobacteriota > Vampirovibrionia > Gastranaerophilales > Gastranaerophilaceae > Avigastranaerophilus. The sequence continues at coordinate 4,048 of JAFQOI010000115.1, forward strand.
TATCTTTGATGAACAGCCATAACTGTAACTGCAACTTTTTCTGGGATTTCTAAATATTTTTCTTCAAAAGAACAAATAACAGGAACAGGCCATTCAGTAATGAATGTAACTTCATCAAGCAAATCTTCATCTATTTGAATATCTGCATTTATTTCTTTTGCTTTTTTTGTTGCAAGTTCAGCAATAACTGCTTTTCTTTTTTCAACATCAGCAATAACATTTAATTCTTCAAGAGAAGATAAGTATGTATCAGGATTTTTTATTTCAACTTCTGTTTTGTTAGCGAATCTATGACCACGAGAAATATTAGATGCCTTAATTCCTGCGATTTCAAAATCAACAATTTCGCTATTAAATAAAGAAACAATCCATCTTATAGGACGTTGGAATTTAATATCTAAATCAGACCAGCGCATGAAATGTGTGCCTTTAAGTCTTAAAATTATTTGGGGTGCAATTTCTTTAATGATGTCTTTTGTGTTTTTACCTTTTTGTTCGATTTTTGCCCAAATATAGTTATCTTGTTTATAAAGGTTCTCAACTTGTATGCCATTTTTATTCGCAAATCCAATGGCTGCTTTTGTAATATTTCCATCATTATCGTATGCAATTGTGGCAATAGGACCTTTTACTGTTTTTTCAACATCTTCTTGCTTTTCTGGTAGCCCTTCAATTAATACGGTTAATCTTCTAGGTGTTGCGTATGTTTTGATGTCTGTACATTTTATTTCATTTTCTTCTAATGCTTTTGCAAATTCTGATTTTATTTGTTCCATTGCAGATGGAATAAATTTATATGCAAGTTCTTCTGTTCCTATTTCCAACAAGTATTTATTCATATTCGCCTCGTATAATAATCTCATATAAATTATATTTCAAAAAGAATAGAAGTAAAATCTTGCTTATATTCTCTATATTTTTTTGTAAAATTTTGTTCTGACAAATTATAAATTATAGTGTTGCAATTTTTTTTTGCTTCGCATATAATTATCTTGCGGTTGGGAAAAGCCGAAAGAAACTGGCGAAGCTGTTTACCGCATTGAAAATATAAAAATGGGATCGTAGCTCAGTTTGGTTAGAGTGTCTGCCTGTCACGCAGAAGGTCGCGAGTTCGAGCCTCGTCGGTCCCGCCATTTAAACAATAGAAACAGACCTTTGGGTCTGTTTTTATTTTAAAAGATATTTAAATACAGTTTAAAACACGTCTAAAAAGAGTTTAAATTATGCGTTCAAGTAGTCAATCACTTCATCAACGTGACCTTTGACTTTTATTTTGCGCCATTCTTTGATAACATTTAAGTTTTCATCTAGCACAAAAGTTGAGCGTTCAATACCCATATATTTTCTGCCATACATAGATTTCTCAACCCAAACCTTGAACGCTTCTGCTAGTTTGTGCTCAGGGTCAGAAAGCAAAATAAAATTGAGCCCTTGCTTCTCTTTAAATTTCAAGTGGCTTTTAATGCTATCAGGGCTAACGCCGATTACAGTTGCGAAACTTGTTAATCTATTTATGTTATCTCTAAAATCGCACGCTTCTTGAGTGCAACCAGAAGTATTATCTTTTGGGTAAAAGTACAAAATAACTTTTTGCCCTTTAAAATCATTTAATGAATATTCTTTTTCTATGCCATCAACATCAATGCCTTGTAGTTTTATATCGTTCATATTGTATCTCCAATTTTCTTAAATCATAGCATAAGTTTAATGATTTTTGATTATGCAGATGTTTAAATGGAGTTTAAAACCCATTTAAAAAGGGGTTAAAATGTTTTTAAATTAAGGCTCTTGCTTTTGAGGTTAAATGAAATTTCTATATCTAAAATCCTGTGCGTATTTTTCCATTATCTCTAAAACTGTTTGAGCAAATTCTGTTTTACCTTCAAAGTTTTGAAGTTCCCATAGGCTAATAATATTATTACCATCAGCATCAGCTGCTTTAATATCGTCCAAATTATTCATAAATTCATCAGGGAATTTTGTCGCAGGGGTTGAGCATTCAACAGTCATTCCATCATCACGAGTTTTATTTAAAGGCATTACAACATAAGGATTATTGTTATAGCCCATATTCATTGGGATACTTGAGACCATAATTTAACCTTCCTCCGAGTTTCATGATAAAGAGTTTGAAGTTACTTTTGTATCGTAGAAATAAATGATTTTCTGTTGTTAATACAACTGAATAAATTTGCTAAATATGTTAATATTTATACAGTTAGCAACCAAAAGAGGTGTTTATGAGG
>JAFQOI010000116.1 GCA_017403285.1 bacterium
ACCACCAGATAACCCTGATGAACATTTAGAATATTTTTTTGCTGCATTTCTAAAATTATTAAAAACAGCCATTTGAGTTTCACCTTGTAAAATTTCATTTCTAATTTCAATTGCTTGTTGCTCTGTAGGAACAAGGATATGCATTGCATTAGCCGCTTTAATTTCAGCAGCATCAACTTTTGTAAAACCTAATGATAAAAAAGCAAATAATACCATTAAAATTGAAAATAATTTTTTCATAAAAATCTCCTTTTTTATAATTAAACACCAAATATAAATTAAATCTATCAGAAAAACGAACTCTTTGGTAGAATAAATTTATAAATAGAAACAAGGAGAAGTTTATGAGAAGTGACGAAATAAAAAAAGGTATTCAAAGAGCCCCTCATAGAGCGTTATTATACGGAACAGGGGTTAGTGAAAAGCAAATGAATAAAAGATTTATTGGGATTGCTAGCAGTTTTACAGACTTAGTCCCAGGACATGCCGGAATGAGAGAAATCGAAAGACAAATCGAAAAAGGAATTCACTCTGGGGGCGGTCAGGCTTTCATTTTTGGAGTACCAGCAATTTGTGATGGTATCGCTATGGGACATAGCGGAATGAATTTTTCATTACCATCTCGTGATTTAATTGCAGATTGTGTAGAATCTGTAGCGCAAGCACATAAACTAGATGGTCTTGTACTTCTCACAAACTGCGACAAAATAACGCCAGGTATGATTATGGCTGCTGCTAGGCTTGACATTCCTAGCATCATCGTGACAGTTGGACCAATGCTTGACGGAAAATGCCATAACAATACATTAACAATGATAAAGGGTACATTTGAAGCAATTGGTAAATTTTCAACTGGCGAAATTGATGAAAAAATGTTTAAAGAAATGGAAATAACATCTTGCCCATCAGCAGGTGCTTGCCAAGGGTTATACACTGCTAACACAATGGCTTGTTTAACAGAAGTTATGGGTATGAGCCTTCCATATTGTGCTACTTCTGCGGCAGTTAGTGCAAAAACAAAACGTATTGCATTTGACTCAGGATTAGTCATCAATGAACTAATAGAAAAAGATATTCGCCCATCTGCGATATTAACTCGTGATGCAATTAGAAACGCAATAATTGCAGACTTAGCATTAGGTGGTTCTACAAATTCTATATTACACCTACTTGCAATTGCAAATGAAGCAGGTGTTGATGTTTCTCTAAAAGATTTTGAAGAACTAAGTTTCAAAGTTCCACAAATTATTAAATTAGACCCATCCGCAGCAAAAACCATGACAGATTTAGATAATGCAGGTGGTATCCCCGCAGTATTGAAAACTTTATATGGAAACATTCCAGAGATGAAAGATACTGTGGGTGTTTCAGGAATTAAATTATCAGAAATCGCATTAAGTGATATTTGGTGTGACAATGAAGTCATAAGACCCGTTTCTAATCCATTAACATCAAACCCAGGACTTGCGGTCTTACATGGAAATTTAGCACCAGATGGCGCTGTTGTTAAAATTTCTGGAGTTGAAAAAGAAGCCCTAACATTCACTGGAAAAGCAAAAACTTTTAATAGCGAAGAAGAAGCGATGGAAGCAATTATGACTGACAAGGTAGTTGCTGGAGATGTTGTTGTTATTAGATACGAAGGACCAAAAGGTGGGCCGGGGATGAGAGAAATGCTTTCTCCAACATCTGCAATCGTAGGCAAAGGCTTAGGCAAACACGTTGCTTTAATAACAGATGGTAGATTTTCTGGAGGAACACGAGGTCTATGTATTGGGCATATTTGCCCAGAAGCACCAGCCGGTGGTATCATAGGAATTATTGAAGATGGTGATGAAATCTACATCAACATTCCTGAAAGAGAATTAACTTTAAGAGTAGATGAAGAAACTATTGCAAAAAGAAAAGCAAACTTCACTCCACTACCTACAAAAATTAAAAAAGGGTACTTAAAACGATATGCAACAGTCGTTTCATCATCAGACAAAGGTGCAGTAACGAGTATATAGATATGTTTTTTAAAAAGAAAAAAGAAGAAATAACCCCAGTAGAAAAGAAATATGAAATAGTTTCTTTAGGCACTTATTGTATTTCTAGAACAGTTTTAACACGTCAAAATTTAAAGCCCAAAAAAGTGCAGGGCGAATTATCCTGCCCTTTTGATTTGGTTATTCACAACCCAAAAAGAATAACGCATTATATAAAAACAGATTTTGATGGTTATTTTGATGATTTATATTTTAAAAAATATTCTAAATGTTTCCTAGATTTTAGGAATAAAGGTATTTGGAAAAAAGAAGATGACACATGGTTTTTCCACGATAAAGACTGTAAAAAGGACGACAAAGATAAATTAATAAAAAGAGTTTCTTCCAGAATAGAAAACTTTAGAAAAATAATGCAAAATGAAAAACCTATTATTTTTGTTCAAGCATTAAAAGAAGAAGAGGATATTGATAACCTTTATTCAGTTCTACGTGATATTAGAGGAAATAAGCCCTTTAAATTAGTTATTATCGATTTAAAAGATGTAGTAAAAAAAGAGTATTCAGATATTTCTATACTAAAAATTCCATTCCCAACACTACGTTACGAAAAATATTGGGACAGGAAAAAATACTATAACTCTAAGCAAGGAATTGCGTTTGAAAAACATTTTACTGAAATGGTTGAAACCGAAATTAAAAATTTTATGCAAAATTAAACAGTAAAAAAGAGGAGAGTTTAAACTCTCCTCTTTCTATTATCCTATATGATTGGATTTTGTTTTGTACCTGCATTTACATATTTCTTTTCAGTTGGTTGTTGAACTTTTTCAACTTTTTTACCAAGTTGCCATCTAAAACCACCTTGGAAACCAACACCATCACGACCACCTGATGTTACAAATGCTTGTATAAATCCAGTTAGTCTTTCGCCCCAAGTTTTTCTAACACCAACACCATATTTAGCATAAGGTTTTACACTTAATTCAGGCAATGCTGTATCATTGGCTTTGAAGTTAGCATCATTCAATGCATTCATAACAACGCTAACACCTGCGTATGGTTGCCATCCATTTGCTAGATTTCCAATAAATTTAACTCCTGGTTCAAATGTAAATGCGTGTAATGCATTTGAGTCAATTCTAACGTTAGCAGCATTTGTATAATCAAATGTATTAACCATAGAATAAGCCATCATTAAACTTGGCTGAATGATGAATTTGCCATCTGCAAATTCATAGTTATAACCAGATTTTGATGCGATACCAGTCATTAGCATTGAGAAGTCTTCACTTCCAAACATTGTATCTGCTTCAGCGACATTAGCACCGATGTTAGCAGTTAATGCTGTAAAGAAGTTACCTTTATATGCCATACCAGTAACACCAAGTGTACCACCATTTTGGTAAATACTGTTACCTTGATATGCTTGGTGAGAACCATTATAACCAGCATAAATGTTGATTAAACCATCCCAACCATTTCCAAGTTCTAACAAACCTGATTCAAGACCAGCAAAAGAACCCCATGCAACATTTGATACTTTTGGTCCACCATCAAGTCTTACACTTTCAAAAGTACCATATGGATTAAACCAACCTGCTTTTTCTGCTTGCAATGCATATGGTTCTTGATATGGCAATACACTTTCTGTAACTGCGTATTTATTGGCATATTTCATTGCTTGACGTTGTTCTTTTGTCATCAACATATACATATCCATATTTCTGAATGCTTGATCGTATGTATTTAATTGATTTAAATAACCGCCCATATAAGCCGCAACAGAAGAAGCCATAACTGCAGGGTTGAAATCATTATAACCATTACCAGTTGGATTATAATTTAACATTCCATTATTGCTAATTGAACCAGATAATCTTCTGATTGGAGTCATAACATCATTAACAACAGTACCTGTTGTATCTATTCCAGCAGTAACTCCAGCATCTGTCAAACCAAGCAAATCATACAAATCTATTTCTACATTGTCAGATGTTGCACCAGTTGCAATCGAATTAATTTCAGAAATGATAACTCTTGAAGAAGTTCCTTTTAATGCAGAACCAATATCATCACCAGTACCATCATTCATATTAACATCAGCAGAAACTGTAATATCACTACCATCAGTAGTTATAATACCTTCAGCAAATTGGTCAATTTGATTATTAGTAGTATCTAATTTTGATTCATTTGTCAAGTGAATACCTTTAACACCAGAAATATCACTACCATCATTCAAATGAAGTGTTGAAGCATCAACAGTCATTGCTGCATTTTTAATTGCAGATTGAACATCAAGTGTACCACCACCAGCAACATTCATATCAAATCCAGCGTCATTACCAGAAACACCAGATGCAAATGTTACTGATTTATCGGATCCAATATTAACATCTAAATCACTTGAAGCACCTTCCATGAATATATCGTTACTTCCTGTAGAATCTGTATTACCAGAAAGTAACATATCCTCATTTAGAGCATTAAGTGTTACATTTCCATTCGCATATATAGCGCCACCAATACCATCAGCAGAGTTGTTTATAAAACTTGCATCAGTAATATCAACCGCAGATACACCAGAACCTAAGTCAGCGGCTTCATTATATATAGCACCACCATTACCACCAGATTTATTATTTTCAAATGTTACGCCTTTTAAAGCAACATTATCAGGAACTGATTGGCTATTATAGAATGCATTGTAAATAGCACCACCATCACCAGCAGATTCATTGTTTTTAAATGTAGTATCAGAAATATCCAACTTACCATTTTGGTTATTGGCTTTTAGATTATCTCTTGTTGCAATAGCGCCACCATTATTTGCAGAATAGTTATTCTCAAAAACTGAATTTTTGACTTCTGTAACAGATGAAGCACCTAAAAATAATGCGGCACCACCATCAGTACATCCTGCAATTTCACCTGTAGCTTTATTGTTTTCAAATCTTGTATTATCAATTGTCATTCCTAATGATGACCAGTTACCGACAGCACCACCATCACTCGCAATATTACCATCAAATAAACTATCCTTGATAGTTACGCTACTTTTACTCAATGTATAGTTTGCAATAGCACTTGTAGTAGCTGCTTCGTTTTCTTTAAATTCAGAAGATTCAATAAGAATATTACCACCAGTAATTTGAACAGCACCGCCCATATCAGTAGCACTATTTTTATTAAATGATGAGTTTTTAATTGTTAGGTCACTTTGAGCATATATAGCTCCACCATCAACAGCAGTATTTTCTGAGAAGGAAGAACCCGTAATATCTATATTTGAAGCATTGCCATTTTTATCTTTATCATTATGATTAAACAATGCACCACCTTGTGTTGCACTATTTCCTTCAAACGTAGAATTTGAAACTGAAGCACCACTATAGAAGTAATTGTCTATAGCACCACCGGTGGTAGCTGCTTCATTGCCAGTAAAAGTTGAATTAGTTATATTCAAAATTCCAGCAGAGTTATCATTTTTTGTGTCATCTGGATTAGTAGATTTTCTTGTACCAATAGCACCACCGGAAGTAGCAGAAGTATTATATTCAAAAATTACATTATCTAAAACAGCAATAGCACCTTCTGAACCAACAAATATTGCACCACCACCATCACCAGTTGGAGATGTTGCCTTATTAGCTCTAAATGTTGTATTTGTAATTTCTCCTTCGTTAAAAATACCAACACCACCGACATCAAGTGCTTCATTATATTCAAATAGAGAGCCATCTATATCAATTTTTGAAACACGATTCCCATTTAGGCTTGCATATTGATATACAGTTCCCCAATTTGCTTTGTTGTATCTAAAATCAGTATTATTTATATTAACCAAGCCATTTCTTACAGATACAGCAGAACCATCCGCCTCATTTGCAAGAATTTCATTATATTCAAACTTAGAATCTGAAATATTAACAATTTTATTTTTTGCATCAACAAATATAGCACCTCCGCTAGCACCAACACCTGTAGATGAATTTCTCAAATATTCAGAATCTGTAATATCTAAATTACCCTTAGCAAAAACAGCACCACCACTTTCAGTAGTTGTCAAATCAGAAACAACCTCAGAAATAATTGATTTTGATTCATCTGTTTCAACAACAAGCCTTTCAGCAGCGTTTGACTGTGTACTTATTGACATAGCAGAAAGCAATATGGCAAAAGCAAGCACTTGTTTCTTCTTCATTTTTCTCTCCAATCTTAAATTTTATAAATCAAATATAACTATCTAATTCCATTGATATTATACTCTTAAAAAAAATAAAAACAAACTTTAAGGCTACAAAATATTCTCTTATTGTTTACATTTTTAACATAAAAAAAAAGGAGGATTTTTTCAAATCCTCCTTTTTTTTATCTATTCAACTATTTTTCTTCATTCCAAGAATACATTTTTCTTAATTCTTTACCAATAGTTTCTAGTTGATGTTCAGATTTTACTTTTCTTGTTGCTAAGAAATGAGCACGACCTGCCGCTTTATTTTCTGTAATCCATTTAGCAGCAAAAGTACCATCTTGGATTTCTGCCAATACTTTCTTCATTTCTTTCTTAGTTTCTTCAGTAATGATACGTTTACCAATTTCATAATCACCATATTCAGCAGTGTCAGAAATCGAATATCTCATTCTTGAAAAACCACCTTGATAAATGAGGTCAACAATTAATTTCATTTCGTGAATACATTCAAAATAAGCATTTTGTGGATCATATCCTGCTTCAACAAGTGTTTCAAAACCTGCTTGCATTAAAGCAGTGACACCACCACAAAGAACTGCTTGTTCACCGAATAAGTCTGTTTCTGTTTCTTGTCTAAATGTTGTTTCAAGAACCCCAGCACGAGAACCACCAATACCAGCAGCGTATGCCAATGCCATTTCTGTAGCTTTTCCTGAAGCATTTTGATGAACAGCGATTAAACAAGGAACACCTTTTCCTTCTACATATTCACTTCTTACTGTATGTCCAGGTCCTTTAGGCGCAATCATTACAACGTCAACATCATTTGGAGGAACGATTTGAGCAAAATGAATATTAAATCCATGTGCAAATGCCAATATTTTACCTGCAGTTAAGTTTGGAGCAATTTGGGATTTATACACATCAGCTTGTTTTTCATCTGGCAATAAAATCATAATCATATCTGCCATTTTAGATGCTTCTTCAACGGTAGCAACTTTTAAACCAGCTGCTTCAGCCTTTGCCCAAGATTTAGAACCATTGTATAAACCAACTACAACATTGATTCCACTTTCATGCAAGTTTAGAGCATGTGCATGACCTTGGCTTCCGTAGCCGATTATAGCAACTGTTTTACCCTTTAAAAGACTTAAATTACAGTCTGCCGCATAATAAATTTTCGCCATGATTAACCTCTTTTTCTTTTTTTATAATAAATATAAGCTTCCCTAAGTGTAATCCTATAAAAAATAGTAGTCAATACAAAAAATTAACAAAAGAATTGCACTAAATCTTTTATAATAGTAAAATCTTTAATAAATTTATTTAAAATCAAGAAAAATGGAGAGAATTATGACCGCCGAACAAACACTTAAAACAGAAAAAATGTCTGGTGCAAAAATATTCCTAGAATGTCTAAGAGAAGAAGGTGTAGACAAAATTTTTGGCTATCCTGGAGGCGTCATTCTCCACGTCTATGATGAACTATACAGTTGTGATTTTATAAAACACTACTTAGTAAGACATGAACAAGCAGCAGTTCATGCAGCAGAAGGTTATGCGCGAATTACAGGAAAACCTGGTGTTGTTCTTGTAACTTCTGGACCAGGTGCTTGTAATGCTATTACTGGCATTGCAAACGCATACTATGATAGTTATCCTCTTGTTGTATTTACAGGACAAGTAGATTCTAAACTTATAGGAAATGATGCATTCCAAGAAGCAGATATTGTTGGTATAACTCGTTCTTGTTGCAAACATAATTATTTAGTAAAAAACATTAGTGATTTACCAAGAGTAATAAAAGAATCATTCCACATTGCCAAAACAGGAAAACCAGGGCCTGTTGTTGTTTCTTTGCCAAAAGATGTACTAACTTCAAAAATGGAATTCAAATATCCAGATAAAATTTCACTACCTGGATACAATCCAAACTACGAAGGGCACCCTATCCAATGTAAAAAAGCATTAAAACTACTTTGCGAAGCAGAACGCCCAGCAATTATTTCTGGCGGTGGTGTAATTCACTCTGATGCTTGGAATGAAATAAGGGAACTTGCTAAAAAATTAAATATTCCTGTTGCAACAACTCTTATGGGAATTGGAACATTTCCACAAGATGAAGACCTTTCATTAGGTATGCTAGGGATGCATGGAAATTATTGGGCAAACCTTGCAATCAGCAATTGCGATGTTTTATTCGCTGTTGGTACAAGATTTAACGACAGAATTACTGGCTGCCTAAAACGATTCTGTAAAGATGCTCAAGTAATTCACGTTGATATAGATCCTTGTTCTATTAGTAAAAACGTTCACGTTGATATTCCAATTGTAGGTGATGCAAAAAACGTATTAAATATAATGTTGAAAGAATTTGATACAGGGAAGTATACATACGAAGAACAATTTAGAAGAATTTGGGTTGAACAAATTAATTCTTGGAAATCTAAAAAAGTCATAAAATCTGTTGACAGTTGCAAAATGAGCCCACAAACTGTAATCGAGCATATTTACAACAAAACAAAAGACAAAAATCCAATTATTGCAACAGAAGTTGGTCAACACCAAATGTGGACTGCTCAGTTATATAAATTCAAAGAACCTCGCAAACTTGTAACGTCTGGTGGACTTGGCACAATGGGATTTGGTTTCCCTGCTGCTATTGGCGCGCAAATTGCAGATAAAGACAGATTAGTATTCAATATCGCTGGTGATGGCAGTATACAAATGAACATACAAGAACTTATGACTTGTGTTGACTACAAAATCCCTGTTAAAATTGCCATCATTAACAATGGTTATTTAGGAATGGTTAGACAATGGCAAGAAAAATTATTCAATAAACATTATTCTCAAACACCGATAACATCCCCTGATTATGTAAAATTAGCAGAGTCATATGGTATTTTAGGGATGAGAATAACTGAAGAATCACAAATTGATGAAGCACTTGATAAAGCAATTGCTTATGATGGTCCAGTAATAATGGATTTTGTCGTTGAACCTTTTGAAATGGTTTATCCTTGGGTTCTTGCAGGAAAACCTTTGAATGAAGTTTTAATGTCAAATAATGCTGAAGGAGAATAAAAATGAAACATACAATATCAGTACTAGTAAAAAATGAACCAGGGATACTTTCTTGTGTATGTGATTTATTCTCTACAAGAGGGTTTAACATCGAAAGTTTAACAGTAGCGGCAACTATTGATGAATCTTTTTCTAGAATAACAATTGTTACAACTGGAGATGAAGTAGTTATCGAACAAATTTGTAAACAATTAAACAGATTGATTAATACAATCAAAGTTGTTGAACTGCCAAAATCAGCAGAGAAATGTATAGATAGAGAATTAATTCTTTGTAAGGTAACAGCAAAAGATGATGCTCGTAGTGAAATCCTAAGAATTTCAGAAATCTTTGGAGCAAAAATTATTGATGTTTCTCCTGATACATACACACTTGAATATAGCGGTGATAGCAGACAAATCATGGCGATAATTGCACTTTTAAGACCTTTAGGCGTAAAAGAACTTGTTCGTTCTGGTATGGTTGCAATTACAAGAGAAAATCAGTTTATCAATATCAATAAATAATGTAATCTTCCAATATAGAGAAAATACCTTGTTCACTGTCAAAGACACAACTAACTCCATAAGGAATTGTATCTTTTGTTTTATCATGTGTAATTTTAAATCCATCAGATACCGGTATTTTTAATTCATTTGCTACTTCAAAAAATAGATTTTTTAGACTGTCTTTATCTTCAACATTTAGAAAATCACCGAAAATGATACCTTTAACATTTTTTCTTATCTTTTGAATATTAAAAAGTTGTGTTAATGCCTTATCTATTTTATAAACTGGCTCATTTAAATCTTCTAAAAACAAGATTATATCTTCATCTGGAACAAAATCAACGCCACACAATGAAACAAGTGAAGACAAATTGCCACCCCATAAAATCCCCTTTGATTTTCCAGCAGAGTATAAACAGCCATTTTGCGACTTAAAATGTTTTTCACCTTTACTAAGCACATTAAAAAAACTTGTCTTAGTATAATCATTTATAAAAGAAGAAAAATCACCATTTGCCATTGGACTATGAAACGTAACTAAACCACATTTTTTATACATCATCGCAAGCAAGATAGTAATATCAGAATAACCAGCAAAAATTTTTGGATTATTTTTTATAATATCCCAATTAATTTTATTTATATGCCTTAAAGTACCATATCCACCTCTTGCACAAAGAATCGCATCTATTTCATCATTAGAAAAGAAACTATGTAATGCATCAACACAATCATCATCCGTTTTTCCGGACATATATCTATGAGACTCTTTACATGTATCAGAAATTACAACGTTATATCCTAATGAATTAAAAAACTTTTTTGCATTGTTAATTTTTGAAATATCTTTTATCTGTCCAGAAACAGCCAAGATACCAATTGTATCACCTTTTTGTAATTTTTTAGGTTTTAATAGTTCCATAGAAATCCTTTTTTAATATATAATCATATTAACAGATGGAATATGATTGGACAATCAATTGGAAACAAAATACATCCCTCTATATCGCAAATACAGACCACAAACATTCCATGACCTAATAGGTCAAGAAAATATTGTACATGCTTTAAGCAATGCCATCAAACTTGATAGAATTGCGCATGCTTATTTGTTATGTGGACCAAGGGGAACAGGCAAAACATCCTCTGCAAGAATATTAGCAAAATCTTTGAACTGCAAAGAAGGTCCAACATTAACACCTTGCGGAAAATGTCCTGCTTGCCTTGATATAATGAATTCTATTCCTGTCGACGTAATAGAAATTGACGCAGCAAGTAATAGAAGTGTTGAGGATACGCAAGCAATACTTGAAAAAATTCAATATGTTCCTGTTAATGGCAAATACAAAATATATGTTATCGACGAAGTTCATATGCTCTCTAACCATGCATTTAATGCGTTATTAAAAACGCTTGAAGAACCACCAGAAAACGTTATATTCATTCTTGCCACAACTGAACCACACAAAGTTCTTGATACTATTATTTCTAGATGCCAAAGATTTGATTTTAGACGTATCACAACAGATGATATTGTTAATAGGCTTGAATATATTGCTGGCGAAGAAAAAATAAACATCTCTAAAGAAGCACTTTTTGCAATAGCAAAAAATTCTCAAGGAGGTATGCGTGATGCATTGGCACTTCTCGACCAAATAAGTGTTATTGGTATTAACAAACAAATTGATACAAATGATATCAATGAAATTTTAGGAAAAATATCTTATGACACTCTAAGTGATATTACGGAATGCATCATCAATTCTGATTGCTCAAAATCAATATTAATGATTGACAATATATACGCAAAAGGTAATGAACCAGTACAAATCGTATCAAATTTAATCCAGTATTTTAGAGATGTAATGATTGTCAAAAATTGTACAGACAAAGAATTAATATTCTCTCTAACTCAAATAAATGAAGTTAATTACGAAAAAACTAAAGCACAGTCAGAAAAGTTTTCTGTTGCTGAAATAATTCAAATAATAGATCGTCTTTCATATTACACAACTCAAATTAAAGACACTACAAACAAATATTTATGGCTTGAATTGTGCATAATAGATTTAACAAACTACAAAAATCTTCCATCAAGCGATAACTTATTGAGAAGAATAGCAGAATTAGAAAAAAAAGTTGAAACAGGTAATTTTGAAGCAAGACCAATTACTGTAAACAAAGTAAAAGAATCTGAAATAAGTCCTGCATTAAACAAACAAGAACCCATAAAAAAGGAAGAACTTACAGAGAAACCTGTACAACAAGAATCTCAACCAATAATGCAAGCGACAACTTCTACAAAAGCAATTGAAGAAAAACCCATTGAAACAAAAACTTCATCTGATAGTTCAGACATTCACTCTTTATGGATTTCTATTTTGCAAAGTATCGAAAGCGCACCAACAAGAGCGTTCTATTCAAACCTTTCACAACCTATAGAAATATCTGAAAAACAAATCACAATTGCATTTAAAAAAGAAATGTTTGTTAAACAAGCAAGGGAGGGCAATAAAAAGGCCGCTCTTGCAGATGCTGTTTCAAGATATATGAATATTAAAAACCCAAATATTGAAATTATTTTAAACGATAATATTAACATTGAAAAAAAAACTGAAATAACACAAAAACCACAACCAAAAACGAATGACGACGAACAAAATATAAGAAAACAAGAAGAAGAAGAATATCACGCTTACGTTGAATCAAAGAAACAAGAAGAAGAAAAACCTAAAATCTCACAAGTAGATTCATCAAGCCAAGCGGCAATGGTCAAAAATTTATTTAATGGGAAATATATAGATTAATTTATTTTTAAATCTTTAACTAGTTTATTTACCACTAATTCCCATGTTTTTGCATTTGGATGACCATCATAAACTGTATATTCTTTGTTAGTAACATCTTCTTTTAGTCGGTCTTTTATGTCATATATGATAAATCCATCGGCTTCAAGTTCGCTCCACCTTGGCGTAATATAAGAATATGTACTGGCATCAATTTCATTAAACTTACTATCTGACAACAATAATGATGTAGGATGTTTTATTATAATAAATTTTATATTAGGATATTTTCTTCGTATTTCGTTTCTAATTTCTTCAAAATACAATTTAACAACATCAAAATATTCATCATTATATGAAGAAGAAAATACTCTTTTTGCAATCTCTTTTTCCTTATAATTTTTAAACATAGAAAATCTTGCAAATTGTATATTCCAAGGAGTTACTTCAACAAGATGTCCTTGTGGATTTTTAGAGAAACTTAAATGAACATTAGTTCCAACTGCATACTTACTTCTAAATATACGATTTAAATGATCGGCAATGTAAATATAAACAACATACTCTGGTTCAGTATCAATATTTTCATAAAAATCATTCTGCTTTGTTAGCCATAAGGCTTCAGCCATACCAAATCCAGAATACCCTCTATTATAAACTGTTCTATTGGTCTTTTTTGATAATTGTGCTTCAAAGGTTTCATTAGTACTTAAATGTATACCTTCAGCAAAAGAACAGCCCAAAACAACAATCGATTTTTTATTTCCATTACCTTTAGACAATCTCTTTTCTGTTTTTAATTCAGTTTTATATTTTTCCCAAATCTTTTTAAAATGGTGTAATTGCAAGGAATAATCAAGTGTAACTTGAGGAGAATTATATTCCTTTTGAGTATAATCTCCTCTTTCTTCAAGTCTTTGCCTATATCTAACTAAATTTTCTTTATATCTAAAAAAAGCAGACAAAAAATCAATAGAAATTAATAACAAAAATAATATTATAACGTTTACAACTATAATTTTAAAAAGAGATTTGCCCTTTTTCATATCACATTTTTCTTTTTATATTTTGTTGAATTTCTCTATTTTGCGCTTTTTTAGCAAGATCATCTCTTTTATCATATATCTTTTTACCTTTTGCAAGCGCAATTTCAAGTTTAGCCCAGCCATTTTCTAAAAACAGTTCAATAGGAACAATTGTATAACCATCTTTTTTTATCTTACCAAGCATTTTTTCTATCTCTTTTTTATTCAAAAGAAGTTTTCTTGTTCTTTTTTCTTCGTGATTATACCTATTCCCTTGTTCATATGGACTAATATGACAATTGTATAAAAATGCCTCAAAATCATCAATTCGAACAAAACTATCTTTTAAATTTATTGCACCCCTGCGAATAGACTTAATTTCAGTCCCAGTTAAAACCATACCCGCAGTGTACTTATCGAATATGTGATATTCGTGAAATGCTTTTCTATTTGTAGATACAATTTTCTTTCCCATAGAAAGATTATAACACCATAATTATCGCCTTAGCGAATTTTTTCTAATTTTTTCTAAAAGTTTAAAATAATAATCTATTTTATTTTCTTGAATTATTTCACTAATTTTTAATTCTGCTCTTTCGTAATAAGGTATATCTGATATCCCTGTAGTAATTTCATAATCTCTGTATAGTTTTATTAAGGCATCTTTTAAAACATAAATTTTTTCTCTTTTGGATATTGTTTTATTTTTAATATATTCAATACAATTTGTCATCATGCCCGTAAAATCAAATGTTTTATCGCAAGAACAATCATTTGAACTAACCAGTTTTAAATGCCTTTTTGCCATAAAATTCCCCATTAATTTTCTCACTTTTTAATTCAATAACATGTAAAATATTAGTAAGGTAGTGCATTAAAATGTAGTCTGTTGTATAATATTCACAGTTGGAAGTTTCATGATATTATAATCACTCACACCATAATACATAATATTGTATTTTGGCGCAAGGATTATTACATTTTTGCGTAACAAAAGTTTAAATGGGAAAAATTATGACTATAGGAAAAAGATTAAAAGAGATTAAAAAAGAGTTAAAAATCACATCAAAAGAATTAGCAGATGAACTCGGTATTCCGGTAAGAACCATCGGAAGTTATGAACGTAACGAAGCGCAACCAGGACCAAAGTTTTTCAATAACATCCACGAAAAATACAATATTAACATTAACTGGTTTTTAACAGGGAAAGGAAATATGTTTGTATCAGAAAAAACAAGCGCTGACATCGGATATATTGCAAATTTACAAGAACGTCTAAATCTTTCTGAATCTGAAATAGATGGACTTATTGACCTTCTAGATTCTGAAGCAAGCCGTGAAATGGTATTTAAATTTATTGAAATCAAACGCGGAAACAAAGAAGCATTAGATAGCCTTATATACAATTTACAAGGAATAAAGGCCATATACAGTTAATTTACTCTTCGTTTACAGGCTCTTTAAGAATATTTGTTATAGCTTCTTTTGCTGACTGCTTAAGTTCTTCTGATACATTAGGCAATATCGTTAGTTGTCTTAAAACATCAACTGTGCGCTTAAATATTCTTACAATATCACCTTCTGACGAATCAACTTGTTTAGCAATATCTTCCCAAGGTGTTTCTAGTATCCATTGTTCAATAAGTGGTGAATAATATGAATTTATATACATTTCTGTATTAATATCGTAATCTCTTTGCAAAATCGCAATTTTTTTACGAATATCTTTTATCTTATTTAATACTTTTCGAACATTTTTACTTATTGGGCTATTTGGATAAACCTCACATCTTAAATCTTCAGTAACCAATGCGCATATAACAGAAGCAAGTTCATACGGCGCAAGTTCATCCAAAAGTCCTTTTAAGATTATTTCGGACAAGAAAAGTTCATTTTCTGCACGAACCATGGAACAAGTTATACCACTTTCTGACGGATAACCATTTACTATATATCCAGTTTTTTCAAGTATTTCTTTATGCGCAATGAATTTATTCCAGTATATATCTTTTTGTTTTTCTATATTTTTACAAACTTCTTTATACCTTTTTTCATATCTTGCAATAATTTCAAGATTTTTCATGTGTTTTTTATAACCACGACAAATCTCACAATTATATTTTTCCATTGCTTCTCTTATTGAACGAGTTTCAGCAGTATACTGAAGAACTTCTGGTGTGTCTTTTTTCCCCTTTTGCTTTGCTTGTTTAATAAGTGTTTTAGTTAATTTTCTATATGTAATATATTTTTCTTTCAACTTGTTGAATTGAATTAAATCTTCAGAAGTCAAACCAAATGGGCATTTTTCTGATTTCAATTTTGCAAGTGTCTGTTCGCAATGAATTTGATTAGCAATAATAGGTTTTAATCTATCGTTAGAAGAAAAATAGCCAAAACTTTTCAAAATAAGTTCTTTTGCTTGATCCAAATCTAGATTTTGAAGTAAATTAAGAACCATTGAATAACTTGGAGAAAACTGGCTTTCT
The DNA here is from genome assembly GCA_017403285.1 of bacterium. Taxonomy (GTDB): domain Bacteria; phylum Cyanobacteriota; class Vampirovibrionia; order Gastranaerophilales; family Gastranaerophilaceae; genus Avigastranaerophilus. The sequence continues at coordinate 16,056 of JAFQOI010000116.1, forward strand.
AGCGGATTTGAACCACTTCTTACCAAATCTGCAACTTCTTCAGGAGATTGGAATTGTGTCCCCATGACAACAACATAACCAACCTTATCCATTCCTCTTCTACCTGCACGCCCTGACATTTGCAAAAATTCGTTTGCTGTTAGCATTCTATGTCCGGAATCAGTACGTTTACTTACTGCTGATATAACTGTTGTTCTTGCAGGCATATTAATACCAGCAGCGAGGGTTTCAGTTGCAAAAACAACTTTTATCAATCCTTTTTGAAAAAGTCTTTCAACCAATAATTTCCACGAAGGAAGTAATCCAGCATGATGAGAGGCAACACCATTATATAGGTATTCAAGATTTTTATTATTCTCTAAATATGGATAATCCTTTAAAAACTCTTGGATCTCTACTCTTATTTGTTTTGCTTCTTCTTGAGTAATGAGTCTGATTTCAGAACATTTTTCCATATTTTCATCACATTTTTTTCTTGAAAAAGTGAAAAATATGGCAGGAAGCATTTCTTTTTTATGCAAAACATTTATAACATCTTTTACCGAATTTTGTTTTTTTGCCTGACGAGAATGAAAATTAATCTTTTTTTCTGGTCTAATTTTTCGATTTAATTTTCCATCTGGAGTCAACAATGGCAAAATATCAAATGGCTTTGAAGAATCAAAATAGTAGTGACGCAAAGGAACTGGACGAAAATCAGTATATACATGTTCAGTTTTTGAATGAACTGTATTTATCCAATCACAAAGTTGCTGCGAATTTGCAACCGTTGCACTAAGCGCAATTATTTGTACACTTTGAGGAGAATATATAATACTTTCTTCCCAAACTGTCCCTCTTTGCTCATCATTCATATAATGAACTTCATCAAGAACGACATATTTTACATCACGCAAATTGTCTTTTAACGAACCAAAATTTGTGTTATAAAGCATATTCCTATAAACTTCGGTTGTCATAACTACGATAGGTGCTTCTCGATTTATAGACGTATCACCAGTTAAAAGACCGACATTACCTTCTCCCCATTTTCTAGAAAAATCATAAAATTTTTGATTAGAAAGTGCTTTAAGCGGAGTCGTATAAAAAAGCCTAGTATTTTCAGCAAGTGCTTTTTGAATTGCTGCTTCCGCTATACAAGTCTTACCGGCACCTGTTGGCGCACATACAACTACGCTTTTTCCGTCATAAATACAGTTAACAGCTTCTTTTTGAAAATCATCTAATTCAAAATCAAATTTATACAATTTTTACACCTTAACTAAATGTTTATTATCGTAATCTATTCTACCTATGAGCTTATTTAAATTTTTTGCAACTTCTTTAAACATAGGGATTGAAAGACTTTGAGCGCCATCTGAAGACGCATTTTCTGGATCGTGATGAACTTCAATCATTACACCATGAGCACCTACTATTAGCCCTGCTTTTGCCATAGGCTCTATCAAATAACGTCTTCCTGTTCCATGGCTTGGGTCAACAATAACTGGCAAGTGAGAGTACTTTTTAATTACAGGAACAGATGCTATATCCATTGTATTTCTTGTCATTGTATTATCAACGCCTTTTATTCCACGTTCACATAAAATGACTTTTTCATTACCATTTGCCATAATATGTTCTGCTGCAAGTAAGAACTCTCTAATTGATGCGGCTGCACCTCTTTTTAAAATAACTGGCTTATTACATTTTCCAACTGCATGCAAAAGCTTAAAATTTTGCATATTTCTTGCACCAATTTGAATAATATCCGTATACTGACATACAAGCTCCAAATCTAATGTATCCATAAGTTCAGTTACAACTAATAAACCTGTTTTTTCTCTTGCTATAGCTAGATATTCTAACGCTTTTTCTTCTAAGCCTTGAAAATCATAAGGGGATGTCCTAGGTTTAAAAGCACCACCTCTTAAAAAATGACAACCCATTTCTTTTGCTGCTTCTGCAACTTTCAACAACCCATCCAAATCTTTTTCTACACAGCAAGGACCAACCATCAGTACTGGCTTTTCAAGTCCACCAATTCTTACACCATTTGAAAATTCAATAACAGTATCATCTTGTTTACACTCTCTAGATGCAAGTTTGTATGGTTCTTGGATTAATTTGACACTTCTTACCCCTTCATAAGACTGGAAGGAATGCGGCTCAACAAGTCTTTTATCACCAATTGCCGCAATAACAGTCATAACATCACCTTGATTTAATACTATTTTAAAGCCTTTATTTCTTAATGCTTTAACAACTGTATCTATTTGCGCTTGTGTCGCCGAAGGCTCCATTATTATAATCATCGTATTTTCTCCCTATACAGACAATTCTGTTTTGTCTAATGTCTTTACTGTATCTTTAAGATTATTTTCTACTATAATCCCATTTAGAACTATGGAATTTTCTATTGTTATTCCGTCTTTAACAGTTACATCACCCCATAATATCGAATTTATAATTTTTACATTTTTTCCAATCACACAATTTTCGCCAAAAGAGCAATTGCCCTGTATAATAACCCCACTATTTTTGATAAGATTTTCTGTTCTATTATATTTCCCATCTATGGTATTTACTATAACAGGCTCATAATTTTTAATTTCGTGATTTATCAAATCAATATGCGATTTTTTATATTGTTCAATAGAGCCAATATCAGACCAGTAACCACTATGAACATAAGTATTTATTTTTTCATTTGAATTTAAAATTTCAGGAAATACATTCTTTGCAAAATCATAGAACGTATTTTCTGGAATAAAATCAAAAATATCATATCTAAAAATATAAATACCAGTATTTGCAAGATTTGATTTCGCTTCTTCAATTTTTGGTTTTTCTTGAAAACTTTCAACTATCCCATTAGAATCTGTAACCACAATTCCATACATAGGAATTTTTTCTTCTTCAACAGACTGCAACACTATAGTAGCAATTGCACCAGATTTTTTATGAGACTCATAGGCATTTTTAATATCAACATCACTTAAACCATCACCAGACATAACAATAAAGTCATCGTCTTTAGAAAAGAACGATTGACACTTCTTAACCCCTCCGGCCGTCCCTGACAATTGTTCTTCTTTCACTAAGCATATATTTTGATTATAACGATAATGAAACGCCATATCCTCTGCTTTATAATATGTATTAGCAATAATATCTTTTATCCCAAAAGAAGCAAGATGCTCTACTATTATATCCATTGCTGGTTTATTAACAAGAGGGACCAAAGGTTTTGGCACAACATCAGATAAAGCTCCTAATCTAGAGCCAACACCCGCTGCCATTATCATTGCTTTTTTCAACATACTTTCCCCTTATTAAAACGGAAATCTTCCACCTAGATTTTTAGGTATTTTCATCTTTCCACTTTTAACTTTTTTCTTAATATCAGAAAAACCTTTCATCATTTGACGCATTGAATCAAATTGAGAAATTATCTGATTTACTTCGTGTATTGGCATTCCACATCCAGCCGCAATCCTGCGTTTCCTAGACGTATTAATCAATGATGGTTTTGCTCTTTCTTCTGGAGTCATACTAGAAATGAAAGATTCAATTCTCTTCATTTGTTTTTCACCTTCAGACGCAATTAATTCCTTGTTTTCTCTATTAAGCCCAGGAATAGGAAGCATTCCCAAAATATTCTCTACAGAACCGAACATCCTCATTTGCTTTTGCATCTTCAAAAAATCATTGTATGAAAACTCGGCTTTTTCCATTTTCTTTTCAAATTCTTTAGCCTGTTTTTCATCAAAAACTTCTTGCGCTTTTTCAACAAGAGTGACAATATCACCCATTCCAAGAATTCTATCTGCCATCCTCGAAGGATGAAAATCATCAAGAGCATCAAGTTTTTCACCAGTACCTGTTAACTTTATCGGCTTACCTGAAGAATGAACAACACTTAATGCCGCACCACCTCTAGAATCACCATCTAGTTTTGTAAGAACAATACCAGTTATATCAAGTTGAAGATTAAAATTTTCCGCAACACTAACAGCCTGTTGCCCCAGCATAGAGTCAATAACTAATAATTTTTCTTGGGGATGAAATGCTCTATCAATAAGCAATAATTCAGCCATCATAGCGTCATCTATTTGAAGTCTACCTGCAGTATCAATGATTACTACATTGTATCCATTTCCTTTTGCAAATTCGATAGCATCTGATACAATTTTTTGAACATTGGTAACCCCATCTTGAGAATAAACCACAGTATCAGTTTGTTGCCCCAGTGTTTTCAACTGAGTTATAGCAGCAGGTCTATACACATCAGCAGCAACAAGAAGTGGGTTTTTTCCCATCTTTTTTAATTTAACTGCCAATTTTGCAGCAGATGTTGTTTTACCAGAACCTTGCAAACCCAACATCATTATCAAAGAAGGATGTCCATCTAAAACTAATGGGCTATTTTCATTTCCCAATATATTTACCAGTTCATCGTGAACTATTTTAATGAACTGTTGAGATGGATTAACTCCATTTAAAACTTCTTCTCCTAATGCCTTTTCTTTAAGAGCAGTCATAAACAATTTAACCACTTTTAAACTAACGTCAGCATCTAACAATGCACGTCTTACTTCTCTTAGGACATCGGAAATATTTTCCTCAGTCAAAGAGGTATTTCCTGAGGCTTTTTTTATTATATCTTGAAGTTTTTCTGATAAATTATCAAACATGATAGTCTAATTTTACTATAAAAACTCTCTTTTTGGCTTGTTTAACACAAATGTTTAAGAATATATAAGAACTATTTTGTGAAGAATTTAACAAGATTATTCAACCAAGCTGAAAGTGATTCTGTATCTAATTGACCATCTTTCATTTTAATATCATAAGATACTGTATTCACTGCTTTTGGAACAGGCAATGTTTCAAGTTTTTTAAATCTATCTTTATCAACAGGAGAATACAACAAGAATGTTTTATTTACATCAAAATCCCTACAATCAACAAATAATTCGTCTTCTTTTGGAAGTTTACTTAGAGCTTTTTGAACTGGCTTGCTATCTAAATAATCATTTAATTGCAACAAAGGATCTCTTTTTGCTTTAATCGCAGCAATTTGCGGATTATAATATGAATTAATATCCTCATTTGTAACTTTACGCGCAAGTGTTGCGCCAAAAGCCTTTGTATATTGATTTCCGATTGATGATACTTTCATATTCCCTCTTTTCTGTTATATAACTTTATCGATTAAGCCATACTCTACTGCTTCAGCGGCAGACATATAATTATCTCTTTCAGTATCTGCATATATTTTTTCTATTGTTTGCCCAGTATGCTCAGACAATAAAGTATTTAATTCTTTTTTCATTCTTAAAATTTCTTTTGCTTCAAGTTCAATATCTGTTGCTTGCCCTTGTGCTCCGCCTAAAGGTTGGTGAATCATAATTCTTGCACTTGGAAGTGCCATTCTTTTACCTTTTGTTCCAGCAGATAATAAAAACGCACCCATACTTGCAGCTTCGCCCAAACAAATTGTTGCCACATCTGCTCTAATATGCTTCATTGTGTCATAAATAGCCAGACCTGCCGTTATCACACCTCCAGGACTGTTTATATACATCATTATATCTTTTTCAGGATTTTCACTATCCAAAACCAATAACTGTGCCACTATTGAATTCGCCAGCTCATCATCAATTTCTTCACCTAAAAATACAATTCTTTCTCTAAGTAATCTTGAAAAAATATCAAAAGATTTTTCCCCTCTTGATGATGCTTCAATTACTGTTGGTATATAACTTAGTACATCTTGTCTATCCATAAAAACCTCTATTCTATTACATTATTATATCAAAACTGGGATATTTTACCAATATCTGATAAAATAGATATGATATGAATATGGATGCAGATTTAATTTCATTTGATTTTATGACAGATTTTAATGGTCTAAAAAGACATTATCCCACGGAATTTTATCCATCAGGGGTTTATGATGGTGAAAAAAAAGAATACAAGTATGGTCCTGCATCAACAGAATACCCAAATCTTACTCTCCCTTGTAATTTGTACGACAATTTTGGTAATAAAATCTCCCACGGATACTATATGGTTGTATTATCTCAAGATATGAAAAATCTTGAACTATATCAAAGTAATCAACTAGTTGCAAAAGTGAAAGTTGTTAAACTTGTTGAAAAAATGTATACACAAGAAGAACTTGAAGAAGAAAATGAAATTATTGGAAGATTAAAAACCGCAATAGAAAAGAAAAAACTTCAAAAGTATAGAAAAGCAGAAGAGGATTTAATTGCTTTTAAAGAAAGGGCTAAAGCCGAATCTTTCGCTGAAATTTTTGATTCTGGTAAAGGTTACTACATTCTGAAATATAAATTTAACGGAAAATATGCAACTGGGATAATACAAAAATAACAATATATGATATTATTAGTCTATCGGCAAAATGAGGATTTAATATGTATAGACCTACAAAAAACATTTATACAATAAGAACTTCCCCTTTTAATGACAATGAAAAATTAGAAGCACTTCTAAATGAAATGTCAAATGATGGGTGGGATGTTTATTCAATCCAAGAAATAGAAAATGATGACGGTATTTTCTATAATTGCATATTCATAAAAGAAACCGAAAATGAAGATACTTCCTTTGATGAAACTTCTGATTTGTTAAATTTCAAATCTAGAATTGAACGTATAATAAATCCAGAACTTGACCCTTATGAAACTTGTGTTGATATTCAAAAGAAAATAAAAGAAAAAAGAATTAGAATGGCACAAGTTAAAGCATTGATAGATGAAACATCAGAAGACGCTAGAACAATGCTAAATAATGAAATTTCAAAATTAATTGACGAAGTAGACGAACTAAAACGCCAATTGTCAAAAGTGATTACTCCAGATATTATGGAGAAAAAACTGGGCGAACAAAAAATCACACTCTCAATTTCTGAAGAACTTATTGATATTCTTGATAATGATAATGAGTTTAATATTCTATCAAGGATAGTTTTAATAAGACAAAATTTAACAGATTCTCTAGGCTACATAATCCCTAAAATCAAGATTGAAATCGATGATGCACTTGAAGAAAACGAATTTTCTATAAAAGTCAGAGGTATCACTGCATTCAAAGCAAAAGCATATAACTCTCACACTATGTTCTTCAAAGATGAACTCAATATTGAAAAGTTGCCAAAAGATTCAATAGAAGAAATTGATCCTACAACAAATCTAAAAACATTATGGATTGATACAGAATTTGCAAAAGATTTCTGGGCAAAAGGATTTGATACTACTGACTATATTGCAAAAGTAATTGAACATACAGTTACTAAGTATATAGATGACCTTTTTGATTATTCTGACATCAATAGATATATTGAAATTGTTGGAAATCAAAACCTATACTTAATAGAAAATATCATTCCAGACTATATCTCTGTTGCAGAATTAAAATATATCCTAACAAGCCTTATAAAAGAAAAAGTTTCAATTAAAGATATCGTTTATATCTTTGAAAAAATAAATGATTTTTCTGACGAAACCGATAAAGAAGAACTTTTAGAAAGAATTAGAATTTCTTTAGCTAGACAAATATCAAATTCTTTGGCTGAGGAGGAAAGCAAAACAATTTATGCTTACGAATTATCCGAAAAAAGTTTGGAATCATTTGCCGGCGAAAAATCAGACGATGAAGTAATAAAAATCGAAAGCAACAAAATCGAAGAAGTAATAAAACATATAAAAGAAAAAGTGGCTAAATTCAGCCCCGATTCAAAAGAAGTCGTTATCATAGCTCCAAGGAAAATTAGACATTTAATTTTCTTGATTCTTTCTCAAATGTTGCCAAACGTAAGGGTTGTTGCAAGAGAAGAACTAATCTTTGATTATCCACTTCAAATTATAAGCCGTATATAAACAAAAATGGAGGTAGGTGTCTACCTCCATTTTTTAAAAGAACATTATTTATTTTTTTGCTTCTGCTTTTTCAGCCCCTTTTTCTTTATTAAAGAATTTTGAACTCAATTTGTTAGCAAGTGGAGTAATTAATACAGGTCCTAAATATCTGTATATCAAACCAAATACTACGATTGTTTTAAGTTTGCTCATTCCTGATTTGAATGCTTCAACATTTTCAATTTTACTGTAGAATTCCTTATGTTTATCCGCACTCATAAAATTATCAGTGATTTTAGACACTGCTTTAGAAACTTTATCATCAAGCAAGTAAGCACCTGCTGCAGACACGCCTAATGTTAATGTATCGTTGATTAACATTTGTGGTTTTTGTTCTTTGTCAATTTTCTTATTTCTTAAAGTATTTATCATATAAAAACCAGATAATAAAATACTTTCTGCCACCATCAAATGAGTAAATGTTTTATTTGAATTACTAAATTTATTAATAAGTTTTTGGAACCCATTTTTTGAAGCAACTTTAGAATAAAAATTAGAAAGTCCATTAACAACTGGCTCAGGTGTGAATCCTTTAAAAGAAGGCTGTGCTTGTTGTTTGTTTACCGAAGGATTTCTTCTTATATTATTGTTTGGAGTTATAGCACTAATTTGCATTTTTTGACACCTCCGTAAAAGCATTAAATAATTCTTTTTCTTTATCAGTTTGGAATACGTTATAATTTAACATCACTTGAGGATTTTGCTCAGGAGCAACCGGTTTTTTGGCTGGTTTCTTTAATCCCAACATATTAAGAATTATTGGAACCATTGCAATTGTGATCATTGCTCTTATCGGCATAAACACTGGTTGGAACAATTTAGTTAAAACATTTTTTGTAGTGTCTTTGTAATTATTTATAACTCTTTGTTCTTTTAACGCTTTTTGAATATCATCTAAAAACTCAGGTGCTTTTTCTGCTACCTTTTGAGTAAATGCCTTTTGAGATTCTGCACCTTTTTTAGCGAATGATTTTATGTCGATTTTGCCTGTATCTTTTATTAATTTTGAAACCCAAGATACAAGTTCTTCATCAGCGTTTGTTTCTGTAAGTTTTTTAAGTGCCTCAATACCTTTATTTACAACTTCTTGAGATTTCGCTCTCATTTCAGAAGGCATTTCAAATACTTTGTTTTCACCTGCTTTTTTAATTGCTGCTGCAATTGGAGTTCCGATGAGAGCAGTTGTGCCTAAACCAACAACACCAGATGAAACTGACTTCGCTGCTTGGTATGAACATTTCTCTTTTTCCTGCTCAGTTCTTGCAGTAGCCATAATAGTTGCTGGTCTTAATCCGCAAGTAATAATTATTGCAAACAACGCCTCTGCAACTAAAGGGTTACTTGATGCAAATGTTGCAATCTTGTGCAACATTGGAGCACCTCCCTTGAAACTCACACGACCATCAGAATTATTCCTGATGGTCGTGTTTATTTGATTTAAATTTTCTCGCTCTGCTCTGTTATGTTCGTACGCATTCCTTCTCTCTCTTGGCGCCGAACCTTTCGTGTTTTCCGCCCTAGTGTAACTATTAATAGGTTTTATAGAATTGACTAGCATAATTTCTTTCTACTACTTTCTACAAATTCTTCTACATTTATTCCAAAACTGCTAAAAATAAAATTTGCTATTTGGAAGTCATAATCATAACAAAAAAATTCATGCTTTTTTTAACTATTTTTCTATTTCATTCCTTTTTCCTTATTCCATCTAACTTTCAACAATAAAATTTATCTTAAAAAAACTTAACAAAGCAATTTCATTATTTTTTTATTTTAAAACAAAAAATCCAACAGCATTGATACTGTTGGATTTCAAACATTTTCATTTTTTATATTAAAAATTTCCCATCTTGATAAATTAGCACATCATCAGCATATAACATGCCACCATTTTTCATGTTTTTAATCAAATCCCAATGAAGCCCTGAAACATTTTTCCCTCCTGTTTCAGGATAAGATGCACCAACTGCCATGTGAATTGAACCACCAATTTTTTCATCAAATAATATATTACCAGTTACATCTTGAACCATTTCATTGGTACCAATTGCTATTTCACCAACAAATCTAGAACCCTCATCCATATCAAGCATGCTAATTAAGAATTCTTCTCCTTTTTCTGCTTTTGCATCTACAACCTTACCATTTTCAAGGGTTAATAATACTTTTTGTGCTTCATTACCTCTATATATTTGAGGAAAATCAAAATATATTTGCCCATTTGCACTATCCTCTATAGGAGAAGTATAAACTTCACCATCTGGGAAATTATAATTTCCAGCACAACTTTTCCATATTCTACCTGATGTATTAAATGTAATATCTGTCTTATCACCGACAATTCTTATTTTTGATTTTGAATTAAGATACTCTGCTATTTTTTCTTGTTTTTCGCCTATTTCACGCCATTTAGAAACCGGATCATCAAGATGAAGATAACAAGCCTTAATTAAAAACTCAGTATATTCATCCAATGACATTTTTGCTTCTTGAGCAAGTGCATTTGTTGGGAAATCGGCAATTACCCACTTAGCATCTTTTTCCGCAGATCTTTGCATCAAAAGTGCAGACAAATGTTTTGCCGCACTTGAGCGCTTTGCCATTTTCTTAGAATCACTTCTCGCCATATTTTTTACGTTCAATGGTGCACCTATGGAAATCATATTTTTTGCTTGTTTATACTCGATTTCTGTCATAGGGTCAATGTATTCAAGTTGTTCATCTGTTGCGTTTTTTATAAAAACTTCACTTAAACCCTCAACTCCCATTCTAACAACAGGATGGCCACCTCTTAAAAGAACTTGTTTATATATCTCTTTAACAAGTGGTTGAGATTGATAAGAATCCGTTCTTATTATTGTAAGTTCACCTTTTTGGACATCTACAGAATATTCAACTAAAACCTTTGCGTATTTTTCCCACAAATTATTCATATTTATTCCTCTTCACCAGATGAACTTCCATATCTTCCCAAATATATTCCCCTTTTAGAGGTTCTTATAAATTCTACTAAACGAATGATATTTTTATCATTAGGATATTCTTCCTCGAGTTTATTTGCAACATTAGTTAAAGTCATCGTCCTTGACTGAATTAATCTATAAGCATTTCTAAGGTTTAACAATTCTTCCTTAGAAAATCCTCTACGTTTCAAACCAACAACATTTGCGCCATAAAGAGAGGCAGGATATCCACCTGCTTTTGCAAATGGAGGTATATCCATTCTTGCACCAGAGAAGCCAGAAACAATTGCATATTCGCCTATTCTTATATTTTGATGATATACGCTCATTCCACCTAAAAATGAACCTTTACAAACATGCACATGACCACCTATTGTAGCAAGGTTTGCAAATATTACTTCATCTTCAACCACACAATTATGTGCAACGTGGCTTGACGCCATAAACAAGCATCTATCTCCAACTTTTGTAATAGCACCATCATCCCCAGCCGCACGATTAATTGTAACATATTCTTTAATCATACAATTTTTGCCAATAACAACTTTTGTTCTTTGCCCTTTATAGCTCAAATCTTGAGGAGGGGTTCCAATACTTGCAAATGGAGAAATAACAGTACCATCTCCTATTTCACAAAACTCAAGATATGCACTTGCCATTATTTTTACATTTTCACCAAGGACAACACCTTCTCCGATTACAACATTGGGTCCTATTTCACAACTTGCAGGAATAATTGCGTCTTCTGCAATAATTGCTGTTTTATGAATTGCCATATTTCTTCTCCTAAATCTATTCATCTATAGCAGAAAACATTAAATCTGCTTCTGTAGCAACAACACCATCAACAGATGCTTTCGCATGTATCTTTATAATTGGTCCTTTTATTTTGGTAATCTCTGTTTCAATATCAAGTCTATCACCAGGAATAACTTGTTTTCTAAATCTTACACCATCTATTCCTGCATATACAAACAATTTGCCTTTATATTGAGGAAGTGGAGCAAGAGTGCCAGCCGCCATTTGTGCCATTGCCTCTAATTGCAATACTCCTGGCATAATTGGATTTTCAGGAAAATGACCTTGGAAGAACTCTTCATTGATTGTGAGGTTTTTGTATCCCTTACAATATTTTCCTAAAACACATTCTGTCACCCTATCTATTAAAACAAAAGGGTATCTATGTGGGATTAATTTCATTATCTGATTAATATCAAATGATAAAACTTCACCTTCATTATATTCTTTTAGTTCTGTCATTATTCCTCCACTATAAATTTATCTTTTAATTCTTTCGCTACTATTGTATGAACAGTATGTCCTGCCTCTTTTACAATAATTTCAGCATTTGCATTTAATATATTAAAGCCGGTCAGATAAAAATCCCCAATTAAATCAAGAATTTTATGTTTTATGGGTTCAAACTCTGACTTTAATTCTGCGGTATAACCATCTTCTGTAAGTCCTAGTGTATTTTCTATACTAACCCCTCTAGCATAACCCGCTCTTTGAAGCATTTCCAATTCGCTTAAATAACCAAATGTTCTCGCTTCAATCACTTCATCAATATTTTCTGGATTTAAAACAATCCATCGATTTCTCAAATCTTTATGCTTAAAATTTACGCTATAAGTTACATTTAATTTATCCGATGGTAATACAATAAGATGTGTTTTCCCATTCAAATATGATATTGGCTCTTTTACGGATATTTTTTTTGTTTTTACATTTTCAATGCCCGCTTTTTTGAACGCATCAACCCATTCTTTTGCACCTCCATTTAAGATAGGTAATTCAAAATGAGAAAGATATACATCTAAAGCATCTAAGCAACAAATACTACAAGCAGCCATAAAATGCTCAATTAACATTATTTTTATATCAGCATTTCCAATGACAGTGCAATGCTCAGTTGAAACAACATTATCAATTGTTGCTTCAACCATTTTTCCCATAAAATGAAATCTTATACCTTTTTCATTTGAAGGACAAACTCTCGCTTCTGATTCTGCACCTGTCATTAGGGCAACCGATTTTAAAACAACTTCTCTACCTAATGTTCCCATTTATTATCCCTTAAATAAGTGTTCGTATTCTTTGAACTTATTAACCAAATCTTCTGCTTTTTGCATAGTCTTTAAATGTCTTATAAATTCTTTTCTTGGAACTGCTGGAGCACCAATTAGAATTGATTTTGCTGGAAAACTCTTTGTTACACCTGCTTTTGCCATAAGAATTGAGTCATCGCCAATTTCAATATGATCAGCCATTCCAACTTGACCAGCAATAACAACTCTATCTCCAATTTTACAACTACCAGCAATACCAACTTGTGAAACAATCATACAGCCTTTTCCAATTTTACAATTGTGTCCAATTTGAACAAGGTTGTCTATTTTTGTTTGTTCTCCAATTACTGTATTTTCAATTGTTCCTTTGTCAATACAAGTATTTGCCCCAATTTCAACATCATCTTCTATTACAACCGAACCAATTGACGGAATTTTATATATTTTTTGATTTGTATTATCTTTTTTTACAGAACCTTCTTCTCTTGCATTTTCAACATTATTAGGATTTTCTGTAACAAAACTAAAACCATCTGCAGCAATACTCACAGAATGTTGCAATATAACTCTATTACCTATCTTTGCGTCATCGCCAATATTACATCCAGGGTGGAATAAACAATTTTCACCGACTTGAACATTTCTACCAAGATATACATTTGCTAATAATTTAGAATTTTTACCAATAACAACATCTCTCGATATTACAACATTTGGTCCAATTGATACATTTTCACCAATTTTAGCAGTAGGGTGAATTGTGGCAGTCGGATGAATTCCTGCTGTAGATTCTGGAGGCATATAAAACAAATGTAATAATTTCATCATTGCCAATCTTGGACGTTCAGCTTCAATTGTTGAAACAAGTTCAGAAGAAACACCAATTGGAACAAGTGCCGCTTTTGCTCTTGTCCTTGATAAGTTTTCTATTTCATCTTCATTCAAAGCAAGTGCCAAAGAATTTTCATCTGCCAATAAAGGAGGTGCTAATTTTGTAATTTTTACATCCTCTAATTTTGTCAACATTCCACCAACAATGGTTGATATTTCTTCAAGCGTATATGCCTTCATTGTATTTATATCCCTCATTTTATTAACCTCTTTCGTTTTCTTATTTTAATACGACAGGGGCAAAAACACAAATTAAAAATATATAAAGTTATCTAAGAACGTCTTTTTTAAACCATTCACAACAAAACAGAAATATTGATTTTTGATTTATTACACCTCTATATTTAACTAATTTTAATTATGAATTTTTCATTTTATCAATTATTGATGTAGTAGATTTCCCCTCAACAAAAGAAATAAATTCAATTCTACCTCCAGCTGCAATTATCCCTTTAGCTTCAGGAAGTGTTTCAACAGAATAGTCCGCCCCTTTTGTATGAACATCCGGTTTTATTTGTAATAACAAATTAATAGGAGAATCTTCATCAAAGAGAACAACATAATCAACGCTTTTAAGCGCGCTCAATACTTCTGCCCTATCGTTTTCATTATTAATGGGACGACTTTCACCTTTTATACTTTTGACTGATTTGTCAGAATTTAAAGCAACCACCAAAACATCACCAAAACTTTTTGCTTTTTCAAGATATCTAACGTGACCTACATGAAGGATATCAAAACAGCCATTCGTCGTAACAATTGTTTTTCCTTCTTTTTTTAGTTTATCCAATAAATTATTAATTTCTGATTGTTTAATTAACATAATTTCTCCAAAAAACGCGGGAACGCAATCTGGTTCCCGCATACACTCATATACTATTTATTACTTTGTGGCTGTAATTCCGCCAATGCCTTTAATTCTGGATTTTTTTCAGCCTGTTCTTTTATTTTCTTTTGAATCTCATCTGGATTAAATGAACTATCAATATACTCGATTTTTGCCTCTTTTCTTAAACTTGCAATTTTATTTTTTAGTATATCTACTTTGTCTTGACTTTCTAAGTAATTAATAATATCTTTTTTGCTTTGTTCAAAAGATAAAGTACCTGCTTCTTTTCTATCTGTAACCATAACGATATGGAAACCATAATCTGTTTTAATTACATTTGAAATGGTATTTGGAGCAAGTGAAAACGCAGTGGATGAAAATGGTTCAACCATTTGTTCTTTTGAGAAGAAACCTAAATCGCCACCTTTTATTGCACTTACAGCATCATCTGAATTTTCTTTAGCAAGTTTTGCAAAGTCTTTTGGATTTTTCTTCAATTTTGCTTGAAGTTCTTTTGCTTTTTCAAATTTTTCTTCTAGTATTTCTTCAGCTTTATCTTTTGCATCTTCATCAGATATTTCTTTTTCATCATTTTTGATTTGTTCTTCAATTTGTTTAAGATTGGCAGAAATCAAAATATGAGATGCTCTAACACTTTTTGGATATTTAAATTTATCAATATTATCATTATAATATTTTTTCGCAATATCATCTCCAATTGACACCATAGCAATTGAATCAACATATTTTTTCATTTTTATTTCATCTTGCAAATCTTTTTTGAAAGAGTCATAAGAAACCCCATTAAGTTTTAAAATTTGCATAAATTGGTCTTTTGAACCGAACTTAGAAATAACCTCTTTTTCCGCATTTTCAACTTCTTCTTTAGTTGCATCTATCTTTCTTTTGTCCATTTCATCATTTAATAGGGATTTAACAATCAATGAAGCAATAACTTGTTCTTTGAGCATCAAAACAAAAATGTTATCTGGATCTTTGTCCATATCAATTCCCATTTGTTCAAACATTTTATTTGAAGTAACCTCTTTAAATGCCTTATCAAAATCTGCTTGAGTAACAACTGTGTCGTTAATTTTCATTACATGGTTGCCAGATTTTTTTACACTACAACCAGAAAAAACAAACATTGCTAATATCAACAATGATATAACTTTTATTTTATTCATCTCTTTCTCCTTGGATAACACTAACCTTTATTATTTGAATTGTAATTATATCCTATCTTCAATATATGATAAAATAAATTAGACAGAATGTTAAACAATTCTTCAAATTTCAAGTAAGAACTCTTTATAAGAAGGATGCTTTGTCCGTCAGTACAAGTCTTTGGGGCAACAGTATATTTAATATATTTCGTAATATTTTTATCCAAATCTGACGATATTATATTCCACTCACCTTTTGAGAAATCGGTATAAATACGGATTGTTGCATCTGCTTCCCTAATCAAAGAAATACCAGCAAGCGTTGCTAATAACCTTAGATTTACAAGTTTAATTAAATTATCAACAGGTTCTGATAATTTTGAAAAACGGTCTTTCCACTCCGCGGTAATTGCATCAAGTTCAGGAATAGATTTAACGTCTGCCAATCTTTTATACTCAATCATTTTTTGTTCCTTTGAACCAACCCACTCATCTGGAATATATGCCGTCACATTAATATCAACAATTGCAGGCTTATGTTCAACTGGTTTTCCTTCTTGTATTTCAACAATTGCATCTTCTAACAACTGGCAATATGTATCAAATCCAACATTAACCATTTGCCCATGTTGTTTTGTACCCAAAACATTACCAACCCCTCTTATTTCAATATCTCGCATTGCAATTTGATATCCACTACCTAAAGTTGTAAATTCTTTTATGTACTGCAATCTTTTAACAGCATCAGATGTAAGGGTTTTTCCTGCATTATATAAACAATAACAAAACGCCTGCCTATCAGTTCTGCCAACTCTACCTCTTATCTGATAAAGTTGTGCCAATCCAAATCTATCCGCATCATGAATTATCATTGTATTTGCATTAGGAACATCAAGCCCTGACTCAATAATTGTTGTGCACAACAGAACATCATATTCTTTATTTAAAAAATCGACCATTATACGTTCGAGTTGAGATTTATCCATTTGCCCATGTGCAACAGCAAGTCTTATGTTCGGCATCATTGTTCTAAGTCCTGCTGCAAAATCATAAATGCTTTCCACTCTATTATAAAGATAAAAAACCTGACCTTCTCTTTCTAATTCGTAGTTTATTGCATTTTTTATAAGATTTTCTTTAAACTCCCCAACATAAGTTTTAATAGGAAGTCTATTTGTTGGAGCAGTATTAATTATGCTCATATCTTTTATACCAGACAATGACATATAAAGAGTTCTAGGAATTGGAGTCGCAGACATTGTAAGAATATCAATATTCTTCTTTAGTCGTTTTAATTTTTCCTTATCTTTTACTCCAAACTTATGTTCTTCATCAATTACAAGCAAACCTATGTCTTTAAACTTAATATCATCTTGAAGAAGTCTGTGAGTACCAACAACAACATCAACCTCCCCAAGCAATAGTTTTTTTACTATTTCTTTTTGTTCTTTTGGCGTTTTAAATCGAGATAGCAATTCCACTTTAACAGGAAACGGTTTAAAACGTTCTGCAATAGTTTGATAATGCTGAAGTGCCAATATAGTTGTTGGAACGACTATCGCCGCTTGTTTTGAAGACATTACTGCCTTAAAAATTGCCCTTATTGCAACTTCGGTTTTACCAAAACCAACATCGCCACAAATAAGCCTATCCATTGGCTTGTCAGATTCCATATCTTCCTTCGTTTGAGCAATCGCTTTCATCTGGTCTGGTGTTTCAGTATATTCAAAAGAATCTTCCATTTCATATTGCCATATCGTATCAGGATCAAAAGCATAACCTTGTGAAATCTTACGAAGTGCATACAAATTTATTAAATCTTGAGCAACATCTTCTACTGCCTTTTTTACTCTTGATTTTGTTGTATTCCAATCACTTCCGCCCATTTTAGACAAAGAAGGTGCAATATTGCCAGAACCTCTGTATCGACACAGCATATTTATTTGTTCAGCAGGCATATGCAGTTTGTCTTTTCGGGCATATTCTATCGTTAAATAATCTTTTTCTTCTCCATCAATTTCTTGTTTTGACAAACCCCTAAAAACGCCTATACCATGAACCATATGCACTATATAGTCGCCTTCTTTTATATCATTTAGACTCTCAATAAAATCAAGATTTTCGCGTCTATAGTTGTATCTTCCTACTGTTATATCTTTTGAACGCTTATTAAAAAATTCTTTATCTGTAATAACAAGACTCTTGCAATCTTCAATCAAACTGCCACCAAGAGATAAATTGTTTATTATGTGTACAGCCGTTTTATCACCATAATCTTCTGTTACTGGAATTTCATATTCTTTTAATATTTCTTCCACTCGATTTTTATAGTCAGTTGCCGCAATAACCGTATAATTTTCTTTTATCTTCTTTCCTATAAATTCTGCAATTGCATCACTTCCAGAGGAAAAATATGGAATTAATTCTGTTTTAAGTTCAATATTTATATCAAATTCTTCGGATATAAAATTATCAAAATATATTTTCAAATAAGAACTTACACCAGTTAAAAATTCTTTTAAATTGTAATGATTTAGTTTTTTTAAAGGCAATGACATATTAGTTTGTAGATTCTCAAAATACAATTTTTCAAAGTTTTCGCACATTTGTTCATACTTTGATTTCAATTGAGTATAATCATCAAAAACAATAATATTATTCTCTTTTTTTAAAATCTTTAAAATTATTTCCAAATCAGAATTAAAGCAAGTTTCAAAATACTCTATTCCTTCAAAATAGTCCTTATTTTTTAGAGATTCTACGACTTCAGAATATATCTCATCATTATCAGATTTTTCAATTTTTTTATGAGAATTTTCATCAAGAATAAATTTGTAAACAGGAAGGATTTCAACAAAATCAGTCTTTTTTATACTTTTCTGATTTAAATTGTCAAAAATACGAATATCAGTTACAGTATCTCCCCATAATTCAATTCGATATGGTTTTTCACTTAAAGGGAAAACGTCAATAATGTCGCCTCTAATACTAAATTCACCGACATCTGCAACTAATGTTTTTCTTTTATAGCCAAGTTTTACAAGATTTTTTGCAAACTCTTCAACATCAATTTCGTCATTTATTTTTATTTCAACTTTATTTTTTTCAAAAAAATCATAATCTGGAAATTTTTCAAAAAGCGCCTTAATAGGAACAATTATTATTTTATAATCCTGCGCATTCCTTAAAATATGTACCTGTCGTGCATATTTGTACAAATTCTTAGAATTTGTATCATATATAGCCCCATCTTGATAAGGGAACAAAACTGTATTAGTTTCAAAAAGGATTTTTAAATCATTTTGAAACTTAAGTGCATTTTGTTCTGTATCCGTAATAAAAATAATATTTTTAGAACTAAAAGACAAAAACTGCCCCAATAAAAATAATTTTGTACAATTAGTAATACCTGATAAAGCAAAAGATGTATTCTTTTTTATCAAAGCACGAATTTTTTGAGAATATTCACAATTTAAATTTTTTATAAAATTCTGCATATAAACATTTTAAATCCACCATATGAATTATGCAAAGGCATAGTAAAAAATGTTTTAATTAGAATACAAAGGAGAGTTGTGGAGATGAAAAAGAGTTTATTTATTATAGCCGTAATATTTTTATTTAGTTCAAATGCAGTTTTAGCAAATGGAATGGTTTTTGACCCAACTGAATATTCAGCAGCAGATACAATTCCTGTTTCAAATACGGTATCAACTCCATCTTTAGCGCAAACTAGAGCAAATCAAAAAATTGAAAATAATATTCAAGAAAGCTCTAGCCTTTCTCAAGACGCTGTTTCTACAAATAATGGCAATTTTAATAATGCTCTTTTTGAACTTGATACCGCTCAAGTAAATATAAGAAATCAGTTATTAGAATACAAATCAAAATATCAAGAAGTTGATACTCAATATCAACTTATAAAAGAACAAAGAAAAGTATTAGGAAAACAAATTAAAGCAATTGAAAAAAGAATAAGCGCAATAGAAAAATCAAAACAAAACATAAGAAAAAATATGATATAATCACTTAAAAGACTCTTTAATAGAGTCTTTTAATTTAAGGGAACATATATATGACAAAACAAACAAAAATCATCATATTTTCTTGTTTATATATGTTCGGTATTTTAACTTTCTTTTCCAATTATTTATTGATTTTTTGTGTGATATTATTTGCAACTATTCTTGGACTAATGTACAAAAATACATTTTCCCCAAAATTTTCAATTATATTATGCCTTATTTTTATTGTCGGTCTAATCAATTCGGCAATTCATATCAAATATTCTGACGATTTGACACCATATACGGATAGCAATTTAAAGCTATCCGCTAAAGTGCTTACTATTCCAACAAATGTTAATAAAGATAAAACAAAATTTTATGCAAAAGTACTATCAATTTATACAGAACAAGGCAATATTGATATTAAAAATGCAAAAACATTAGTAACAATTAACGATACTGAATATAAATTTAAAAATATAAAAATAGGGGATACTCTACTAATGGAAGGTTCATTAAAAAGCCCTCAAACAAGTAAAAATCCATCACAATTTAATTATGCAAAATATCTACAATTAAGAGATACTTTTTCTCTTTTTTATGTTGCTGAGAAGTGGAAAATATTAAGAAACGCAGATGATAATATCGGCAAACTTTTAGCAAAACTAAATGATACAAGAAGTAATATATTAAAAATTCACGCTAAAAATATCAAATCACCAATGATTGAAGTACTAGGTGGGATAATTTTTGGAGATGATGCGGTAAATCCTGATAATGAAACTAAAAAATCATTTATCAATTCTGGGATTATTCATATACTCGCCGCATCAGGAATGAATGTAACTCTTATTTTTGGGATATGGTTTTTCTTTGCAAAAACACTTAGATTTAATTATAAGTTTTCTATTTTTTCAGGAATTTTATTAATTCTATTTTATACTTGTATGACCGGTTTTGGACCACCAATTATCAGATCGGCATTGATGCTCACATTGATTTTGACAGGTAAACTAATAGACAGAAAAGCGCCAACGATGTCACTTTTATTTATGGTTGCTTTCATAATGCTACTATTCTCTCCACTTATGCTATTTGATATTGGATTTCAATTATCTTTTACTGTAACCTTTGCGCTAATTTTAACCGCACCACTTCTATCCCTTGAATTTAAACATAAATTCTTGAATTGCATACTTTGCGGAATAATGGTTCCTGTAATAGCACAATTCTTTGCTGCACCGCTTCAAATATTTTATTTTAATACTTTTACAATATATTCGGTTCTCGCGAATATTGCTATTATTCCCGTATTGAGCATAGTATCTTTTTTAGGTTTTATAAGTTCAATACTAGCAATGATACCTGTTATTTCTGAAAAAATCTGTTTTATTGCAGATTATATACTTAATCCACTTCTTACTTATATTGTTAAAGTCGCAAATTTCTTCTCCAGCTTACCTTTTGCAATAATATATTTAAAAAAACCAACAATTATTCAATTAATACTTTATTTCACAATTATCATATTAATCATTTGTATTTTAAGATTTAAACCCCTAATAAAACGTATATTATCAGTACTTGTAACTATGTTTGTATTATTTATTTTAACTTTCATTCCCATTCAAAATAAAAACCCTGAAATTATTTTCTTTTCTGTAGATAATGCTGATGCAATACTTATAAAATCACCAGAACAAGAATATTTTTTAATAGATAGTGGTAAATTACCATACAAATCCGCATCTTCTCAAGCAAAAAATGTAATAATTAAATATTTAACTGATAAAGGAATTAAAAATATAAATTCTTATATCATTACACATTTTGATTCAGACCACGCAGGTGGAACCATAGACTTATTTGAGAATTTAAAAATAAAAAATGTTTATATTTCAAATGACTATGAGGATACAAATCTTTCTAGCCAAATTCTTGAATACTTTAGTAGAAACAAGATAAATCCAATAATCATTTCACAAGAGAAAACAATATACGACAACGAAAATTTTAAAATAAGTTTAACAAAAGCGACCAATGCTGA
Organism: bacterium; assembly: GCA_017403285.1. GTDB lineage: Bacteria > Cyanobacteriota > Vampirovibrionia > Gastranaerophilales > Gastranaerophilaceae > Avigastranaerophilus. The sequence continues at coordinate 37,956 of JAFQOI010000116.1, forward strand.
AATAAAAACTGAAAACCAAAAATCAATAATAACAAGTATAAGATTTAATTCTGAAACTGCACTATTTATGGGTGATGGCGACACAATTACTTATAACGCACTTCCAAATAGTTTTAAAGAAAATATTACCATCTTAAAATCTGGTCATCATGGGGCAAAAGACACAATCAATCCGGAAATGCTGAAAAATACAAAACTTACCATTATATCCACTGGCAAAAATATTTATAATCATCCAAACATAGAAACAATAAAATTACTGGAGGAGAACAATCAAACATTCTACAGAACAGATATGCACAACGCAATAAAAGTTGTTTTGAATGACAAAGAATTACAGAAATATTGTTTTTCTCCATCTAAGAAAAAGTTTATTTTGCAAAACTAACTTTCTAGCGCCAGTTGTATAGCGGAAATCATACTATCAGCAATTGCAATGTTCTGTCCTGCAATATCAAAAGCAGTACCATGCGCAGGCGACGTTCTCAAAATATCAAGACCTATTGTTGTATTTACGCAAGTTGATTTTTCCATCAACTTTATTGGTATAAGCCCTTGATCATGATACATTGCAATATAACAATTATAATCGTATGCTCCATTATATGCATTCATAAATACAGTGTCAGAAGGGAATGGACCATCAACATTAATTCCACTAGAACGAAGATTTTCTATTGCTGGAATAATTTCATTGATTTCCTCTCTACCGAATATTCCATTTTCTCCACCATGAGGATTTAAAGAACATACAGCATACTTTGGTTCTTCAATTTTTATTTGTTTTGTCAAATATTTATCTAAATATTTGATTTTTTCAGATACATTTTCTTTGGTTATATATTGAGGTACATCACTTATTGCAATGTGTCTTGTTAATAAGTAAACAGAAAATTTTTCGCAAACAAACAACATTTCTGCATGTTGATTAGTATTTGCCAAATATTGTTCCAAAATTTCAGTTTGACCAGAATAATTATGTCCAGCCATTTTTAAAGCATTTTTTGAAACTGGAGCAGTAACAATAGCATCAACTTGTTTGTTCTGAACAAGTTCGCAAGCCTTAACTAATGCTCTAAAAGCAAATTCTCCCGCTTCTTCTGTTTCTTCTCCAAGTTTTATATTTTTTCTATCAAAAGGAATTTCAATAATATCATATTGTTTCTCTAAATATAAATCATATTCCTCTTCGTAAAATTTTAAAATATCACTATTTGCAATAAGAATAACTTTTTCTTTTGGCAAATCTAAAAAATTCAAGGCTTTTACTGTAATTTCAGGAGAAATCCCATTAGGATCTCCAAGAGTTATTGCTATTTTTTTCATTATTTATCCTGTTCAAAATATTTAATTATATCAATCAATGCATTTTGAGTGCCAAAATTACCAGATTTTGTCACTATTAATTGACCTATATGATTAACGCCTAAAGGAATAGCAGGCGCAACCGTATCTAGTATTTGCATATTTTTACTTTCGATTGCACGACAACATTTGTATGAAGTTTCTCCACCAACAGTTATAAGGATTGCCTGTTTTTGTGCAATTACAATTTTTGTAACCGCTGCTAAATAATCACAAATTTTGGATATAAATTTTTCCCTTGTAATTTCATTTTCAATCAACAATGATGTCAACGTTTCTGTATCTTCCATTAGTGTTGAAGAATGAACTATAACAGTATTATCACTTTTTAAATTGTTTATAACACGTTGTGCAACTTCATTATAATCATCAGAAAAAATATTTTCAGGTTTGATTGAAATAAAATAAGTATTATCAATACTATCACATTCTTGCAATCTTTTTATCTGAGAAGCAGTTAAATCAGTAGCACTACCAGATACAACGAATTTGGGAAGCAATGGTAATTCAAGTTTTTCTTCTTTTTTATCTTCTTTAATTTCTGCATGCCAGATTTTACTCAATGCCTGAGCAGCGCCAGCACTACCAGTTGGCAAAATATTATAATTACTTTTTGAAACTGCCAAAGAAATTTGTTCTAGGTCCGTTGTCGATACAGCATCAGCAACGATAAGTTTTTTACCTTTAGAAACCAACTCATTTAACTTAGTTAAGATTGGACCTGCACCTTTCATAACAACATCAAGACTTATTAAGTCAACCAATTCAGCCTGCTCAGGTTCCAATTGATTTCTTAAAAGATTCAATATATTTGACTCTGTTATTGGGAAAGCCGGATCTCTTGAAACTTCTGTTCTTTGTAGCGGAATGCCTTTTACAAGTTGATAACCACCAATTGTTGTTCTGCCCTCATTAGGGAAAGCCGGAAATATAACAGCAGCATCATACTCAAGTGAATTCAATAAAGTGATTACTTCAACACCAATATTTCCCCTTAAAACAGAGTCTATTTTTTTATAAATATGCTCAAAGTTGTATTCCTTTAAAATACCATCTGCAACTTTTTTTACTTTTTCCATTGCAACTTCAGATGAAATATTTCTTGATTCTGTAGACATAGCAAAAACTTCAGTTTGAAGATTTTCATCAATTGAAATCTCTTCACCAAAAGAAACTTGAGTTTTACAACCTTGAATAAAAAACTGTAAAGACGTATCATTTGCCCCAGTTAAGTCATCAGCAATGACCGCTATATAATTTGATGTATTCATATAAAACCTTAGTTATCGCTTTTATTACCGAGAAGACGCATAGAATTTGCTCTAATTATAAAGCGTTCTCTTTGTTCGCCATCTTGTCCAGTCCATTTACTAGAAATAAGACGACCATCAACACAAACTTGACGACCTTTTTTTACATACTCACCAGCAATTTCTGCTGATTTATCCCATAATTCAATATTAAACCAGTCTGTAGTTTCAGATTTTGTTTTATAGTCCCATCTTGAAACAGCAACTGAAAAAGTTGTTTTTACTTTACCTGATTCAAAATATTTAACTTCTGGGTCTTGTCCTGCTCTGCCAACTATTACAACTGAATTCATATTAATACCTTTTCTTTAATCTAGTATTGAATCTTGTTTTAACAAATATAAATCGAAATTATTCAACTACATGGAAATTATAAGTAAAAATCTTATTTTTTGCAAAAAACTTTGAACCTGTATTAAGATTTTATAAATTATCAGAACATTACAAATAGACTGGTAATTGTATCATTACAATACTAAATTACTAACTTATTTATTGTTCCAACCATTTAACACAAATTCTATTGCTTCCTGTTTATTATTAACATCCCCAGAAATTTGTGCTTCTTTTAATTCCTTTATAATTTCACCCAAAATAGGACCTTGAGAAATATTTAATAATTCCATTATATCTGTACCATCAAGCAATTTTTCCAATGGTTGTATTTCACTACGCATTTTTATATAGTTCTGCAATAAAAAAGTTAATCGTGAAATATTATCATTAACCATTTCATCTGTAACTTGCACACCTCTTGCAGAAAGCCTATCTGCCATTGCTAGAATTATTACATCAATAACATTATCTTCCATTTTTCTATAAAATCGCATATATGCTTTTTCATTAACATCAGGGGAACAAACCATACTAGATGGATAAATATGATATTTTATTAATGATTTTATGTAGTCTATTTGTTTATTAGAAAATTTTAAATTTTTGAGTATCGGAACAACAAGTTTTGAACCAATCTCATCATGTTTAATAAATCTGTGTCGCCCTGTATCCTCTTCAATTGTCCAGCAAGATGGTTTCCCTATATCATGCAAAAATCCAGCCAACTTAAGAAACGCTATCAACTTTACTGTCCCATATCTGTTTGAATCTAAATACTGCTTAATATCTTCATCTGCTTCTTCATATTTTTTTTGTATTTGAAAAACAGTCTCAACAAGATGATGAAATAAATCCAGATGATGATGAGAATTTGGTGGAACTTTTTTCACATCTTCATAAATTGGAAAAAATTTTTCAATTAATCCCAAATCATTCATTTTTAAAAGTGCTTGAGAGGTATAATTACCCTCAAAAAGTTTTAAAAGTTCGACATTGATACGCTCTTTTGCAGGTTCGTTTATTTTGTCTTTTAATTTTTTTGTAATATCTTCCAGTTCTGGAACAATAGTAAAGCCTGTTTTTGCAAAAAATCTAAATATTCTAATTATTCGAAGCGGATCATCTTCAAAATTTTCGTCAGAAATCCCTCTAATTAATTTATTTTTTATATCATCTATCCCACCGATTAAATCAATAAATTTTTCTTCATTTATATCATATGCAATAGCATTAATAGTCAAATCTCGTCTTTTTATATCTTTTTCAAAATTATTTTCAATAGGTTTTGTTATATCAATATAATTTATTTTATCTTCCATAACTAGCCTATATATTGAATTTACAGAATCAAGTTCAATAAAATATGCATCTATTTTATCCGCCAAATCTTTTGCAAATAATTCTAATTCATCCTCGATAATAATTAAATCTCTATCAACACTTTCTTTTTCCATCAAAACATCACGAACAAATCCACCAACAAGATATGCTCTATGATTTTTCAAATGAGGAATTAATAAATTTATAATTGGGTCTTTTTTTATTTTATCTATATATTTACGCATATAACACCCCATTTACAACTGTTGTAAGTGCCGATACAAGTGCTGTATCTGCCCTATATATAAGATTTCCAAGAGTTATCAATGGGATGTTTTTTTCTTTAAAGAAAGAAAACTCATCCTCTGAAAAGCCACCTTCAGGCCCAATGATTATTAGGATACTACTATTTTTATTTACCGGATTTTCTCTTATATATTCAAAGAAGTTTTTACCCGTATATTTCTCTGCAAACACAATAACATTGTCATAGTTTTTAATCACATCTTTTAAATAAGACAAATCAAAAACCTTCGGAATATCTGCTCTTTCACATTGCTTTACAGATTCTAATGCAACTTTTTGCCATTTTTCAATTTTAGACTTTATAACAGATTCTTTTACACTGCAATTATCAGTATATAAAGGAACAATACCCTTTACTCCAAGTTCAGTTGCTTTTTGAATACTGCTAATCTGTGCATCTGAATTTAATACGCTTTGCGCTACAAATAAATTAATTGGTAATTTTCTTGTTGAAATATATTTTGCTTGTATTTCAACGCAAAAATCACTGGAATTAATCTCTTTTATTATTGTCTCATACTGCATTTCATTTTCATCAAGAAACAATAATTTTTCACCAATTCTAGAGCGCATAACCTTAATGATATGTCTATATAAATCCTTATCATCTATAACGATTGTATTTTGATTAATATTTTTTGTATTAATAAGAAAATGTGGCATAATATATTCCTAATCTAATTATACACAAAATTAGCAAATATTTTTTTTACACTTTTTTATTCAGTACAACTTAAAGGGAATAGTAAATGATTACTTTTAATGAAAATTCAGCAAAAATTCCATTAAAAACAAAACTTACTGCACATAAGGCGAAAAAAGATTTAAAAAAGCAAGGTTTTGACAATTTTCTTGTAAAAACAAACAACAACGGCGATATTGCAATTTTAGGATATAAAACACCAAAGTGTGATGAACTAGTTATTGCAAACATTATAAAAGCAGACGGCAAACAAACACTAAAAACATATCACTCGTTCCCTCAAACAGAAAAAGGGGCTCCATATGGAAAAATTATTGAAGTCTGGGATAAAGTCAAAGATTCTTTAATTTTTAACAAAAGAGTTACTGTACAATATAGAGATTCCAAAACCCCAGAAGTAATATCTACAATGTATTCTGATGCTAATTGTGATGATGGTGTTGTTATCATCAATAAATTCCCAGCACAAATATAAAACTCATTGCGAAATCATCTAGCATATTTTTTTAATCTTCTTTACAACAGAGGTTTGAAATTATATCATTTATATATGAGTAAAATTTCTATACAAACAATAGAAAATGCTGTTTACAAATTATGCTTCGAAGCAAATACTTGTCTAAATGACAGTGTATATTCAAAAATAGTGGAAGCATCTAAAGTCGCATCCTCACAAGAAACCAAAAACTTATTATTTGCGATACTAGAAAATGCAAAAATCGCGTACGAAAAAGAAATGCCCCTTTGTCAAGATACAGGACAAGTTATTGTATTTTTAGAAATCGGACAAGATATACAAATTAAAGGTGGCTATATTGAAACTGCAATAAATAAAGCAGTCGAAAATTGCTATAAAGAAAACTATTTTAGAAAATCAGTTGTAAAAAATGCAATTTCAAATAGAGAAAATACAAAAACGAATACCCCTGTAATTATTCATACAAAGATTATTGAAGGTGATAAATTAAATATAAAAGTTTTAATTAAAGGCGCAGGTTCTGAAAATAAATCAAAACTTGAAATGATGTTGCCAACAGCAGAAGAAAATGAAATTATTTCAACAATAGGGGATTTAATTCTTTCTGCCGGAGAAAATGCTTGTCCCCCAATGTTTATCGGCATTGGAGTTGGTTTAACTGCTGATGGGGCAATGCTTCTTTCTAAACAAGCACTTATTAGTGATAACTTTAGCAATAAAGAAATTGAATTTGCAAAAAAAATAAAAGAATATGTCAATTCAAAAGCACCGAAAAAATACAAAAATTGCTTTGTCTTAGACATAAAATTATTAACAGGACAAACCCATATTGCCTGTATGCCTATTGGAATAACAATAAATTGCCACTCTAATAGATTTTCAAGTTGTACTATCGAAAAAAATAAAGTTACTTATAGACACAAAATACCTGATTTTCTTTGTCAAAATATAGAAAACACTAAAAAAAAAGAAATATATACAACCGATATAAAAAAAATAAAAGCGCTAAAAGAAAATGAAAATATTCTTCTCACAGGGGAAATATATGTTGCTAGGGATATGGCTCATAAAAAATTGGTTGAATTAATTAATTCCAAAAATGCATTACCTTTTGATATGAAAAACAAAATAATATTTTATGCTGGACCTTGTCCTGCAAAACCAAATGAAACAACAGGCTCTATTGGTCCAACAACGGCATCAAGAATGGATAAATATGCCGAAGTTTTATATAAAAATGGGCTAATTGCAACGATTGGAAAAGGCTCAAGAAGCAATAAAATAAAGGAAATAATAAAAGAAACAAACTCTAAATATTTTACTATTCAAGGCGGTATTGCCGCACTTCTAGCAAAGAAAATACAACAAAGTGAAATCATTGCTTTCGATGATTTGGGAGCAGAAGCCTTATATAAAATATATGTTGAGAAATTCCCAATCAAAGTAGAATTGGCATAAAAAATTATTTTGTAAAGTTTTGTTAAAGAATATATACTTTTTATCTACTTTTTAGCAATTTAGTATATAAAAAATACTTTATATAAATACGAGAGGCAAACATCAAAATACGAGATGTTAAGAGATAGAGAAACGATTACGACTACAGGATTTATGTCGAGAAACGAGTAACAATCGTACGCGTACAGCTTTTTATTAAAAATTTAGGCTAATCAATTTAAAATCATAATTACCATACTTACACTTACACTTACACTTACCTACTTACTTATTTAAAACACGATGGATAGTAAAACAACTTTCTTTTACATTCCGAATTGTTTGGGACATGTCAATGTCCCTTTTTTTTTGCAAAATATTTTATCTGTTTTGACAACATATAGGCTGAATGATAGAATTTTCCTAGTAGTTGTATAGGATATCCTTTATGGACAGGCGTGAATTATTAAAATCAGGATTGTTAGTTGCAGGTGCTGCTGCAGTTGGACTTACTGGTTGTTCAAAAAGCAATCAAGAAGTTGTTGACTCTGAAATATCAACAAAAATGCCAAAACAAAAAGAAAAATTCAATATTACAACTCCTCTTCCATTTAATCATGATCTTATTGATGAAATGGCAGATATGAACAATATTTATAAAAAATCTAAAATTACCACCTTATACAATAACATTCCAAAACCACTAAACAGTGATTTTAATGATTTTTTTACCGTTTCAAGAGGATATAATGATAAAATCAAAACTTATGATGATTTTGCAAAATATTTTGGACACGCAAGAGATAAGGGATTTGAAATTGTATATGTATTAAATTCACCAAAATCTTTTTCTAAAGAAGATTATGAAAGTAGAAGAGATAAATTATATTCACAATTAGACTTTCTTCATGATATAGGTTGTAATCATCTTAGGATAGGGAACACTCAACTTTTATCAATAATAGCGAAATACAAACATAAGTTTAATGTATCAGCATCAACTACATTTGAATTTCACAATACAAGACAATACATCAATTTATTCAAAAACTATCCATTCATAACTGGAATTGATATTTCTAGTGATGAAAATAGGAATTTTCCGTTTTTAAAAAACTTACACAAATTATTTCCAAATGTCACACTAGAAGTTCTTGTTAACGAACCTTGTATAATGGGGTGCCCAGCAAGAATGTCTCATACAATGTCAGATATATATATTTTTGAATGCGGAAAAATAAGAGATAATGTCTTGGATATGTGTCGAACGGCAAACATTTATCCTTGGAATCTTTCATATTATCAAAATGTTGGAGTAAACTCTTTTAAAATTTCAAGTTGGCCATTAAGAGCAAATTTCAATTCTTTGTATTTCTTAAGAAACTATATGGATTGCATTGAAGGAGATATTGAAAAAAGTGAAATGAGTTTCCAATTCTTTGTAAACATGTTATTCCTAAGATACTCAAGATATAGTGAAGATGTAAAAGTAAGAGACATATTAAAATACTTACCAGACATAAGAAGATTCATAAAAAATGGCGACAAATGCGCTACTAGATGTGGTGTTGAATGCACTTATTGTGATGAATGTGCGGACAAAATTAAAAAAATAATTGGTGAGAAATAGCAATAACTACTCTTGTTATATGATGAAAGGCTATAAGTTTTTTATTATAATCTCATATATCAGAATATAAAAAGGGGTAAAATGCTTCCAATAGTTACACCGGAACAATCATCTCTATGTTTCGCAGAAATTTTTCAAGATGTTCATTCTTGGAGAAAAAAAATGATTCATTATATCAAGGATGAAAATCCGGAAATAAATCAAGCAATAATTGAAGCGGCACAAAGCACCGATTTGGATCCCAAGGCAGTTGCACTCGGAGCTTATATGACATACATTCTACTAGAAACCGCCATAAAAGAAGAACAAGGTCAATCCGTACTAACTCTTGACGATTAGTTTTATCTGGTATTCTCGTTTTTTATAATATATACAAAATCTTTAACGAGTTGTTCATTCCATCGTTTGCCAGACTGTTCATTTATTATTTCAAGAACTTCATCAACCGTATATGCTTGTCTGTATGGTCTATCTTGTGTCATTGCATAAAATGAATCAACAAGCAAAACAATTTGAGATGTTATTGGAATATCTCCGCCTGACTTATTTTCAGGATATCCATTTCCATCCCAATTTTCATGATGGCTTTCAATTATAGGAATAATATCTTGTATATTAGAAATTGGTTTTAATATTTCTCTTGCAGCAATTACTGGATGCTGTTTAATTATCAATCTTTCTTTTTCAGTCAATGGTTCCTTTTTGTTGAAAATTTCTTCAGGAATCATAATATTACCTATATCATACAAAAGAATAGCAAGTCGTAATTTGTTAATTTCTTCTGTAGACAAATCCAATCTCTTAGCAAGCATCACGGCCAAAATCAATTTAGATTTTGTAGTTCCAGTCTTGTACATTTGATTATAGGTCTGAGAAAGCATATCCACAATGCTAGATAAAGTATCTTTTGAATTTTTATCAATATTTTTTATTGCATTGAGTTTTTCTTCAATAGCAGCAGCCAACTCATCACTAACTGGAATACGTTTTTTAACAAGTATATCAGTGAAGGTTTCTACCGCAATTTGTTGCCAATTGATTTCGCTATCTCGTTGAGCAACTTGAACTTGGTTACGACCACTTATTTTCGCCTTATACATTGCTTGATCTGCCAGTTCAACAAGTTCATCAACCCTATCGGAATGTTCAAGAAAAGTAGCTACACCAATACTTGCCGTAATACCGCCGATGGTTTCAAGCTTTTGACTTTCAATTGCCTTTCTAATTCTTTCTGCAGCAATTTGTGCCCCTCTAGAATCAATACCAGGAAGCATTAAATCAAATTCCTCGCCACCTAATCTTGCGGCAATATCAATAGAACGTGCTTCTGTTTTCAAAACATTTGCAATAGTTTTAATCGCCAAATCACCATATTGATGTCCATAAGTATCATTAATTTTCTTAAGAAAATCTAAGTCCATTGCAATAAGAGAAAATGGCTGTTTAAGACGCAATGATCTTTCTGCTTCTTTTATTATACTATCTTCGAAATATCGTCGATTATATAACCCTGTTAATGGATCTGTTATCGCTTGTTTTTGAACTTCCTCAAATAAATTTGCTACAACTATTGCCAACTCAATTTGATTTGCATATAACGTCAAGAAATTACTTTCAGTATCTGTAATATCGTTCCTATCTGACGTTACAAGTACACAAGCCTTATATTCACCCTGTTTCCCAACCAAAGGAACTATTGAAAATATTTTAGACTGTGTCATCATTGCATATTCTTCACACTGTTCAGGTGTAAGCGAAGGGAAAAACATACCAATAACACCACTTATATCAGGTGTTGAATATATTTGTTTTTCATTCATTGCTCTTGCAATAATAGAATTTCTTATATACGGAATTTTATAGGTTTCACGACTAACACCCATTGCATCATACAATTTATCCACTTGAGAATTTGCAGAAACAGACATTGTTGAAAAATATGGTGAACTTGATTCTTCATCCATAAGTTTCAAAATTGCAACGAAACGATAACCCATATCTTCGTGTAATATACTCACAATTTTATTTAGCATACTAGATAAAGGCTGGGATGAATTCATCATTTCCCAAACACTATTTAATGTTAAAATTGTTTGATTTGCTTGTTCTAATTCCTTAGTTCTAGCTGCTATTTCTTCTTCCAGAACAATATTTTTAGCGTAAACCTCTGCAAGGTCCCTTCCTTTATTAGATATCGCCCCGTCAAGATTATTAATTTGTCCTAAAAAGTCCTTTAATCCAGAGAATATATTCACAAAAGTTTTATCCGATCACTAATTACAAATATTATATACCCGAATTTATTCTATTGTAAAACATTATTTACAATATTTATAATTTGCTCAGGCATAACGTTATAGATACAAGACAATGGTGACACACCATTTCGGCACTGTCTTTTCATACAAGGGTGACAGTTTACATTAGGATACAAAGAATAATATTTATTACCATAAGGCGCGGTTCTTTTCGCCGAAGTCGCAAAAAACAATGTTATTATGTATGGATTAGAAACCGCCCAAGCAATATGAGCACTGCCAGAATCCGGACTTATTACCATATCTGAATTCGAATAAATATACACTAAATCTCCAAGATTAGTCATTCCAGACAAATCATAGATATTTCCATTATTTTCTACTCTGGATAAAATCTTATATATAAGTTCTTTCTCACGTTCTGCAGCAGTAATAACAATGTTATATTTTTCTTTTAAATCATTTAAGACATCTTGCCACCCCTGAACAGTCCAATGTTTATTGTACCACGTTGTCGCCGGTGCAATAACTATCGTTTTTTTTGTTTTATCAAGATTTTGCATTATTTTTTTTATATTTGGCAAAATCTCTTTAGAAAGATCTGGGATTACAAATTCTGGATTAATATCTTTGCAACCAAGATATTTTGCAATATCAAGATTACGTTTTACAACATGATAATTAATATCAAAAGGCTTTCTTCCTGTTTTTATTACTTCATTCGCAAAAAAGCCAGAAAATTCTCTTCCCCCATCTAATGAAATTTTCCTTTTTGCTCCTGAAAGCCCCATTATAAAACTACTTTTCAACAATTGTTGTACATCTATAACAACATCATATTTTTCTTTCCTTATCTTATTTATTATTTGGAAGTATTCAATAAAATTTGCTATCTTATTTTTACTTTTATTCCACTTTCTTTTTGGGATTTCATAAACATTATTTATCAAAGGATTATTAATAATAAATTTAGATGCTTTATCTTCCACAACCCAATCCAATTGTATATTTGGATATTGTTTCTTAAGAGCACGTGCCAAAGGCAATGTATGGATTGTATCACCCAATGCACTTAATCTAACTATTAACACCTTTTTAAAATCAAATTGTTTCATATGATACAAGTATAACAAAAATTTCAATTAAAAATACAGTAATAGTTTATATTTTAATAAAGTTTTTAAACTTTTTGGGGGAATTATTTCATGCAAAAATTTATTATTATAAGACAGTAAAGAAATGGTTAGACATCTGCATACACAATAGGAAAATTAAATTTATGAACAAAAAACAAGCTGAAGAAATAAAAGAAGCTATACAAACTTGTAAATTGCGATTATTGACAATTAAACCACATTTAACAGATGAAAAAACTGCATTAAATGAATCTTTTAATAAACTTTTAATTGAAAAAGCAATACTAAGAGACAAATTAATGAGAAAAGATACTACTTTTATTGAGAAATTAGCGAAAAAAATAAAACCAAGAAAAAAAGAACTTATTTGCGATTATTTCAACTAAGTTTAATTTCTTTTTCTTTCCCTAAAAATTAAAATATATTGGCAAAAGACAAGAAATAATCTTCAATAACATTAAGCATGTTTGGCATAATAAAGATTAAAACCAAAGCACCAAGTCCAGGTTTGAACATAAAGCTCATTTGGAATACTGGTATTTGCTGGGCAGTTCTATTAATAACACCAAGAATAATATCTTGCCCTAATGTTGCAATAAGAACTGGAGAAGCAATTTGCAAACCAATATATAATACATTTGATGTTATTTTAACCAAATACGGCATATTTATAATTTCATCAAGGGGAACAGCGTGTGCATATACAGGAAATATTTCAAAACTTCTAATAAAAGCATTGAAAGTCCAATAAGCACCACCTATTTTCAAGAATAAAATAATTCCCAAAAGACCAAACAAACGCCCCATAACAGAAACTTGCGAAGAGGAAGAAGGATCCATAATTGTTGCGGAGTTAAGACCTTGTTGCATATTTATCATATCCCCACCTGCTTCTATCGCAAGTACAATACAATTTATAATAAAACCAATTATTGCCCCACATATAAAATTAACAATAATTGAATACAACATTGAATTTTGACCTGTAGGCATCTCTGGTTTTAAGAACAGACATAATATAACAGTTAAAATAAGAGCAAATCCAGTTCTTGCAATAACTGGTATTTCTGTTCTTTTTAAGAAAGGTGCTGTTCTCATCAAACCAGCAACTCTTGCAAAAACAGGAATTCCTGCAGCTATTACGCCATTAATTTCTGGAAAATATTTAGGAAATTCTGTTAATATCGTATCAAGCATTATTTTTCCCTAATATTATCTTTGATTTTCCATTATTGTTTTTTGTTCCACAAGATTTGGTGTAGGAACTTCGTTTATCTTATTTTTTAAAACACTAAATTTTTCTTTATCTTTATTTCCCATAGGTCTTGATGCGCTATTTAGAATAGTAGACATAGGAACCATATCTTTTTTATAATCTGTTTTCATCTCATCTATGAATGGCTTTGTATAGTTATAATAATCAGAAGAAAGAACAAACTCATCATTTTTAGGGATAACATTAAATGCAATCGACGCACCTTCTGTAAAAAAGTTTGTCAAAAGTTTAACATATCCAGCACCAAGTATTATTATAACCAAGAAAACAGCAAATATTTTTGGAGCTGCTGCAATTGTTTGTTCTTGCACCTGAGTTACTGCCTGAAGAATGCCAACAATAAGACCAATTGCTGCCGCAGTTAATACACAAGGCATTGCAATCATTAGCATTGTAATTAGCCCTTTTGCCAAATATTCCATTAATACGCTTTCCATAGCAAAATCCTTAGTTATAACTACCAACTAATCCATTTACAATAAGTCCCCAACCGTCAACGGCAATAAATATAAGCAATTTAAACGGCAAAGAAATAATCGTTGGAGACAACATAAACATCCCCAGTGCGAGCAGTACATTCGCAACGACAAGATCTAGTACAATAAACGGAATAAAAATTATAAATCCAATTTGGAATGCAGTTTGAAGTTCGCTCAAAATATATGCTGGAGCAACTTCCCAAATTGTAATATCATCAACACTTTCAGGTGCTTCTTTTCTTGCCAACTGAACAAAGAAAGCCAAATCTTTTTCTCTTGTTTGTTTTAGCATAAACTCTTTTAGAGGCTTTGACCCTTCTGATATTGCAAGCACCATCGAGCCACTTTCTTGATAAGGTTTTGAACCAACTTCATACATTTGTTGAAAAACTGGCGCCATAGTATAAAAAGTTAATATCATTGAAAGCCCAACTAAAACTATTGCTGGTGGGATTTGTTGTGCACCCAGTGCTTGTTTTAATATACCAAATACAATCGCATATCTTAAAAAGCTCGTCATACAAACAAACATAAAAGGCAATAGTGAAAACATTGCCATTACTGCCAATAATTGAAGTACGGGACTTAAATCCTTTAATACTGTATCCATTTCTTACCTCTGGTCATTTGATGTTGTATATTGTAAATCTTGCGAATATTTTGTTGTTTTAATATCCAAATCATTTGTGTTTAAATTCAAATTTTCTAACTTAGAAAGCATTGTTGTACTGTTATTATCCCCTGCAATAAGAAATCGTTCTGTTCCAACATTTAATATATATATTGTCTTCGTTGGGGACAATTTCATTGCAGTTTCCACGCTTAGTATTTTTTTATCGTTCTTTTGCAAAGGCGTATAAATTGTTTTTTTATACACATACAACGCTAGGGCAATAAAACCAACCATTGCGAAAGTATAGATTATAAAATTAGCCAAGTATCCGTTCATAATACCCTCTATATACTTTCATCTTCTATTTCAAAATCTGAGTAATCAAAGTTTTCATCACCTTGTTTTGTTGCTTTTCTTGGCATTGCATCTGGAGCATCTTCTGCTTCTTGTTGAACACCATTTTTCGCAACTTTATCTGATTTCTTTGATGCTTCAGTTGCTTTATGTTTTTTTATGGTTTCAACACGAACTCCATACCTGTCATTCAAAATAACAAGTTCGCCTATTGCAACAACTTGATTTTCAACTCTTAGTTTGATTTTATTGTTATAGACAGAACCTACATCAATAACCAAACCTTCAGAAATTTGTTTTAATTCGCCAAGAGTCAACTTGACATTATCAAATTCTGCAACTACATCAACAAGAATAGAATCCCACATATTTTGAGATTTAGTGCTTGTTTCTTCCATTTCATGGCCTCCGTTACTGTTAATGCTTATTATTAATGACGGATTAGGATTTATATTAAATCTTATTTCTTCTTCTTCCCATACAACCGACATTGTGTTTATATCACTATCATCTAGGACTATAATATCGCCAACTTCTATGTTCTTTATGTCTGTTAACGATATTTTAGTGCTACCTAGTTTAACTTTTAAAAGTGCTTTTGTTTTTCTAAAATCATTTATAGAAAATGTATCTTCTTTTTTTTCTAACTCTATTTCTGGAATCATATATTCTGGAATTCTAAATATAATCTTCCCAATATGATTATTTGAATTTCTTACAAAGAATGTAAAATTAAGATTACGAGAATTTTGTAAAATATGTTTTGTGGGATCTTTTTTATTAAGATTTGCCTGAATACCTTTATAAAGATATACAATATATGATTTTATAACTCCTGCTTCTATATCAGTAAGTTTTGAAAGACTAAATTTTCCACTATTATTTCCTAATGCCTCATCTAAGAAAAATTCTGTAACTGAAGAAGATATTTTAACTTTAAAGTCTGATGATTTATTTATAGGAAGCGTATTAACAAAATATTCATCTCCATAGAAGAGAACATTTTCATCATAAGAAACCCCCATAAATCTTATAGAAAAAGGTCGTTGAAAGAATTTTTCACTACTTTCAACCAATTTTTTGTACAAATTAACATAAAACCATTGATATTTCTTGGAAATATCATTTTTTGTCAATGCATGTGTAATATTTTCTGTTAAATTCGTCATTATATACCCTAATCTACCTCTAGGAATACAATATATTTTTTTACATGTATGAGCATCATATATTCGTTGTATTTTTTATAGTACTAATATCCCGAATGTTTTTACTATTTAAGGTTTTTTTCATGTATTTCAAGAAAAAAAAGAAAATCAATAATATGTATGATACGTCAAAGAGCATAATTCTATATACTAAACGGATAGATGTAATGTTTGTTTTTATAACAAATTCAAGGTGAACTGGTTCAAAACAAACAAATAAAGACCAAACACTAGATACAATGGGGAAATGTATGGCAAGATTAAACAACACAAAAAGAAAGATACAAGAACAAAAACCAGATTTGCGAATCGTCAAAGAGGTAAAAACAAAACCTTATAGCGATATTGATTTGAACAACTGGAAAGAATATAGCCATATAAAAACAGATACTTGGTGGGAATTTGAGTCAAGAGACAAATCACACGGACACTCAAACGACTATCATGGCAATTATATCCCACAACTTGCTCAACAATTATATGAAAGATTTACGCAAAAAGGTGATATTGTTCTTGATATGTTTTTAGGTTCTGGAACAAGCGCTATTGAAGCATTAAATATGGGAAGAAGATGCATTGGCGTCGAACTCAAACAGGAACAAGTTGATATTGTTAGCAACAAATTTTCTCAAAAAGAACTTGTCACAGATGCAAACATAATATGTTCAGACAGCGCATCTGATGAAGTAAAAGATAAAATTCAAGCTAGACTTGATGTAATGAGAAAAGATAAAGCACAATTCTTAGTTCTTCATCCACCTTATGACGACATTATTAAATTTTCAGATAAGAAAGAAGATTTATCTAACTGCGCAACTACCGAAGAATTTTATGAATTATTCAAAAAAGTTGCAAAAAACGGCTATGATATGCTTGAAAAAGGCAGATTTGCAGCATTAATTATTGGCGATAAATATGCAAATGGCGAGATTGTTCCTCTTGGTGCAGACTGTGCTGCAAAAATGAGAGAAATCGGATTTAAAATGAAAGCCGTTATAGTAAAAAATATGGAAGGCAATGAAAGAGCAAAAGGCAAAACTGCAAATCTCTGGAGATACAGAGCGCTTAATGGTGGATTCTACATCTTTAAACACGAGTATATTTATGTCTTCCAAAAAGTATAGAAATATAAAAAATGGCAACATATACGAAGTAATACGTGATGACGTTATTAATTGTACAAACGCAAATGATAACCAAAAAATGGTTTTGTATAGATGTGATGAATATCCGGATTTACTTTTTGTTAGAGAGAAAAATGAATTTAATATAAAATTTATGGAAATATAATAAAAAAACCCTCTGAATTTTCAGAGGGTTTTTCTTAGACTATTTAAGTATTAACCACAACAATTGCATCCACACGCACATGCGTCTTTTAATGCTTCTTGTGCTTCTTTCATTCTAACTTTAATACGACCATCAACAGCGATTCCTTCACCTGTTTTTTCAGAAATCAACAATGGATTGATGTCTAATTCATCAATAAATTTAAAGTCAGTTACTAATTGAGATAATCTCAACAATGTTTCTTGGATTTGATCCATTTGTGCAGGAGTTGTTCCTCTTGCACCTTGAAGAAGTTTGTATGCTTTGACTGATTTAATCATTTCATCAGCATCAATATCAGTTAAAGGAGCAATTCTAAATGTAACGTCTTTTAATGCTTCAACGAATACACCACCAAGACCAAACATCATCATTGGACCATATTGAGGATCTGTAGCAATACCACAAACCATTTCGCGATTACCTTTAACCATTTCTTGAATAATTACACCTTCTAAACCATCAATTAAACCTTTTTCAGTTAATTTAGCGATTAAGTCAGCATATTCTGCTCTTAATTGTTCTTCTGATTGAATATTAACTCTTACACCGCCAACATCTGTTTTGTGAGATGTTGTTTTAGATGTCATCTTCATTACAACTGGATATCCAATTGAATTACCCAATTCAACCACTTCATTAACATTTGTAGCCAAGCCATATTTGCAAGCTCTGATGCCATATGCTTGAAGAACATCAATAGATTCCAATGTAGTTAATTGTTCTCTACCTTCGTCAATAGATTTTCTAATAATTTGAGCAACTTTATTTTTGTCAACATCATAGCAAGGAGCTTTTCCTACTGGTTTTGACATCCATTGTCTTTGTTCATCTAATCTCAAGAATACTTCTGCTGCTTCTTCTGCATACATAAAGAATGGCATATTAACATTCATATTAGAAATATTGTTGAAGAAGTCATTTGTTGTCATAAACACACCAACTATTGGTTTTGTTGGATTTTTAGCTTTAATTTCCATTAATGCTTTTGCAACATCAATGTCTTTCAAGCCTAAGAATGGCAGATAAATAACCATAATCATATCAACATTTTCATCAGCAATAACTGTTTCTAATGTTTGTGTATAGTGTTCGATAGGTGCAGATGCAATCATATCGATTGGATTTTTAACAGATGCTGCAGCAGGTAAGAAACTTCTTAATTTTGCTTTTGTTTCATCTGTAATAGGAGCCATTTGCATACCATTTTCACAAATAGCATCTGTTGCCATAATACCAGGACCACCAGAGTTTGTGATAATAGCAACTCTGTTTCCTTGAGGGATTGGGCAGTTAGAAAATGCTTTTGCTGTTGCAAATAGATTTTTCAAAGAAAATTCTCTAATTACGCCTGATTGTTTCAATAAAGCAGCAGCCGCTTTATCAGCACCAGCCAATGAACCAGTGTGAGATGATGCAGCAGATGCACCAGCAGCACTTCTACCAGATTTTAATGCAATAATAGGTTTTTTCTTTGTAATTCTTGTTGCTAATTTTCTAAAATTAGCTGGATTTTGGATTGATTCCATATATAAAAGAATTTGTTTTACATCTTCATCATTTTCCCAATATTCCATCATTGTTTCAGCATTAACATCTGCTTGATTACCGATAGAAACGAATTGAGCAAAACCAAGATTTAAGTCTTTTAAAATATTTAAAATACCGCCACCAAGTGCACCAGATTGAGAAACGAAACCGATATCACCAGCAATTGGCAATGATTCAGCGAATGTAGCATCCATCATAACATCTGGATTAGTATTTAAAACACCTAAACAGTTAGGTCCTACACATCTCATACCATATTCTCTTACTTTTGCAAGTAGTTGTTTTTCCATTTCAGCACCTTCTGCACCAGTTTCTTTAAACCCTGCAGTAATAATACATAAACCTTTGATGCCTTTTCTATTACATTGGTCAATTGTATCTAATACAAATTTAGAATTAACAACTATAACGGCTAAATCTACTTCACCAGGAACTTCTTCAATAGAAGTATATGCTTGAAAACCTTCAATCATACCACCTTTGGGGTTAACAGGATAAATGTTACCTGCAAACTTGTAATCTCTTAATCTTTGCATGATTTCAGAGCCAATTGTTTTTTCTTTTGTTGAAGCACCAATAACAGCAATTGATTTTGGCTTCATAACTTTGTCAAGAACGTTCATTTGTGTTTCCTTTCCTTTTATATGAACTCGTATTACTTAATTAATATCCATTTTCTATCCAAGGACGTTCTCTAAATTGAGCGCCCAAATCTTTTGTTATTTCAATACATCTTTGCATATCCACATCATAACCTTTGTAATTTGTCACAATAGTAGCAGTTGTACCAAAACCTTCAATTACTGCTTCTTTTATAAATTCTTTAACTGCAGTATACGCTCCTTCAATATTTGGAAGCGATATTTTATTATAAACTTCTTCTGATTCACCATTCAAACTAACTGAAAATTTATCAATCAAACCTTTTAACTCGGGGAGAACATTTCTTTTATAAACCAAATTAGCATGCCCATTAGTATTAATTCTTATAATCGTTTCTGGATAATTCTTTTTAATATATGCTGCCACTTTTTTTATAATATCCAGTTTGAGCATCGGCTCGCCATAACCACAAAAAACCACTTCGGAGGATAATTTATCCTTAATAGTTTCTAACTGGTCAATCACATCTTGGGCTTTGACGTTTTCGGTGTTTAAAAACAAATTAGCACCTACTACATCTTCTTTTATATTTCGGATACAGAACACACAATTATTTGTACAACTATTAGTTAAATTAATATAAACTTTACCTTCTAATGTATATACTAAGTTGTATTCTGACATTTAAAAACCACCTTAACTTAATAAAATTATGCTACAAAGAAGGTATGATAACAAGCACTTTTTTTATCTTTTTTCGTTTTTATAAAAAAGGCAATTTTTTATGAGAAAAATACTTTATATAAAAGTAAGGTTAGATATATTTTTGGTAAGGAGTTTTTATGAGCACAACAGCACTCTCAGGTGGAAATATTGTTAGTCCTAACAAACCAGATTTTGGACCAAGTAACCCTTGGCTTCGACCATGTGATGATCCAGAAAATGGCGGAATAACAGGAAATTCAGGAAAATAT
This sequence comes from bacterium, assembly GCA_017403285.1. Lineage (GTDB taxonomy): Bacteria > Cyanobacteriota > Vampirovibrionia > Gastranaerophilales > Gastranaerophilaceae > Avigastranaerophilus. The sequence goes on from JAFQOI010000116.1 coordinate 58,622, forward strand.
GACAAACCAATCATCGATGCTTGGGAAGAAAGACCCAAAATGATTGACCCAGAAACTGGAGAATGGGTTTATGTTGATGAATATATAAAAGAAGAAAGAGAAAAAGAGCATCCTGTATTCTACCTAGCATAATTAAATTTATCAATATAAATACAAAAGAGATTAGATTTTCTAATCTCTTTTGTGTAAAACTTAGCCTAAATATCAGTTTTATGTTATAAAAAAAGTATGATTGAAATACTTATTTTATACACGATAAAAAACAGAGAAAAAACCTTATATACAATCCGCAAGGATATTTTTGAAGTTTTCGGTGCTTATACAAAACCAAGCATAGGCACTTTGCATCCTGCACTGAAAAGACTTTACAAAAATGGAGCAGTTACTTTATCTGAAAAATTTTCAGATGGTGGCAAGAAATCATCATATTATGGAATTTCAAAAAAAGGATTTGTTTGTTTTAAAGAATTATTTTTCTCTACAGCAAGTGACAATCCTTCATTATTTTATTCACAACTTCAAGTACGTTTTGCAACAATGGGCTTTTTAACTCTTGAAGACAGAAAAAAATTTATTGAAGAAACAAAAAGAAAAATAGAATTATATGCCATTGATATTCAAAACAAGCTCAATGATGAATTTTTAGAACTTGATTATTTCCAAAAGGAGATAATGAAAAAAACATTAGCAGAATTCAAATCTATTAACGACTATATGAACAAACTAAAGGTTGATTATGGCTGCTAAAATTACTGCCATAGAAAAAAAATCAATTGCGGAAGAACTTGATATAAAAAAGGACTCCGTTCTTTTAAGCATAAATGGCATTAAATTAAAAGATTATATTGATTATCAATATATGACAATGGCAGAAGAAATTGAATTTGAAATTCAAACGCCTGATGGTAAAATTGAATGTTTTGAAATAGAAAAAGATTTTGAAGAGGAACTAGGATTTATTTTTGAATCTGCGATATTTGATAAAATAAAATCATGCGCAAATAACTGTATTTTTTGTTTTGTCGATCAACAACCAGAAGGGCTTAGAGAATCCTTATACATAAAAGATGATGACTATCGTTTGTCTTATCTTCAAGGAACTTATGTAACCCTAACCAATTTAACGAAAAAAGATAAGGAAAGAATATCATCATTACATCTAGGACCATTATACATCTCTGTACACACAACAAACCCTGAATTAAGAGCGAAGATGCTAAAAAATAAACTTGCATCTAATATTCTAAAAGAACTTGATTTCTTAAAAGAAAATGATATTCCAATTCACACACAAGTCGTATTATGTCCTAATTATAACGACGGAAAAGAATTAGAAAGAACATTAAATGATTTATGGAAATATAAAAAAATCTTAGGTTCTATTGCAATTGTTCCTGTTGGAATAACAAAATACAGAAAAGGAAAATTAAAACAAGTTACAAAAGAAATTGCACTTGAAACTATTAATATAGTTGAAAAATTCAATAAAAAAATTAAGAAAAATATAGCAAGCGTTTCTGATGAATTTTTCTTAATTGCCCAAATGCCTATTCCAGACAAAAAATATTATAATGGATATTCACAACTTGAAGATGGTGTTGGGGCATTGAGATATTTGATTGATGATTTTAACAAAAGAATTAAAAAAGCACCAAAAACTGTCAACAAAAAAAAAGAATACACAATTGCCTGTTCAGTTAGTGCATCAAGTGCGTTTTTCTCTTTTGAAGAAGAACTCAATAAAATTGAAAATATTAATCTTCAAATTATACCGATAAAAAGTGAATTTTGGGGTAAAAATGTCAACGTTGCTGGTTTAATAACAGCAAATGACCTTATGAATCAGTTAAAAGGACATTGTTTTAAAAATGTAATTATCCCTTCAATTGTTCTTAGACCATATACGACTGAATTTTTAGATGGGTTAAAAGTTGAAGATGTTGAAAAACAATTAGGCATAAAACTTCATATTATAAAAGACATATACAGTACAAAAGAATTATTTAGTTTGCTTTTCGAGAAATAAATACATAAATAATGTTATAGATAGTTAAATACAATATTTCTTTTCGCCCATAACGAAATGAGCAATAAAATATTGATATACAACATCAAAGCGAGGACTGTTTGAGCCAACTTGTTGGCGAGTTCCGCAGCACGGGTATATCAATTAATTTTATTAGCGAATGTAGTTCTTGGCGAGAGTTTCTTTGGATACTTTCTTGTCGGTACAAGAAAGTATCATTATTAACTAAAAATTTATTTATTCTAATGTACTTTTCTCATTGCAGAAAAGTACCA
>JAFQOI010000117.1 GCA_017403285.1 bacterium
AAAAATATCTATTCATTATTTTTTGATATGTTTTTTTTGCATTATTTGAGTTTTGAAGTGAAAATTGCAGTTCTTTTTTATTAATCAAATGGTTCTCATATGCATTTACGCATAAATAATCTATTCCATCTATATCAGTGTTAAGTATAATTTTTTCAATGATTTCATTCTTTTTTTCTTCGGAAAAATTATTTAGTCCTTCTTTTATGAATGCTTTTCTATCTTTTGAATAAATACTAAAATCAAAAAAATAGTTGTACTGTACTAGTTTTACATTGTTTGCATTTAATTTATAGTAGTCTTTCCATTCTGAAAGAGAATATAAGTGAGAATTAAGCCAAAATAAAAATACTGTTATGACAAAAAAGAAAAAGCAATTAAAAGCAAAAAGAGCAATTTTTTTATATGGTAATTTATTGTAATACAGTAACAAAATAGATGCCATTGAGGCAAATACTAATATAGAGATTGCGCTACTGAATCTTATAAACCCACCTAATAATAACAAATAAGGAATAGTTACATATACGCATATCTTGCCTTTTTTTGTCGTGTTTGGCTTGACAAAGATTGAATACATTAAAAATATTCCAGCAAGGGTATACAAGCATGAAAAAATTGAAAACTGGTACAAATTAAAAAATATTGGAAAAATTAATGATAATACTGTAAAAATCAGTGTGCGTTTTTTTCCATTAGAAAGCCTTAACAATGAATAAGAAATAGTTATAACGGATATTGCTGTATTAAATAAAAAACAAATATCGTACCAAGGTAAATTTTGTTTTATGTTATATAAAAATTTCAAAATATAGCCATATAAAATATTTATGAATATAAGATGCTCATTAGGTGATTGAATGGCAGAATAAGAACCTGATGCAATCATTTTCATAACAACATCATCGTCTGTTTGATAATATGGCTTAAAAATGAAGCCTATAGCAATAGAAATAAAGCAAATGAATAATGGGAGAAAAATATTGCTGTTATATATTTTATGCAAGATTTCTTTTATTTTACTTAATACAAAATTATTTTTCATATTTACATAATCTCTATATGTAATAATATATCAAAAAAATATTTCTGTTTTATTTTATGATATGCTATTTACATTAAGAGGAGAGATAAAATGAGAGACAAAGTTGTAGCAATAATTCAAGATAATAGACCAGATATTGACGATGTTGAGCATGCAGAATTTGTTACAGATGGTTTATTAGATTCTTTTGATATAGTTACTTTAGTTGCTGAGTTTGATAAAACATTTGGAATATCAATTGATGGTGCTGATATTACTCCTGACAATTTTAATTCAATTGATTCTATTATAGAAATGTTAAAGAAAAATGGTGCTCAATAATGAAGTTTGAGTTTGATAATAAAAGAATAACTGGGGTTTTGACAGTTGTTCCTCATAATACTGTAAAATTCGATGATGAAATTTCTAACTACAATTTTAGTGAAAAGCAATCAAAAAAGTTAAAGTTAATTATGGGATATGAAGAAAAAAGAGTAGCACCAAAAGGTGTTTGTTCTTCTGATTTGTGCGAATACGGAATGAATTATCTCTTTGACAATAATCTATTAAAAAGAGAGGAAATAGATGCTCTTATTTTAGTTACTCAATCGCCAGATTATTTTATGCCAGCAACCTCAAATATACTACATGGGAAATTGGGCTTAAAAAAGGAAACTTTTTGTATTGATATTTCACAAGGTTGCTCCGGTTTTATAATTGGTTTAATTCAAGCATTTATGTTATTGGAACAGAAAAATATCAACAAAGTAGTTTTATTAAATGCTGATGTATTATCACCTAAAGTTTCGAAAAGAGATAGAAATTCTAACCCATTAATTGGTGATGCTGCATCAATAACCATTGTTGAAAAATCCAATAAGAATGAAAAAATAGTTGCAGATATTAATTTTGATGGTTTAAATGCTTTATGTCTAAATATTCCTGCTGGTGGGTTTAGAATGCCATCAACAATGGAAACAGCAATAATAAGAGAAGATGAAGCAGGTAATTTTCGTTCATTGGATAATCTCGTTATGAAAGGTGATGACGTATTCAATTTTGTTTTAAATAAGGTTCCTGAACAAATAGAAAATTTATTGTCTTCAAATGGCGTGACAAAAGGGGAAATAGATTATTTTCTTTGTCATCAGCCAAATAAATTTATGCTTCAAAAATTAGCAGATAAATTGACTATTTCTTATGAAAAATTACCAAATAATATTGTTGAAAATTTTGGTAACGCATCTGGTGTTACAATTCCAACCTGTATTTCATTTAATTTGAATGAGAATTTGCTAAATAATGAATATAAAGTTTGTTTATCTGGTTTTGGTATTGGATTAACTTGGGCATCAATGCTTATTAATATAGGTAACTTTGATTTTTGTAAAATAATTGAGTATTAAGGAGAATAAAATGGAACAGTTCGAAGAAAAATTGGCTGGTATATTAGAAGTAGATGAGTTGAATGATAATGATATTCTTGAAGAATTTGAAGAATGGGATTCTTTAAGTATTTTATCAATAATTGCTCTGTTTAATTCAGAGTTTGGAAAAACTATTTCTGTTGCAGACGTAAGAGAAGCAAAAACAATTGGTGGATTAAAGAAATTAATAGGTTAATAAAATGAAAGAGTATTTACTTCTTACGGGAGCATCTTCAGGGATAGGTAGACAGTGTGCTATTCAATTGTCAAAAGATTATAATTTAATACTTTGTGCTAGAAGAGAAGAAAATCTAATTGAAACAAAGAATTTGTGTAATAACTCTGATAATCATTTGATTTTTAAATGCGATTTATCTGATATTTCTACAATTGATGAAAAATTAAATAATTTTTTAATTCAAAATGACATTGTTGTTTCTAGGTTTTTACATTGTGCTGGTTGTCTTACATTGCTTCCCGCAAAAGGATTTGATTATGAGCTTTGCATAAAAACTTTTAATACAAATGTGTTTTCAGCAATGGCTATAATGAAAGTACTTTTAAAGAAAAATAATAAAAAAGCATTAAAAAATGTTGTTTTAATTTCCGCTTTATACAGTAAAAAAGGTGTAGTCGGTAATAGTGTATATGCATCATCAAAAGGTGCATTGGATAGTTTTATGAGATGCATGGCAAAAGAATTGGCGCCAAATGTAAGAGTAAATTCCATTTTACCTGGCGGAGTTGAAACAGAAATTACGATGACAACTCCACAAGAACAAAAAGAAATTATGATGAAAGATTATCCTTTGGGGTTTGGTCAGACCGAGGATGTTGCAAATATGGCAGAATTTTTATTCTCTGATAAATCAAAATGGATTACAGGACAACAATTTTCAGTAGATGGAGGGGCATCAGCATAATGGAAAACATTGTACTTTTTAAATCAAGAATTGGTGATGTTACTAAGAAAGATTTTTATGATGCTCTAATAAAAATTGGTGCACATGATTGCAAATATTTATTTATACATTCATCTTTAAGTTTTGGTATGCCAAATCCTGAATTGTCAAAAAAAGAACTCTTAGGACATATTATTAATGCAATAATGGCTCTAAATGTTGAAAATATTTTAATGCCAACTTTTACATTTAGTTTTTGCAATAGAGAAGATTTTGATGTTCAAAATACTAAATCAGCAATGGGTATATTGACTGAGTATTTTAGAAAAATGGATGGAGTTAGACGCTCGGTGGACCCAATGATGAGTGTTGCAATGATAGGTAAGGATTATTCTGTAATAGATGATATTGCAAATAACTCTTGCGGTGAAAATTGTACTTTTGATTTATTGCACAAAAAAGGTGGATGTAAATTTCTTTTCTTAGGAAACAGAATGTCTGATTGTATGACTTATACCCACTATGTAGAAGTTGTTGAGAAAGTTCCTTATAGATATGCAAAAGAATTTAAAGGAAATATTATTAATAATGGTATTTCTGAAGAAAAGACATTTTTTTTGGATGTTCGATATAAAGATATAGAAACTTTCTATGATCGGAGAATAGATGACTTAGTTCTTCAAAATGGAGAAGGAAAGACAATATTGTTAGGGGACACACAAATTTGTATTGCAAATGAAGTGGGCGTTTATAAACATTTAAGACAAGCAATTAAAGAGGATCCTTTGTTTATGCTTTCAAAGTCATTGCCAGAAAAATACGATAATTTTTATGTTTATGAAAAGAAAGTTGCGCTCTAAACTTTTTTATAACAATAATTAAACATATTTAGAGGCTGAAATTGTTCTATGTTGTACATATTTTCAGCCTTTTTGTTTTGTTTGTTATACCATAAATCAAGATATTTTATTCCGTCATTATTTAGTGCTAAATAAAATTTTTTCCAAAGATCAATAAGATTTGATTTTGAACCATAATTTGCAATTTGATTTAAATATGCTTTAGTACCTTGCACCTTATAGATAATGAATGATGTCATCTCGTTGTTTTCATAAATCGTTATCACTTTATTATTACTTGCAAGTTCAATTAATTCTTCTTTTTGCATTAAATGTTCAAAATAAATATCGAATGATTGGTATAATTTTTCAAAAATCAAATCAATATCTACAGTTGATATGACCGGTATCTTTTTTTCAATTACATCAAGTTTTTTATAAAGTTTTTGATAAGTGGTTTTATATTCAAAATAAGGCTTCAAAGCAGTTTGTAAATCATGTGATGGCTCTTGCTTTGAAATTATTTCTAAATAAATCTTTATATCTGGAAGGTCTTTTAAAAGGTTAGAAAAAGACACTGCATCGACAAATGCATAAAATAATTTATAGAAGGTCTTTTCTCTAGACAAAAAGACAAGCGCATCATTATTTTCAGCATACAAAATGTCTTCTTCAATTTGTGTAAAAAAATAATTAGATTGAAAATTATTTATATTTTTTTTTCTTAAATTATTTATTTTTTTAACAATTTCATTTGATTTTATGCTTTGCATAATTCACTTTCATTTATCATTGCTTTTAATTTTAATCTATCAATTTTACCATTTGCATTAATTGGTAATTTATCTATTTTTCTTAAATCAGATGGAATCATATATTTAGGAATTATCTTACCAAGTGACAATACTAAATCACGAGAAGTAATTTCAATATTAGATTCATAAAATAAAACTATTTTTGAGTTTATTTGGTCATAAACAACACAAACATTTTTAAGTGCTTCAATTGTTCCAAGTGCAGTTTCAATTTCACCAAGTTCAATACGATAGCCCATGTGCTTAATTTGAAAATCTTTTCTGCCTTGAAAAATAATCTCGCCACGTTCGTTATAATAAACCATATCACCTGTTCTATATATACGCTCTGGATAGTGTTTATTTAATGGATTTTGTGTAAATACTTTATTTGTTTTTTCAAAATCATTGTAGTATCCAAGTGCTAATGATGTACCTCTGACGCACAATTCACCCGATTCATTAGGTTTTATAATTTCTTCATCTTTATCATTTAAAATAATTACATCAGAATTTCTGCATTTTTTACCAATTGGTAATGATTCATTATCTTCAAATTTTCTGTCGACTGTGTAGTATGTGCAATCTACAGTTATTTCTGTTGGACCATATAGGTTTGAGAATAGCGCCTCAGGATAATACTTAATCCAATAGTTTAATTGTTTTGTTGGCATAACTTCGCCAGCAAAAAGAATTTTTGTAAAGTTTGGTTTACAAGTTTTTAGAATATCCATATTCGCAATATTAACAAGGATTGATGGAACAAAGAAAAACATATTTATATTTTTTCCCCTGAAATATTCCATAAGTTTAATTGGAAATATGAATAAACTTTCAGGCGTAATTACAAGTTTACAACCATTTTTTAATGTTAAATAGATATCAAGTACAGAGTTATCAAAATAGAAAGGAGCCTGATTTCCTATTATTTCAGTATCTTTGATGTTATAGCATTCTGTTGCCCATTCAATATAGTCGATAATGGATTTATGAGATATTAAAACACCTTTTGGCACGCCAGTTGAGCCAGATGTATTAATAATATATGCGCCATCTGTGTCAATTAATTTGTCATATCTAAATTTAATATTTTCTATGTCTGTAATTATTTCTTCAAAGATTAATATTTTACAATTATATGAAACTTGTTCTAATTTTGAAGCATTTGCTTTGTCTGTAATAATGAATTCGGGTTGTATATGATTTAAGATGCCTGTTAGCCTTTCTGGTGGATTTTTTACGTCTAATGGCATATAAATATTACCAGAATATAAAACTCCCATAAATGCAACTAGAGCATTAACAGACTTTGGAAGAAAAATACCGATTGGTTTTTGAATTGAAGATGTAAGATTACAAATATTTGTTGAAATATTTTGTGCATAAAAATTAAATTGTTTAAATGAAAGTGAAATTGATGCATCTTCAAAACCTATTTTGTCTGGATAATTTTTTACTGTTTCTTGCAAATATTCTATAACATTAATTTTCATGTCTATCTCCGTTGATATAACCATTTCTTAATGCTAACATAAACAACAGTAAGAGTAATAAAAATGAAGAAATTTACACATTCGGGTATTATAATTTATCAATTTGAAAATATATATATTAATTCAAATATGTATATTATTCTGAATGGCAAAGAGGCGCTAGTTGTAGATCCTAATGAAAATAATGAAGCAAAAAAATTTCTAAAAGATAATGGTATTGAAAAAATCACTATTCTTTTAACTCATGAACATTTTGACCATACAATGGGCATAGGCTGGTTCCAAGAAAATTATAAAATTTCTACAATATGTGAAAAGGAGTGTGCTGAAAATATTATTCAAAATATTGAGTATGCGCCAATTTTCGTTAATTATATTGCATCTACAAAGAATGAATTTTCAAAGAAAAAGATTTTAGACACATTTGAAAAAGAATTTAAGACTTTTTCTTTTAAATCAGATATTGTATTTGAGAATGAATATCAATTTTACTGGAATAGATTATGCTTAAAGTTTTTAAAAATAAAAGGTCATTCTAAAGGAAGTTGTTTGATTTTTCTAAACGATAGTATAATTTTTTCCGGCGATAGCATACTCAATGGTATTCATATTGTAACCAAACTTCCTGGTGGAAATAAAAAAGATTTTATAAATAAAACAATTCCTGTAATTGAGTCTTTAGATAGGAATTTAATGGTTTTTGCTGGGCACGGTTTGCCTTTTGTTCTTAGTGACGTTTTTAAAGATGATAAATTAAATGTAATAATAAATTAATTTGTTTTACAAAATTTACTATATTTTTGTATAATGTTTTTGTAGTTTGCAATATTTTATTTAATTAGGAGGTTAGTATGAAAAAATTATTTTCAGCATTGTTAGTATTAACTATGATGTCTACAGCGGTTCCTGCATTCGCTGGAACACATGGCGTTGATGGTGAAGTTTCAGGCAGATCAGTAGGCGCTGCTTGTTTATCTTTACTTGTTTGGCCTGGAATTGGACAAGCAGTTAATAAAAACTCAAAAGAAAAAAATATTACTCACGCTGTTTTAGGTTTAACTGGTGTATTTAGACTTTGGTCATTCTATGATGCATTAGTTGACAGAAAAGGTGGAGTTTGGGAAAACAGAATTTAGTGAAAGAAAAAGTTTCCATAATAATACCTTGTTATAACAAAGGTGCATATATTAAAGAGGCAATAGAATCGTCATTGTCGCAAACATATCCAAATATTGAAATTGTTTGCTATAATGACGGTTCTAGTGATAATAGTAGTGCTGTTATTCAAGAATTTGCAAATAAATATAGTAATTTTTTATTTATAGATTCAAAAGAAAACAAAGGAGTTATCGCAGCGAGAAATTCTGCCATTGAAAATTCTTCAGGAGTGTATATTCTTCCATTAGATGCTGATGATAAAATTGCTCCAACTTATGTCGAAAAAGCAGTGAAAATTTTAGAAGAAAATTCAAGTGTTGGTATTGTTTATTGTAAGGCAAAAAAATTTGGTATTACTGAATGCAACTGGATTTTACCAGAGTATGATGAAACAGATTTTTTGTATAAAAATTGTATTTTTGTATCTGCACTTTTTAGAAAATCGGATTTTATAAAAGTTGGTGGTTTTAAACAATATATGGATAAAGGTCTAGAAGATTGGGATTTATGGCTATCTCTTTTAGAATTGGGGCTAAAACCATACAGAATAAATGAAACATTGTTCTTTTACAGACAAATTAGTGAAAACACTAGAACTATTTCTGCTAATGAAAATAGCTATGATTTATTCTTAAATATAATAAAAAATCATACTGGAATATATTTAAATAACACTGATATTGCAAAAAGATTATTATCTTATAATCCTAATAAATTGCTAAAACATAGAAAAGTCATTAGAAAGCTCATTATAACATCAATAATACAATTAGTATTAATATTTATATTAGTTATCTGCTTAATACTAAAATAAGAGGCTAAAAAATGAAAATTTTTAAAATAGAAAAAAATCTAATAAGGGAAAAAATAGTCCTACATTTTTTTAACATAAAAATAACTTTATCTTCAAAAAAAAATAAAAGAATTAAAATTAATAAAAAAGATAAGGAACAATATATTCAATATGTACTTAATCAACAGTTAGACAAAAGTCATTTCGTTCCCTTTGAGGAATATGATTGTTGTAATGATAAAAATTCTACAAAAATTATTGCAATGTATTTACCTCAATTTCATGATTTTCCTGAAAATATTCAGTGGTTTGGTAGAGGCTTTACAGAATGGTCAAATACATCAAAAACAGTTCCACAATATGCAGGACACTATCAACCACATATTCCAATTGATGTTGGTTACTATAGTTTATCAAATACAGATGTTTACAAAAGACAAATTGAACTAGCAAAAAAATATGGGATATATGGTTTTTGCTTCTATTATTATTGGTATTCTGGTGCAAAGATTATGGAAAAACCAATACAAGCAATATTAAATGATAAATCTTTAGATTTTCCATTTTTCTTATTTTGGGCAAATGAAGATTGGACAAGATTATGGGGTGGAGATGGCTCTACAGAAATTCTCCATAAACAAGAAATACTTGAGGGTGACACTCAAAAATTTATGAATGATATTTTGCCATATATGAAGGATGATAGATACATAAAAATTTCAAATAAACCATTATTAATTATTTACGATCCGCAAAAGTATCCACACGAAGTATATATTGAATTTGTAAAACAAATCAGAAATATTGCAAAAGATAATGGCTTTGAAGATTTATACATTCTGACAACAAGTTGGAGAGTTCAACAATCTGAAATGAATGAAAAAGATTATGTTAAAAAATACATGTTAGATGGAATTTTTGAATTTTATCCACAAGGTATGCATTTGATTTGTGAACAGAAACCAGAAAAAATTATAAATCCTCAGTTTAGAGGTACTTGCTTTGATATTAGTAAATATATAAAAAATAAAACATATTTATATGAATATTCTGCAAATTTATTTAAAGGATGTTGTCCAAACTGGGATAATACACCAAGAAAATGTTATTCTCATACATTTGTATATCAAAATACACCAGCTGATTATAAATCTTGGTTAAAAGGTATTATAAATTGGACTCAAAAAAATAAACGAAAAGAAGAGCAGTTTGTTTTTATAAATGCTTGGAATGAATGGGCGGAAGGCGCACACCTTGAACCTGACCAAAAGTATGGATATGCCTATTTGCAGGCAACAAAAGAAGCATTAGAAGAAACTTCAAATTTAAAAAGCAATTAGTTATAGAGTGATTTTTGCCGCTTAATTGTGCAAAATTTGAAAAAATAAAATTATTTATTAAAAATATACTTGAAAGTAAAGTTTTTTAAAAAAAAAGTGATTTATAAACTATAAAGTAAATTATGTCATTTATTTTTTTTTTATAAAAGAATGATGAATGGTACTTCTTTTAATCTTCCAAAAGTATTTGCAACATATAGTCCTTTTATTACAAAACAATGTGTAACAAATAATGACGTTATTTCTGCGGATTGCTTTGTTAAAAGCCCTGAAGAACAGGCTAATGTGAAAAATATAGCGAAATTAGATTATTTTAAATCAGTATATGATAGTGTTTATGATGAAATTATTTATGATATGGCACGTACAAATCCATTGATTTTAACATTAAATCTTAATAAACCATCACTTCGACTAATTTCTGATGAAGACCGAAAAAAATATAACTTTTCTGGCGTCGCATCGTACAACTATAGAGAAAACATAATACAAATAAATGATAATTTTGATCAAAGGACATTTGTTTTTATTGAGAAAAATGAAAATGGTTCAATACCCGAATACTACATTGTAAATGAAGAAGAATATGAAGAATTAAAACAAAGTTTAATTTCTAAAAATAGGTTATTTGATGTTTTTGAATTAAGTGATGAAGAAATAGAATTTAGTTTAAAAGCAACTCTTGCTCATGAACTTAGACATTATATACAAGAACATTTAGTTGCATCGTTGTCTGCTTCGGGTGATAAAATACGTAACAAATACTTAGAAGAATATCTTTCTTTTGAAAAAAACAAATTTGATTATATTGAATCTTGTAAACAGGAAAACAAGATCCCTGATCTGAAAGTTATTTCTCAAAGCCTTCCAACATATTGGATAGAATATATACCAAATAAAATAGCTGAGAACTCATTGTTTAAATTTACATCAAATACTAACGATAATAGATACTGGTCAATAACGGATGATTTTGCTAATTTGAGTAGAAAATTGTCAGGAAGAACTAATGAAGATTTTATGTACTACTATGGACGACCAACAGAAATAGACGCATATAACTATGAATTAGAGTATTATAAAAAAAATCAGTTAAATAATCGGATTAGACCAGAAATATTTAATTTTTTCTGTAGTGAGGCTGAAAATTCAATAAAAGCTGGCTTGTCTTGTTATAAGATGATAAAGGATGAAATGTCAAAGAGATAGTCATTTTGCTATTTTTACTTATTCATTGGCAATTTTTCTTGTTTATATGTTTTATATGAGCAAGAAGTAAGGAAGGTAGTATGAGAATATCTCCAATTATAAGTTTTAATGTTTATTCGGCAAATAAAAGCCTTATGGGACAAATCAAGTCAAATTTACCATATGATACAGTCTCTTTTAGCGCAAAACGAAAAAAAACTGATAATAAACCAATTAGCCCAAATATAATAAAAAGCACACAATTCGGCGAAAAATTGTATTCTGAATTAAAATCTGGTGCAACAAAGAAAGATATTTCAAAACGTGTGAAAGAAGAGTTACCTACATTACAAGTCCAATCTTTATCTGGTATAGAAAAGCAAGTTGTGTTTCCAGATGGTTATGCTGCTTATTTTACTAGTCCACTAGATGATGATTTTTCAATGACTAAATCAACTATGTATTTAAGTGAAGAACCATTTAGAATTGCCGACAACATAGAAAAATTATCTTTTGCGCTAGATGTGGCGCATGAATATACACACGCTCAACAAGTTATTAGTGGACGAGAATCTGAATTTTATAAAGAAATTTCAGATTGCGATGTTGATATGGCGAGAACAATTGTTGGGATGAGTAATTTAACTTATGAATTAATGGATAAATCATTGCAGGCAAGAACATTGTCTAGAATATTTGCAAATCCGATAGACTTTTTTAATTTTCAAAAATATGGAAAAGAAATACCAAGAGAAATTGCTCTAACAAAGCAGATGCTGATTTCTAATGCAAATTGTACAAATGAAGCACAATACAAATCAATGGTTCAAAATGAGTGTAAGATGGCATTTATAAGAGCAATTGAATATGTTATACAACATCCGGAAAATGTTGAAGAAAGTATATTTAAAACATTAATGAAAATTGGGAATGAAGACAAAATAGACGATTTATTTGAAAAAACTAAGTTGATGTGTGCACATAATGCTGAAGGTGAAGCAGAAGCAAGAACAACTGAATCTATTATTGCAAAAAAAGTGTTAGGTGTTAGAAAAACATTAAATATTGATTGCTATCCAATGTATTATGAGTTAGTTAGTAATGCATTAAAATAATATTTATTTATGCTTGCAAATTGTAAACTTATTGCCTACAATATTTAATATAGTATGAAGGTAAAAAATAATGCAAAAAATATTAGTTACTCAGCCAATGTTACCAGAATTAGAGGATGTATATTCGCAAATTGAAGAGATTTGGACAACAAAATGGCTTACGAATATGGGTTCAAAGCATAATGAACTAGAAATAAAATTAAAAGATGTTTTGAAGGTTAATAATGTTTCTTTGTTTAATAATGGAACAATAGCATTAATGGTAGCAATCAAAGCATTAGATTTACCACATGGCAGCGAAGTTATAACAACACCGTTTACTTTTGCTGCAACACCGCATTGTATCTCTTGGAATGGGCTAAAGCCTGTATTTTGTGATATTGAGCCTGATACTATGACAATTGATGCAGAAAAAATTGAAGAATTAATAACACCAAATACATCAGCAATCGTTGCTGTGCACGTTTATGGCTTCCCTTGTAATGTTAAAAAAATAAATAATATTGCAAAAAAATACAATTTAAAAGTTATATATGATGCTGCACATGCATTTTCTACAGAAATTGATGGTAGAGGAATTGGTACATTTGGTGATATAACAATGTTTTCTTTTCACGCAACAAAATTGTATAATACAATAGAAGGTGGGTGTCTTACTTACAATGATGATAATCTAGTAAGAAAGATTTATAATCTAAGAAACTTTGGTATTCGCTCAGAAGAATTAGTTGAAGAAGTTGGTATTAATGGCAAGATGAATGAAATTCAAGCCGCAATTGGTCTTTTAAATTTGAATTTATATAAAAAAGAACAAGAGAAAAGAGCTAAAATCAAAGAATTTTATGATGATAATTTATCAAAAATAAAAGGGATAAGAATTCCGAAAATGCCAAATAATGCTACTAATTCATATCAATATTATCCAATAATAATTGAAAACGAGTATCCGCTTTCAAGAGATGAATTATATTTAAAATTTAAACAAAGAAATATTTATACAAGAAAGTATTTTTATCCTGCTTGTCATGATTATGAATGTTACAAGGACAACTTACAAAACAGAGTTTTATCAATAGTAGATGATATTAAACATAAAGTTTTATGTCTGCCTTTTTATGGGAATTTGTCTACTTCTGACTTAAATAATGTTTGTGATATTCTAAAAATGGATTAGAAATATAAACTCTGGAAAATTCAAAATGGCGCGAGTATGAATTATGATTTAGTTGGTAAAAAAATTTTAATTTTAGGTGGTGCATTTCAACATATAAAACTAGTTAATGCTGCTAGGCAAATGGGAGTGTATACTATAGTCGCTGATTATTTAAATGATTCTCCTTCAAAAAAATTTGCTGATAAATCTTACTTGTGTGATATTAAAAATATCGAGCAATTGAAAGAGATTTGCATAAATGAAAAGGTTCAAGGAGTAATTTCTTCACATCTTGATCCTTGTCAAATTCCATACGTTACTTTATGTTCTGAGTTAAAATTACCTTGCTTGGCAAATAAAGAGCAATTTGTATGTATGACAAACAAAGCCGCTTTTAAAAAAATGTGTATTAAAAATGGAGTTGATATAATTTCAGAATATTCAGAAGATGAAGTAAAAAATCAAAAGATTGAATTTCCTGTGTTTGTCAAACCAGTCGATAGTCGTGGCTCTCGTGGACAAACGGTTTGTTACACATATGATTCATTAAATAAGGCAATAATTAAAGCAAAAAAAGAATCTTCAAATAATAATGTAATTATAGAAAAATACATTCAGAATGCTCAAGAGTTTCAGGTTACATATTTCTTTGTTAATGGTGAGGGGTATTTAGTACGTACGGCTGATAGTTATACAGGCTCTGAAATCAATAATTTATCTAAGGTTGTCGTTTGCGCAATATCACCTTCGTTAAATACAGAAAAATACATTAAAACAGCACATAATAGTGTCCTAAATATGCTAAAGAATTTAGGAATTAAAAATGGTCCTGTATTTATGCAGGGGTTTATTGATAATGGAGTATTTAGATTTTTTGACCCAGGACTTAGGTTTCCAGGCGTAAATTATGAAGATATATATGAGTATGTATTTGGGATAAACCTAGAAAAATTGCTGATTAGATATGCACTGACTGGGATTATGCCAGAAGTAAAACTCCCCCAAAATAGTGTATTTCTGAATGGAAAAAAAGTTTCAATTTTGTTTCCGTTATTAAAGTCTGGCAAAATAAATAATATTACAGGTGTTGATATATTAAAACAAGAAAAAGGAATTTTTTCAATTTCCCAAAGAATATCAATTTCTGATGTAATTCCTGCAAGTTATGATATTTTACAAAGATTTGGTGAAATTGATATTCTGGCAGATGATATTTCTCAAATAATAAACAATATAGAACTTGTATATAAAACGCTAAATGTGACTGATGTTCTCAATAAAAATATGATATTTGATAAATTTAATACTAAGAGGTTAAAAAAATATGACCAAAACAATTAATTATAATCTGCCTATCAAATTAATAACGCAAAAAGATTTGATTTCTGCGAACTGCTTAAATGTATCTGAATTACTTTCTGTTGTGGAAAATGCCTTTAAATCATATGCTGCTGGGGATGTTATTTTCCCAGAAAAAATGTCAGTTATTTTTGATTCGGTATCTCAAAATAGAATAAATTCACTCCCTGCGGGAATAAAATCACAAAATGTATTTGGCGTTAAATGGGTATCAGTTTTTCCTGAAAATCCTCAAAAAAACAATGTCCCAAATTTATCTGCAGTTATACTATTATCAAGTTTAAGTACAGGCTATCCATTTGCGATTATGGAGGGCTCTTTTTGCTCTAATCTCAGAACTGCGCTTGTTGGTTCTCTTGCTGCAAAGTATTTTGCAAAAGTAGATTCAACAAAAATTGGTTTTATTGGCGCAGGAGAATTGGCTAAAACGCATTTTTTAGTGATGAAAGAACTTTTCCCCAAAATTAATACATGCAAGGTTTCATCTAGAACAACTAATTCTGAAAAGAAATTTGTTTCTCAATTAAGCAGAAAATATCCTGATGTTAAGTTTATTGCGTGCAATTCTGATTATGAACAGGCTGTTTCAGATGCAGATATAATTGTAACTGCAATTAGCGGACAAGAAAAAATTTTACAACCAAGCTGGATTAAGAAAGGTGCATTTTACTGTCACGTTGCTGGGCTAGAAGATGATTTTGGAGTTGCATTAAAAGCAGATAAAATAGTTTGTGACAATTGGGATATGGTAAAACATAGAACGCAGACAATTAGTCAAATGTATAAACTAAATTTACTTTCTGATAATGATATTTATGCTGATTTAGATGAAATTATTCTGAAGAAGAAAAAAGGGAGAGAAAATGATTCCGAGTTTATATATTTTAATAGTGTTGGCTTATCATTTATAGATATTGCTCTTGCTAATTGGATGTATAAATGTGTTTTAGATAAAGGTTTATATACAGACTTTAGTTTTAAAAGTAATTCAATGTTTGACATTATATAGGATAGTGACGATGGAAATCTTGCTTTCAATTGTTTGTACAGCATATAATCACGAAAAATTTATAAGACAATGTCTTGAAGGTTTTGTGATGCAAAAAACAAATTTCATGTTTGAAGTAATTATCAACGACGACGCTTCAACTGATGGGACTGCTGACATAATCAAAGAATATCACGAAAAATATCCGGAGATTATTAAACCAATTTTTCAAACAGAAAATCAATTTTCTCAAGGGAAATCAATATCAAAAACTTTTATTTATCCACGAATAAAGGGCAAATATGTCGCTCTTTGTGAAGGTGATGATTACTGGACCGATCCATATAAACTGCAAAAACAAGTTGATTTTTTAGAGGCAAATCCAGATTATTCTATATGCTTTCATTCAGTAAAAGTTATACATGAATCTGCTAGTACGAAAAGTTATATTTATCCACAAATGAAAAAATCAAGAAAAGGATTTACTTTCAACACTCTGCTAAATTGGAACTTTATTCAAACAAATTCGGTTGTCTATAGATGGCGCTTTCACAATGAAAATTTTAATGACATCATTCCTGATGGAATTTTACCAGGAGATTGGTATTTGCACTTGTGCCACGCTAAAATTGGCAAAATAGGCTTTTTGCGAGATGTAATGTCTGTTTATAGGCGACATCCTGAAGGTATTTGGAGTGATTCTGAAATTGATAACAGAAATAGAAATAGAAAATATGGTACCAAAATTATTAAATTTCATGATACAGTCTATAAAAAAATGTCATCTTGTTCAAAAAAGTACTTAAATAACATTTATCTGCCAACTTTCATAATGCTGACAGACAACTATATTTCTTTTGGAGATATTGATATATTAATGAAAATAAAAGATGATTATCCTGATATTTGGGAAAAGAGTTTGTCATTAAAACATAATCAAGTAGTTAAATTAAAAAAATACAAGAGATATTACAAATTTCTTTTAATTATTTCTGCCATAGAATTTTTGATTTTAATTTTATTATTAATTTATAAATAAACAAAAAGAGGGCAATGCCCTCTTTTTAAATGTTATGTCTATAAAATCTTTTATTGTGGTAATTATTATGGTATTTATGTGGATAATAACCAATGTTAGTGTGTTTTTTAAAGTTTTTATTATGACAATATTTCTTGTTGTGTGAAGTATATATTTTATGCTTGTTCTTTTGGTAAGTTATATGTTGTTTTTTAAAAGAATTTTTATGTTTTTTTACTTCTTTGTCGGATTTCTTAAAATCTTTTTTTATTACTTCTTTTTTAACTGGTTGTTTTTTTTCTTTTGGATGATGATTTGTATCCATAGCAAAACAAGAACCACATAAAACAAAGCAAGCCAAAACAGATAAAACTATTTTTTTCATATAATATCTCCTTTATAAATCTTACATTTTATTAAACGAGTGATTTATAAAATAAGTTCAAATATGAAATAAAAAAATAAAATATATGGAGACGGAGAGATTCGAACTCTCGTCCGGAACGGGATATAAACCTGCATCTACATGTGTAGGCCTGTTTATCTCGACAAAATTATGGCACGAACCACTCCTATAACTTTGCCAAAGCAGTTTTGACTGATACGCAGTGTGGAATTATAACTTGACTCCGCTAACTCCATCACGGAGCTGCAACTTGCATGTTGGCGCTATGCTAAACGGCAAGTTGGTCTAGCATAACGGCTGAACTGCGCTTACGCAGCAAGAGCAGCAGCTCTTGAAAAATCAGCTTTAATGACATTATTGTCGTTTATTTTAGTTTGCTTGTTGATAATCCGGAACAGCACCGGAACACGCAGCCTGTCTACACCAATCCGCCCGTCAAATCCAAAACGTCCCCATATTTAATTTTCAATGTGCATTAACATTATATCACAGTATAAGAATTTTATAATAAATGCATATTCCTTAGAGTTGTATCTCTATCATACGGACGTTTTCCTTTCAGGGCAATTTCTAATAAATCGCTTTTAATAAGTTTATTGAATTGCTCTGTATTATCAAATTTAACTTTTTCTTTTTGCATTGAGTTAAGGAACTTACTTACAATATCTACCGCATATATTTTAGATGCATCAATAACCGCTTTTTCATCAAGATTATCTTCATTTAAACTTAAATAAAATGTTGTATCTAACAAAGCATAAAGAATATTTCCAAATTGTGAATCATTCCCGTCAAAACCATCATCTATATCGACAAAATTAATGCTTTGTCTTTCAGGATTATAAAGGAAATTATTTGGATTATAGCAGTCAAAAGCCAACCCTTTTTCGTGGACTTTTTTTACGTCTTTTACTAACTTGTCATAGGTTGATTGAGGTGCTGCTGCTAAAATTTTTAAAGTATCTAAATGTGTTTGAATATTTGCATATTTGGGAAGTCCTAAATCGTTTCTTCCTACTCCTAATTCAAAGCCTGTTTGTTTTTTTCTAACATAAAAAACTTGAGAGTAGTTATTTGCAAATGGAATTTGTACCTGTCCGATTGTTTGACCAATATTCATAGATGGAAGAATGTCTTTTACAGGTTTAATTGCTGTACTTTCATTGAATATAGGAACGATTGTGCTTCTCTTATATTCCTTTAAAACCCAATCATCAG
Organism: bacterium; assembly: GCA_017403285.1. Classification (GTDB taxonomy): domain Bacteria; phylum Cyanobacteriota; class Vampirovibrionia; order Gastranaerophilales; family Gastranaerophilaceae; genus Avigastranaerophilus. The sequence goes on from JAFQOI010000117.1 coordinate 18,216, forward strand.
TTTCTGGTATTTCGTATACGAAGCCTTCCGCTCCTTCTCCTAGCATAATGCCTCTAAGATTTTCTAAATTTTTTGATATTTTACTTATATATCCAGAATTAATAGCCCAATTATTAAAACTATCAAAGGATAAATCTTTTAATTCAATATTTGACTTAAAAGAGGGGTTTGATTTAATAGAAATATCAGCAGATGCGTTATTATTCTGCATTTTTATGTTTGAATATTTATTTTGTGAAAAAGTTAAATTAAATATTGGACTAATATTCATGGTAAACCTCACCTATTATAAATTTCATAAAAAAAAATGTTGTCAAAATATATTATTTTTAGAAGTTTTGTAAACAATACTCTAGAATTAGTTCTCTAGAGTTATGTTTTTTGTTAATTTATGATATAAATAGTATGTATACTACAAAGTCGGAGGTTAATATATGACAGTAGGTTCATTTGTTTTTATGTTACATTCACATCTTCCATATTATAGAATGGCAGGAATGTGGCCATTTGGGGAAGAAAACTTATATGAATGTATGTCAGAAACATACGTTCCATTATTAAATGCAATTTCAGAATTGTATGAAGAAGAAGGTATTAAAGCTAAATTGACAGTAGGTATTACTCCGATTTTGGCTGAACAATTAAATGACGAACACTTAAAAAATGGTTTTATTGAATACCTAGATTCAAGAATTGAAGCAGTTGCTAAAGATTTAGATAGATATCCTGATCCAAAAGTTGAACACTCTCAACACTTAAAATATCTCGCTAAATACTACTTTGATTGGTTTAACCACATTAAAGATTGCTTTGTAAATAAGTACAATAAAGACTTAATTGCTGCATTTAAAAAATATCAAGATTTGGGTTGTATAGAAATTACAACATCAGGTGCAACTCACGGATTTTCACCATTGCTAGCAAATGATGCAAACTTAAATGCGCAATTTAAAGTAGGTTCTGACACAACAAAAAGATTATTTGGCAAAAAAGCAAAAGGATGCTGGTTGCCAGAATGTGCTTATAGGCAAGGTTATGAGTTTACAGGAAAAGATGGACAGAAGAAATGGCGTCCTGCTATCGAAGTAACACTTCAAAACAATGACATAGAATATTTCTTCACTGAATCACACGTTATAGAAGGTGGTAATTCAGTTGGCGAAAGAAGAGTTGTTGGTATTTATGGAAATATTGAATATATTCCACTTCCAAAACGTGAAGCAACTGGATATGATACATATTCAGCATATTGGTTACCAGATGCTCAAGTTGCTGTTATGGGTAGAAACGATAGAGCAGGCTTCCAAGTATGGTCTGCTGCAGATGGTTACCCAGGAGATGGTGTTTATCGTGAATTCCACAAAAAAGATGATAAATCTGGTATGAACTACTGGAGAATTACTTCTTCAACAACAGATTTGGGCGATAAAATGCTTTATGACCCAGTTCTTGCTATGAATCAAGTAAATTCTAACTCTGACCACTATACAACACTTCTTTATCACTTGTTAAATGACTATAAGAAAGCAAATGGCAAAGAAGGCTTAATTATGGTTTCATTTGATACAGAATTGTATGGACACTGGTGGTTTGAAGGTGTTGAATTTATTAAGCAAGTTATCAGAAAACTTAACAACTTTATTCCAGAAATCGAAAGATATACTGCTGGTGAATACTTAGAAAAACATCCACCAGTTGATACAATTCAAATCCCTGAAAGTTCTTGGGGACAAGGTGGACACTTCTATGTATGGTTAAACCACTTAACTGAATGGATGTGGCCTATCATCAATGGATGTGAAAAACGTATCGTAGATATAGTTGCTAATTATGAAAAAGTTCCAGAAAATAAATTATTACTTAGAGCATTAAATCAATTAGCAAGAGAAAATCTACTTCTTCAAAGTTCTGACTGGCCATTCTTAATCACAACATGGCAAGCAAAAGATTATGCTACAGACAGATTTATGGAACACGTTGAAAGATTTGAAAAAATTGCTGATATGATTGAAAATAATGCAATTAATGACGAAGAACTCAAGAAAATTGAAGCAATTGATAACTGTTTCCCAGTTATAGATTACAGAGTTTATTTGCCAATTGAGGAAGGTGTTATTCCTCAACAAGAAGCAAAACTTGCTCCATTATATCAATAAACAGATGTTTCATAACAAAAAAAGAGAGCCTAGTTGCTCTCTTTTTTTAATATCAATTTTGCTATTTCTAAATCAATTGGATAAGTTATTTTAATGTTATCAACACTACCTTCAACGACATAAATATCAGAAAGATTGTATTTTAAAATTAATCCACAATCATCAGTAATATTATCAATTCCGTCTTTTTTTGCTAATTCATGTGCCTTTTTTATCACATTAATATCAAAACATTGAGGAGTTTGACAACGTCTTAATCTTTTTCTGTCTGGGACTTTTTTTATTATATTATTTTCATTAACTTCAATTATTGTATCTGATGTTTCTATTGCGACATTTACAGCATTATTTTTATCAAGTGCTTTTAGACAATCATTAATTATTTTTGCAGAAACAAATGGTCTTGCAGCATCATGGATAAGAACTTTCGCATCTTGTTCTTCAACCGCATTAACTCCAATATATGAACTAATTTGTCTTGTTTTTCCTCCAGTTAATATTTTATTGATTTTTGAATATTTATTTTTAGCCAAAATTTCATGGACTAAATCAGTAAATAATGGATTTATAACAAGTATTATCTTATCAATACAAGAATGATTCTCAAAAGCCTCAATAGAGCGCTCTAAAACACTTTTGTTTTCTATTAAGACAAATTGCTTGGGGACATTTAATCCGGTTCTTTCTCCTGCACCTGAAGCGAGAATTATCGCATAATTCATTTGCCAACTCCTTGCATATCTGAATTGATAATAACCCCTTGAACCTCTTTTTGAAGATTTAAAGAGTCTTTTAGACTATTTTTTAATTCTGCAGCGGTATTAGCATTATAAAACTTTCCAGAAGTAACAAGTGCAACACATCTTAATTGGTTGTTAGCATCTTGATCACCAATAGCAAGGGCTATAACATCTATTCGAATGTCATCTCTATGCTTCATTAGTTCGATAATAAAATCACAAGGACTTTCGTCACAATTTTCACCACCATCAGAAATTAATATTATTCTTTTTTTTCCTGAAGTGTTTGGAAAATCATAGTATGCTGCTTGTTTTAAAGAATAAGTTATAGGAGTCCATCCAACTGCGGATATGGAACTAAGTCTTGTATAAACATTTACAGCATTATTTTTTTGAATGGGAGAAATCAACTGTGAAGCAGTGCAACTTTGTCTTGGAGTAAAACCAGTTCTATGCCCATAAACTCTTAATCCAACAGAAGTATGATTTGGTATCATTTGAAGTATATCTTTCATTGTAGAAAGGGCAACATCAAGTTTTGTGCTATAACCTAGCCTTTCATTCATACTATTTGAAAAATCTACTATAAAAAGAATTTTTTCGCCTATATCACTATTAACTTCAGTAGAAGGTGTAAATTTGTATGTTTCTGGTGTAGAATATGTAAAATTTGGCTCTGAATATACTGCATTATTATAAAACAACAATGATAACGTAAAAAATAATACAAAAAATAATACTTTTTTCATGGTTTACTCGTAATCTGTACAAGACAATACTAACAAAAACTATAAACTATGTCATTATGCCAAGAGATGATTAATAGTTAATTTCGAAAATATAATTACTATAATCTATTGGTTCAGAAGTAGAGCCTTCTTGTACTGTATTATTTTTATAAACCGGCTCATAAGTTTTAACAGATATATCAGTTTTTAAGGTTATATCAAATGATTTTTTTATATCATCAGTTGACTTAACGACAACATAACGACCTTTTGTTAACTTAGGAAGACAGGATAAATTTCCATAATTACCTTCAGCGTCTGCTATACTAATTACATCAACAACAACATCTTTTCTTGTCTTAGAAACAGATTGCATGTATGCACAAGGATTGCCTTTGCAAGTATCAGTACCATCAGTAATTAATATAATATGTTTAATAGAATTTGATTTAGAAAAGTCATTTTCTATTGCTTGTTTTAACGATAAAGCAACAGGAGTTTGCCCAAAAGGATGCGTATATTCTGATAATTTATCTGTAATAGCTTGGGCATTATTCTCAGCAATAGGGACTCTTAAATAAGTTGCGGTACAATCATTAAAAGTATGAACATTTTGAGGCATGACATTTTTGTAATTATTATCAGGACCAAAAACTCTAAGTCCTATCTTTGTGTTTTTAGGCAATGTTGCTAGTGCATCATATAAATATAACAAAACATATCTCGCTCTTGTTTTGTCGTTTAGTTTTTTATTCATTGATGCTGAATAATCAAGAATAATAAGTATTTCCTCATCTTTTACAGCATTTTGTGCTGCAAACACAGACTGTGTGTTAAATACTAAAAAAGAAAATAATAATATAAATAATAATAATTTTTTTATCAAATTCGCAACCTCTAATCTTTCTATAGTTTAACAGAATTAACCAAAATAGTCACTATTTAAGCAATCTGCAACAAAAAGCAGGAACCTTTTGAGTTCCTGCTTCATTAAACTATATCTAATTGTTTAACAACCTATGCCTAACATTTTTTTATACCAACTAAAAGTTTCAATATCACAACCATTAAATGTTGTTTTTAGTGATTGCATTTTTAAATATTTTTCGAATTCTTCTGTAAATTTGGATGAAATTGTTTGTTTGCTAGTTTTTACATCTGTTGCAGGACTTGACATAGGAGACCTCCATTTTTATTATCTAATACATATATAAAATGCCGTATAGGCGAATTACACTTACAGTTTAACATTATTTAATTGTCTTTTCATTAGGGAATATTACTATATTTTGTTGGGTACCTTATAATATTGATTTATAAATATGTAAATTTTAATTACAATAATTGTTTTTATAATGATTAAAATCACATATAATCAGGGTTAATTGCAAGCCATTGATATGATTGTGTTTCTTCTACTTCAGGAATGTCAACAATAAAGGTACCACCATATCTGCCTCTTCCAAAAGTTATATATCCTTGCTCTGCAATTGAATTAAGGGCTTTTCTAATTGTATTAGTACTAACATCAAATTTTTCTGATAAATCTTTCATTGAAGGCAATTTATCACCTGCTTTAAACTCATTAGAAATTAAATCAAGAAGCTTGTTTTCAATCTTTTGATAACTGTAAAATGACGCATCAAAAGCGCTTGAAAATATAAAGTTTTCTTTTAGTTGTTCGTTTTCAGAGTTTAAGGGATTTGATGCTAAGATAGTGCCATATCTACCTCTTCTCGAAAGGAGAATACCTGCTCTATTTAAATTTTTTACACAGTCATGTATTGTTTTTACACTTACATTTAAAGTTGCTGCCAATTCATCATGAGATGGTATTTTATCACCTATTTTAAAGTTTTCAGCCAAATAACTTTTTAATTCTGCTGTTATTTTTTCAACTAGTGTATCAGCTTTTCCAAACGAAGTTTTTGTCATTTCCTCAGTAGTTAATTTGGGATATTTAATCAATATCCAATTAGAATCGTTTCCCCTAACTTGTCTTGAAGAAAAATATCCTTGAGTACACATTAAATCGTATGCTAAGCGAATTGTATTTTGTGAAATATTTAGCATTTCAGACATTTTTCTAGTTGAAGGAACAGGCTTATTTATACTTAAATCTTTTTGAATAATGTATTTTTTAACCGCTAATACCGCTTTATCTCTCTTTGATGTTGATTTTGGCAATACATCTAAGGGATTTGTACTTGCTGAAATCATTGTGCCAAGCTTTTGTTTTGATTTTAGAAGACCAGAATCTTCAACGTATCTAATTGCATTTTGAACAGTGCCAACACTGACACCAAGATATTTTGATATTTCTGTTTTTGCCGGCAAAATATCATTATCTTTTATTGTTCTTTTAGATATCGAAGACAATATCCAGTTTGTTATCCATTTTTTTATAATAGAGTCTTTTGGCTCAAAAGACGCAGAAAAATCAGGTAATTCTCTTGGCAGTTCGTTTATATTAATTTTTCTCTGTTCTTGTTTTAATTCCATCATGTACTCTCCGAATTTACAATGATTATAATGTATATGATAATTTTATTTGTTATTAAACTCAAAAAAATTAATATTTCGTAACTTTAAAAAAATAATTATACAATTCCTTCTTTTAATGCTTTAACTGCTGCTTGCGTTCTATCATCTACAACAAGTTTTTGTATAATATTGCAAACATGTGCTTTTGCTGTATGCTCACTAATGCAAAGAATTTGGGCTATATCATTATTTGATTTGCCATCAACAACTAATTTTAAAACTTCATATTCTCTTTGTGTAAGATTTGAATGAGAATTCCTAAACGTAGCACGATTCGTTATTTTTTGAGGTATTATTTTGTTTGATTTTTCTCTAATTATAGGTACAATTTTAGGATCTAACCACATAGCCCCATCATTTACAGTTTTTACGACATTAATTAATGTATCCGTATTTATATCTTTGATAATATATGCATAAACGCCTAATGATAATGTTTTGTGAATCATTTCGTATTCGTCATGAGATGATAATACAATTATTTTGGCGTTAGAATTATTCTCTTGAAACGCCTTAATTACTGTTATTCCGTCATTATCAGGTAGTTTTAAGTCAAGAATAACAATATCTACACTGCTATTAGAAGCCTGTTTTATTGCTTCTTTTGCCGTTTCTGCTTCTATGACAACATTGATACCGTCTATTTCATCAAAAATAGACCTTATGCCAACCCTTATAAGCTTATTATCTTCGACTAACATTAACTTGATATTTTGATTAGACATAATTCCCTCCACAAAAAAAATAATAATTATTTTTGAAAAAAGATTTATCCCTATAAAAAAAATTTTTTTACTATTTTTTTTTAGATAAAAATTTAAATAAAAATTTTTAAACAACAAAATATAATATCTTTTAGATATATAGTCATAACATTTATCAAGAAACTTTATTTTATTGCTATATATCTACAAGATATTTCTTTGTTCTTTTAAAAAAGAAGTATGAGATTGTTTATTAGATTTTTTTTGTTCAATTTCTCTATTTAGTAAAATTTGAGATGGAGATAAGTTTAAATTCGAGTCTTTATATGGAATACCACTACGTGTTTGAAATAGTTTAATATCATATTCATTTAGTGGAGAATTTATATTGCAAGGATTAATTGAAGCAACCGTTCCCATATCAATATTGTCTAAAAAAGTTTTACCAACATGAAAATTCAAATTTAATAACGCACTTCTAAAAGGAGTCGATTTTGAATAAGAAGTTAAAATAGAATTCTTATTCATTTTTGTTTTAATTAAGCGTAAAAAATCAATTGTCCATAATGTAGGGTCTTTTTGAGGTGTAAATCCATCTAAAAAAACAATATCATAGAAGAAATTGCTTATTTTTAGTGATTCTCTAGCATCTCCAACTTTGAAGTTAATAGAAATATGCTCATATTTATTGCTTTCTAGGCAGTCTTTCATGCTATTAGATATATACTTATAATATATATTATGTAAAAACGAACGATTTAGATTCGAGGGGTTACTTTTATACCCCTCTTTTTCTATTAATTTGATTAAATTTGTCATATCAGGGCACAAAAATTCGTTTAAACCATTTTTCTCTAGTTTAAAAATCATAGAATAAATTTCTTCGATAGAAAAACCTGCCCTTAATATCTCTGATAAAATTAATAATTTAATATCTATGTCTTCAATTGAATCTTTTATAAAAGGAGATAAAAGAATGTATTTAGAATTAACATCAAAACAATCGATGATAACTGACTTCTCTTTCAAAAATAATATTGCTGATTTTAAATTATATCCAACTCCAGAACATAAATCTAAAATTCTTAAGTTGTTTTTCTCTTTTAAATGGTTTTTTACAGGATTTATAAATTTTTCATTTGCTTCTTTTAATGCACCTGTCTTAGAATGCAAAATATCATTTGCAATTTCAGAATACAATCCCACAGATCCGTCATCAGTTTTTATGAAATTAAAATCGTCCATGTACAATATTATATTATAATTTTATTATTAATCACCTAATATCGAATAGGTATATAATCATAACATTTGTATAACATTACGACATTATCGTTATATCTCTATTCGATATTTAATAAGAACAAATATGAAAAATTTTTATTTTTTTTTTAATTATAATAAAATTTTTTAAGAGGTATTAATATGAAATATGATTTAGTTGTTTTTGGCGGTGGTACATCTGGTGTTGCAAGCGCATACATTGCTGCAAAACACGGACTTAATACATTGCTTGTAGAAAAGTTAGACGTGCTTGGTGGGGCTATTACTCAAGGGCTTGTAGTTCCATCTATGAAGACTAATACACAAAATATAAATACCGAATTTTTTAATGACCTAAAGACTTTTGCTGACAAATATCAGGCGAGACACACATATATAGATGGAAACGACGCTTGGTTTAACCCAGAATTGTTAAAAATAGTACTTGATGATATGCTTTCTAGCGTAAAATGTGCAGTATTATTCTCTTCTGAGCCTATTGATTGCAAATATGACAAGTTTGAAGACACATTTACTTGTAAATTAAACCACAAGATATTATCGTTATATATTGAAACGAAATATATTATAGACGCAACTTCTTGTGGGAAAATTTTCCAACTTTTAAATTGTAATTTTCAAAATTCAGATGAAAAAATTCAAAATCCTGGAATAAGATTTATTTTGTCTGGTATTGATACGATAAAATTTGCAACGTGGTTAGAAAACTTTGATACAGATAGAAATGTTACTACTGTTGAATACCTAAAGGATAGGGCATACCTTTCAACTGCCTATACTTGGGATACAAATAAAAAATGGGCATTAGCGCCACTATTTAAGAGTGCTATAGATGATAACACCCTAAAACACACTGATACTGCCTATTTTCAGTTGTTTTCAGTGGCTCAAACCCCAGATTCTATCGCTTTTAACTGCCCTCGAATTATATTAGAAGAAGATGAAAATCCCAATGATCCATTTGTGTATTCAAGAGCCTTAAAACAAGGCAGAGAAAGAATTTACAGGCTGTTTAATTTTGCAAAAAAATACCTAACTGGCTTTGAAAATTCATATATTTCTCATATTGCTGATGTTTTAGGAGTTAGAGAATCATATAGGGTTAAATGCAAAACTACCATGACAAAAGAAGATGTCCTATCTGGAAACAAGCCAGAAAATACTGCATTATCGTCTAATTATCCTATAGATATACATTCAAATAAACAAAATAGTGATAATCTTGATTTTACTAATAACAACTATTATTTGCCACTTGAAGCATTAATTAGTGAAAAATATGATAATTTATATGCTGTTGGAAGAATTGTTAGTGCAGATTTTGAATCCCAAGCAGCACTTAGAGTTCAGTTAAGTTGTTTTTCCATGGGAGAAGCGGCAGCAAAAGATATTATTAGCAAAAACTAAAAGTTTTCTTTATCTAATAATTTATTAAAATTTGGCTTTTCTGCACTATAAAATTCAGGGATTTCATTCCCACCTATAGAAATGTAGTGTTCATATACCGCATTTTTATTATTATTTGGCAAGTATTTAATTTTATCGAAATCAATATTATGAAGTGTAATATCAACATCGTATACAGATTTAAAATAATATGGAATACTTGGTTTGGAGTATTCAAAAAGTTCATTAAAAACTAAATTATCAGTTTTGTTATTATATAAGCACCATAGATAAATATATTCATTTACATATCTATTTCTATATTGTTCAATATCCCTATGCGCATACTTTTCAATGTGTATTGCTTTATAATCTTTGTTCTTAATGGCGAATTGATAAACTGAAGATAATTCAGCAATGGAAATACTACAAAGAGTTACAAATAAAGCAATTATAGACAAAATATAAAGTGATCTTTTTTGATTTAAAATATATGAAATTAATAAGAATATAATTATTAAAAAGGTTGTTTTTGCCTGAATTATAATGTCCAAATGAGATATAAACGTATAATTTTCTCGCATTCCAGCGAAGAGTAAACTACTAAGAAATGCGAATAATCCCGCAACGAGTGACAAAATTGAAATGATGAATTTTTCATTTTTTTCTTTATTTCTTGTAGTTAAATAAACTAAAATTATTACTATTAAGGCAATAAACATAGAATATTCGTTAAACAATACAGTTTTGTATTCTGAGAGAAAAGCACTTATATATGAAAAACAAGTATCGTATGTTATATTATCAATTTTTTCATCCCATGTGGACAAAAATCCTTTATTAAATATGTATAGCACCGCTGGAATTAGCGTGAAAACAAAAGAAGGTAGTATTTTTTTGAATGAAGTATTCAAAGAAAACCTATCAATAAT